>JACQWA010000420.1 GCA_016209425.1 Candidatus Rokuibacteriota bacterium
CGCCTGCGACCGGCCCGGACGGCTCGCGCGCGAAGGCGAGCTCCGCTCTCTGCACGACGATCGGACAGTGCCCGAACAGCCGATTGCCCCCGCAGTGATCCCAGTGGAGGTGCGAGTTGACCACGAGCCGGATCTCGTCGATGCCGATCCCGAGCTGCTGCAGGCGGACGCGGATATCGTCGTCGGGAACGAGCCGCGGCTGGATCGTCTTGGCCCGCGGGCCCCAGGTACCCTCGGGGTCGGTGATCCCGTTGCAGTTCATGCCCGTGTCGAAGAGCACGTACCCATCGCGGGTGTCGACGAGCGTCATGGGGATCGGCGCGAGAACTCTCTGGCCCACCCCTGTGCCGGCGGTGAGGAAGCTCCGTTCGAGGGCAACCCAGCCGCCGTTCATGAGATAGAGCGCGGGCGCCGTGCCGCTCATCAATGCCTCCTCGGCGAGCCCCCCGCCTGCCACGTCAAGGCGCGCTCGGGCCGGAGTCACCGCTCCGCGGTCGAGTCCTTGCCGCCCAGCCTCACCGTTACACCCAGCAGGTCTTCGAAGACGGTGACCACGGCGCTCCGGTCCATCCGGCCCTTTCCCGCCGCGCGGGCGAACGCGTAGACCTCCCGGCCGACGGCTCCCAGCGCGAGCGGCACCTGGAGGGCCGCCCCCAGGTCAAGCGCCAGGCCGAGGTCCTTGTGCGCCAGGTCGAGCATGAACCCGGGGCTGAAATTCCCCCGGAACACGTGGGCGGGGAAGGTGCTCGTGAGGTGCGCGTTGGCCGCGGCCGTCGTGGTCAGCACCTGCAGCATCGTCTCGAGCGGGAGCCCCGCTCTGACGCCCAGGACCAGCGCTTCGGCCGTGGCGACCGCCGTGGTCATCGAGAGATAGTTGTTGACCAGCTTCATGGTCTCTCCGCAACCGATCGGGCCGCAGTGCACGATCGTGTCGCCCAGCGCCTCGAAGACGGGGCGTGCGTCGTCGAGGTCCGCCGCCGATCCGCCCACCATGATCAGCAGCTTGCCCGCCGCCGCGTGGCCGGGACTTCGCCCGACCGGCGCGTCGAGCATGCGGATCCCCACGGCCCCCAGGGCGCTCGCCACCCGGCGTGTGAGCGCGGGGTCGCTGGTGCTCATGTCGATGGCGAGGGAGCCCGGTCGAGCGCCGTGGACGATCCCGTCCGGCCCGAGGAATACGGCTTCGACCTCCCGCGGGCCCGGCACCATGGTGATCACGATGTCCACCTGACGCGCGAGGTCCCTGGGGCGCGGCGCCGCCTCGGCGCCCGCCGTGGCCAGCTCGGCGACCCTGTCGGCGACGATGTCGTGAACGACCAGGGGGAAGCCCCGCTTGAGCAGGTTGGTCGCCATGGGACGCCCCATCGTTCCCAGCCCGATGAATCCGATCCGCGTCATACCGCCTGCCTTTCCTCCGGGTTCACGGGAGCAGGCATCGGCGGTCCGCGTACTTCATCGTTCGTGCCCTTCGCTCAGGCTGGAGGCACGGCGGCACCTTCCCTGAACACGGCGTGGACCCGCGCCAGAGCCCCGACGTCCTCCAGCGGATCGCCGTCGACGATCACCACGTCGGCGAGCTTGCCGGGCTCCAGGGTGCCGACCATGCCCGCGATGCCCAGACACTCTGCACTGTGAAGGGTCGCCATCGCGATCGCCTCGAGCGGCGCGACCCCCGCTTCGATACGAAGGCGGAGCTCCGTCACGATGTCGGTATGGGGGTTCAGCCAAGACCCCGCATCGGTCCCGACGGCCATCCGGACGCCCGCCCGGTGAGCCCGCCGCGCGTTCCCAAGCATGGCGGGCCACACGGCGGTCGCCGTTTCGCAGATGTAGGGCGCGACGCCGCCACGAGCTCCCTCCGTCGCCACACGGTAGGTGTTCGTCAGGGTCGGCACGATGAACGTCCCGCTTCGCCTGAGGAGCGCGAGTGTCTCGTCGTCGATGAACGTGGCGTGCTCGACGGTGTCCGCGCCCCCCGCGATCGCGTTCCGGATCCCCTGATTGCCGTAGGCGTGCACCGCCAGCTTCTTCCCCGCGCCGTGCGCCACCTCGGCCGCCGCCCGGAGCTCCTCGACGCCGAGCTCGCAGTGGTCGAGCTGCTCGCCGTCCTTGCCGAACCCGCCCGTCGCCATCACCTTGATGAAGTCCGTCCCCGCCCGGAGCTGCCTGCGCGCGGCCTCCGCCACCTCGATCTCGCCGCTCACGGGCTCCGAGACCACCTGCGCATGCCCGCCCCGAGCGCAGAGCGCCCGGCCGCACGCGAGGATCCGCGGGCCGGGGGCGAGGCCTTGTTCGATGGCGGCTCGCAAGCCGATCACCTGCCAGCCCCGCGCGCCGCAATCCCTGAGCGTCGTGATGCCCCGGCGCAGCATCGCAGCCGCGCGCGCCCGAGCGCCGACCAGGCTCGACTCCGCCGGCTCGTCCGCGAGGTCGGTCAGCGGCGAGGGGCCGGCGTTCATTTCGAGGTGGACGTGGCAGTTGATGAGCCCGGGGATCACGGTCCGCCCGCCGGCGTCGATCACGGCCGACGCGGAGTGCCCGCGGGCGTCGCCACCGGGAAGGACGCCCGCGATGTGCTTGCCCTCGATGAGCAGGGTGCAGTCCCTGACGGGATCCCTCCCCGTCCCGTCGATCAGATACCCACCCAGGATCGCGACGCGCACCGCCGGCTCACCGCGCTGGGGGCAGACCATGCCTGGGCGCCGCCGAGGCCCAGCACCTCTAGCGGAACCGCGGGAGCACCTGGTGAGCGAAGAGCCGGAGCGAGCGGAGCACCCGCTCCTGCGGCATCCCTCCGAAGTTCATCCAGCACAGGATGTAGTTCACGCCGGCGGTCCGGTGCAGCCGTTCGATCTTGGCGACGCAGGTGTCCGGGCTCCCGAAGATCATCTCCTCGCGCTCGTGGGCGCCGATAGGGCGGAACAGCACCGTGGACTTCATGTAGTACTCGACGGCCTCTTCGCCGTCCCGGCGCGCGGCCTCGTCCGTCTCGCCCACGAAGACGTGGCGGATGCACGGGAAGTCGAAGGGAAGGCCCGCTCTGCCCTGCTCGGCGAGGGCCTGCTCGAACATCGTGTAGGTCGCCCGGAGCTCGTCGGGGGGCGCCCACGCCGAGAGGAGCTGGTACCGGTTCTTCACCGTGAAGTCGATGACCTCCCGCGTGCCGAGACGGCTCGCGATCCAGACGGGCGGATGCGGCCGCTGGTACGGCTTCGGCATCAGCGAGAGCCGGGGAATCTGGTGGAACCGGCCCGCGTACGAGAACTCCTCGTTGGTCCACGCGCCGACGACGATCTCGAGCGCTTCCTTGAACCGCTCGACCTTCTCCGCGATGGGCACGCCGAATCCCTCGAACTCGTACTTCCGGTAGCCGAGGCCGACCCCGAAATCGAGCCGGCCCAGGCTCAGGACGTCGGCCAGCGCCGCGTCCTCCGCCGTGCGCAGCGGATGCTCCAGCGCCAGCACCTTCACCGCGGTGCCGATCCTGACGCGCCGCGTGATCTGCGACACCGCACAGGCGAGCGCGAACGGCGAGGTGCTGATGCCGTACTCGCCGGGCACGTCGGGGACGTACGGGACCGAAGAGAAGTGGTGCTCCGTGAGCCAGACGGCGTCGAAGCCGAGCTCGTCGACCAACCGCATCTGCTCGAGGTGCTCCAGGATCACCTGGGGCTCCGATTTCCAGAACGGGCGCTCCATCAGGTGAAACGTTCCGAACTTGATCCGCATGCTCCCCCCTCGTCTGTCCGCCGGCCCCTTCCGGCCGGGCATCATGACCGCGTCGGGCAGGATCTCCTCGCCGGCGGCACCGTCAGCCTGTCTGGACGGCGAACCGCCCCAGCAGCCGGTTGATGAGCTGGCTGGCGCCCCGGTCCATCAGCGCCCCGAGAATCCCCAGGCACAGGATCCCCACCAGCATCTTGTCCGTCTCGAACATCGTCTGGGAGTCCATGATCAGGTAGCCGAGGCCGCTGCGCGCGCCGATCAGCTCGGCCGACACCACCGCCATGAAGCTGAGGCTCAAGCCCACCCGAAGGCCGTTGAGGATGAAGGGAACCGCCGAGGGAAGGACCACCTTCAGCAGGACCACCGTCCCGCTCGCGCCCAGAGCCTGGGCGGCCCGGATGCGGATGCGAGGGGTCTCGCGGACGCCGGCGGCGGCATGCAGCGTGAGCACGATGAAGACGAGATACACGACGACCGCGTACTTGGACGCCTCCCCGATGCCGAAGAGGATGATGCTGAAGGGGACGAAGGCGATGGGCGGGATCGACCGGACGAACCCCAGGCTCGGGGTCAGCAGCTCCTCCACTCGCCGGAAGCGGCCGATGACCGACCCGACGGCGATGCCGAGGATGGCGCCGATACCGTAACCCACGAGGATCCTGCTCAGGCTCGTGGCCATGTGCCGGGGGAGGTCGCCGCTGAGCGTCAGATCCACCGCGCGGCCGAGCACCGTAGCCGGCGACGGGAGGATGCTCGGCTCGAAGACGAACCGGCTCAGCCCGTGCCAGAGGAAGAGGAGCAGGAGCGCGGAGGCCGACTGGCGGACGGGACTCGTCAGCGAGAGACGCCGCGCGGCCACGCGCCCGGTCGCCGGCTGGAGGCCCTCGGAGGGCCGCGCCGGGGAGAGATCAGTGGCCATCAGCCTGTCCGCTTCTCGACGGCGAAGCGCGGCAGCCCGGCCGCGACCAGCCGGCGGAAGAGGGCATCGAAGCCGACACCCATCAAGCCGAGGAGAAGGATGCCCACGAACATCTTGGTGGTCATCGCGTAGTAGCGCGACTGCATGATCAGGTAGCCCACCCCCGAGTTCGCCCCGATCATCTCGGCCGCAACGACCACCATGAAGCAAAAGCCCAGGGTCACACGGAGGCCCGTCAGGATGAAGGGGAAGGCGTCCGGAAGCACCACCCGGAGGTAGATCTGGGACGGCCGCGCCCCCAGAGACCGCGCAGCCCGGATTCTGATGGCGGCGACGTTGCGGACGCCGCTCACGGTGCTGGGGACCATCAGCACCGCCGCCAGATACGTGATGAGGAACAGGCGGGCGGTCTCGTCGATTCCGAACCAGGCCATCGCCAGCGGGATCAGGGCGATGGGCGGGACGGCCGAGCAGACCGCGAGGAGCGGCCGAACGAGGTCCTGGACCAGCCGACTCCAGGCGGAGAGCATGCCGACGGCGATGCCGATGGCCGAGCCGAGGGCAAAGCCGACGAAGATCCGCCGCAGGCTGATGCCGATGTGGATGAACAACTCGCCGCTCTGCAGCATCTGGGAGGCGGCGAGCGCCACGACCGTGGGCGGCGGTATCAGCGCCGTGTTCAGGACCGCGCGGCTCGCCAGCTCCCAGCTCGCCAGGGGGAGAAGCACCGCCCCCACGGGCCGGAGCCAGCGATGCCAGCGGGCTGCGTCCAACAGGTCCATCGCGGACCCGTCACTTCACCAGTGACGGATCCACTTCCCGGAGGTACTTCGAGCCCAGGACTTTGTCCCACTCAATCCGCTTCTTGACGAGTCCCGCGTTCAGCATGAACTCCTCCATTTCCCTCAAGCTCTTCCGGTACTCGGGGGTCTCGACCATGCTGTACGTCAGGAGCGAGATGAGCTGCCTGGTCGTCTTGGGGTCGCTCTTGGCGTACTCGGTCACGAAGGCCGTCCTCTCGTCCAGCGAGGCGCGGTTGAGCCACTCGGTCCCCTCGTGGAGAGCCTTGAGGAAGGCGACGGTCTCCTTGGGATGCGCCTCGACGTACTTCCTCCGCGCCGACATCGGGCACCAGAGCGTGTAGTACCCCTTGGCAGTGACGAGCGTCCGCACCTTGCCGGCCGAGGCCTCCTCCGCGCGCCACCCGAACGGCTGCCACCAGGACGCGACGTCGATGTCGCCGCGCACCACGGCGGGGAGCATGTCCGCCGGACCGAGGTTGACGACCTCGACGTCCTTCGGGCCCAGGCCGACATCCTTGAGCGCCCGGAACGTGAAGAACTCCGACGTGCTCCGGAGGGGGATCCCCACCTTCTTGCCCTTGACGTCCGCGAGGTTCTTGATGCCCTCGCGCGCCGAGATCATGATCGATTCCGAGTCGTGCTCGTAGGGCGCCAGCACGATCACGTCCTCCACCTGGAGCAGGCTGATGGTCGGGAAGTCGCAGCCGGCCAGGTAGTCGGCCCGGCCGCCGCGGAACGCCGACGACGCCGCACCCCCGCTGTCGAAGAGCCGGACCGTCACGTTCAGCCCGTGCTTTTTGAAAAGGCCCTTGGCGTCCGCCACGAACAGCGGCGCGAAGTGCGGGAAAGGTCCGGAGAACGCGGTCGCGGTGTTGCCATGATCCGCCGTCATGGGCGCTGGCCAGGCCAGCAGCACAGCCAGCACGCCTGCCCACAGCGCCAGGTGCCATCGTCCAATCCTCATGGCCTCCTCCTTTTGGGTGACGTCTCAACCGACGAGCGATCCGTGTCGTTCACCTTCGCGCCGCGCTTGGCGCGGCGCACCACCGTCTCGAGGATCCCTTGCAGGGCGTCGTACAGCCGCATGAACTCCAGATCCGACGGGCTCCGGGGCGTCGGGAGGGGAACGGCGAAATCCCCCTGGATGGCGCCGTCAGCGCCGATCACGACCACCCGCGTGCCCAGCAGCAACGCCTCGATCAGGTCGTGGGTGATGAAGACGACCGTCTTGCGGGTCTTCGCCCAGACCCGGACGAGCTCTTCCTGCAGGTCGCGCCGCGTAATGGCGTCTAAGGCCACGAACGGCTCGTCCATGAGCAGGATGCTCGGATCGTTGGCCAGCGCGCGCGCGATCTGCACTCGCTGCTTCATCCCGCCCGAGAGCTGGTACGGAAACTTCTCGCAGTCCCTGTCGAGGCCGACCAGGGCGAGGTGGGAGAGCGCCCGCTCCCGGCAGACCGGGCGTGGCAGGGCCTGCATTCGCAGGCCGAACTCGACGTTCTCGACCGCGGTCAGCCACGGGAACAACGCGTTCGACACGTCCTGGAAGATCACCGCGCGGTCCCGCGCGGCCCCCCTGATGGCAACGTCGTCGAGGGCGATGACTCCCCGCGTGGGGGCGTCGAAGCCCGCCAGCAGGTTCAGCAGGGTCGTCTTCCCCGAGCCGCTCGGCCCCACGATGCAGGTGAAGCTCCCGGCTTCGAAGTCGAGGGTGACGTCGCGCAGCACCCAGGGCGCCGAGCCGTCGGCGGGGCCGAAGCGCTTCCACACCGAGGCGACACGCAGGACGCGCCAGCCGGTGGGCGCCGACGGTTCCTTCTGGGCGCCGCCTGGCCTCGACAGGTCTCGCAGTGGGGAGCGTGGAGGTAGATCGGCTGCAGGGTGCTGGTGCATGGGACACCCGATTACCCCACACGAACCCGTTCGATGTCAAGGCTGGCTCCCTCTCCCTCCGGCACCCGCCAGACCAGCTTATCCTCGGCCCCCGAGGGCGAACGCAATCAGGGTCGGTCTTGCGCAGGCGATGCCGGGGGTCAGCTCGAGCTCGTCTCCGCTCCGCCGCCACGGCCAGTGTTGGACGTGCCCCGTCTCCAGATCGATCCGGCGCGCGGTGCCGGCGGTGCCGGGGAAGGTCTTGCCGGCCGGCACCCGCTCCACCAAGATCTGGCGCTCCGGCATGACCAGCGCCAGGAGCTCCTCCGACCGCTCGAGGGTGCAGAGGCGGCCGAACCCCACCCCTCGAAGTTCGCCCGGGGTCAGCGCGTGGGGCGACGCGCTCAGGGCCCCGTACAGATGGCGGACCACGTGGCTACCGAGTCGCGGGTTGTAGCGGCGATCGACGAGCCCGTTCCTGACGAAATAGCCACGGTCCACGTCCGCGAACGTGTCGATGAAGACGTCCACCCCCGGCTGACCTGGCGCGCTCTGGGCCATGGCCGCCACCAGCGCCTCGGCGACCCGGTTCGCGTTGTCCAGGTCATCCTTGAAGGACTCGGCGGGGTTGCCGGACGCCATCCGGACATGAACTGCGCACCCCGTGCGGAGCTCCGAGGCGATGGCGCCCGCCGCCGCAATCTCGACCCAGGGGGAGGCCTGCCGCGCCACGCGGCAGACGAACCCGTCGATCACCGAAGCCGTGTCTTCCGCGCGGAGGAGCCCTTCGATGACGCCACGCTCCGTTGACAGGAACCCGTGGTCGATGGCGTGGTAGTAGCGGGAGCCATCTGCCGGCGCGTGGTCCTTCGACCGAAGCCTGGACAGATAAGCCGTCAGGGGTGCCTTGGCCTTGACCTCGCGGATCGCCTCCACGGTGCGCCGGACTTCCGGCCAGTCGCACACCACCTCCCAGACGTCGACGACGTCGTGGTGCTCGACGAGGATGTCGCGGCGCGGGCCCTCCGGCACGCCGAAGGTGTAGACGGTGAACTGGTGCCCGAGGCTCCGGAGCACGCGCATTCGCTCCCGGATCCGGAGGTCCTCGACGTCCTGGACGGGGACGCGAAGCTTGCGGATCCCCATCTCCCAGAGGGCCATCACCGGATAGTCGTTGCGCGCCTTCTTGCGCCCGAACTCATCCACGGCGCCACTGGGAGGGATCTCGACGATCTCCGCCCACGGCTGGCGCAGATCCAGCCCCAGGGGCGCGCGGTGATTCTCTTTGGTGTGGAGGGACGGCACCCCCTCCACACCCGGAGCCAGCGTCTGGCCGGGTTCTACCGTGGCGCCGTAGGTTCGCACCACGTGGCAGACGTGGCCTCGCTCGTAGATCCTCACCAGGAAATAGCCGAGCTTGGGCAGGTCGTTGCGGCCGTGCTCGGGATCGCCGGGCTCCGCGCGATACAGCTCACTGTAGTCATGCCGGACGAAGGCGGTGGAGGGGAGCACGTAGCACTCCGTCGTCCCGTGCCGGTTGTACCAGAAGTTGTGGACGTGCCCGCAGAACATCGCCTCTGGCCGGTACGTCTCGACCAGCCGCAGCAGCCACGAGCGTCCCGGCTCCCCCAGGTTGTCGTAGCTCTCGCTCTCCTCGGGATCGGTGAGGTACGGCGGATAGTGCAGGCAGAGAAACGTCCGCTGGTTCGCGTGGGTGGCGAGCTCGCCCTCAAGCCACCGCCTCTGCTCGGCCTCGCAGTCGAGGCCGCTGTTGATGATCTGGGCGTCGAGGACGACGAAGTGCAGCCCGCGGAAGTCGAAGGCGTAGTAGTGGTCGCTGAAGTACTGCCGCCACAGCCCCAGGTAGGCATCGTTGACGGTGCCGGCGGGCGCCCAGGCCACCGGCTTGTCGCCGACGTCGTGATTGCCGGGCACCAGGTAGAGCTTGCACCGGAGCTCCTTCGTGAGCTCCTGAAAGTTCCGTGCCGCCTGTCCGTAGCTCGGCAACGCCGGAACCGGATGAACCAGGTCTCCCAGATGAATGACCAGCCGCGGCCGGAACCGGTTCAGTTGCTGAACGACGTGGCGCGTGCGGCCGTTCGCGACCCTGTTGCACTCGTACGGGGAGGTCGAGCCGTACTCTTCCTGGTTCAGGTGAGTGTCCGCGATGATCGCGAGGGTGAACAGATAGGCGCCGAGCTCAGAGGCGGAACTCTCGGACGACTTGCCGTCCCTCCCCGTCCGGACACGCCGCGTCATCCCGACGCCCTCCTTCCCCCGGAACCTCTCATCGCCCTGGCCCGCCCCCCACCCGTCGCCGTTGCCCCCGATCCCGTGCCGCTTCCTCTGCCGCTCACGACATTGGATGTGATCTTCGACACCCAAAGGTCCAGCTGCTCGACGTCGGCGACCAGTGGAGTCAGCACCAGGTATTCCAGCCCCGCCTCCTGGAACCGCCGAATCCGCTCCATGATGTCGTCCGGCGTGCCCACGAAGTAGCACTGCTGCAACAGTTCGAATGGCCGGTGAGTCCCCATGAGGCGCTCGAAGAGCGGGCGCTGGACCGCCAGGGCCTTCTCGCGGTGCGTGGTGTCCACCACGTGAACGAAGTTCAGATGCGCGAACCCGACCTCGCTCGGACCACGACCCTCCGCCTGGAGGGCGGCCCGGATCTCCCCGAGGTCGGACAGGATGCGCTCCTGTTGAACGGCCGGCCGCGAGATCCACACATCCGCTTCACGGCAGATCCGTCGAAGCACGGATCGCGCGAGCTGAGGCCTGTCGGCGGCGGCCGGGTCCGCCGCCTTCGACCCTCCCCCCACCCACAATTCCGGGAATCGACGCGGGCGGGGGTGAATGGTGACGTCCCGAAACCGGTAGTACTTCCCCTCGAACGTCACCGCCTCTTCGGTCAGGAGCCGTCGCAGAATCGCCAGGCACTCGTCGAGGCGACCTGCTCTCTCCCCCAGTGGCACACCACACAGCTCGAACTCCTTCTCGTCCCAGCCGGCTCCGACGCCCAGGACGAACCGCCCCTCCGTCAGAAAATCCAGGGTGGCAATCTCCTTGGCGAGGATGACGGGGTTCCGGAGCGGCAGCAGGAGAACCGCTGTTCCCACCCGAATGCGCGTGGTGCACCCCGCGACATGGGCGAGCACCGGAAGGGGAGACAGGAACGAGACGTTGTAGATCAGTGGCGCGACCTGGAGATGCTCCGACGCCCACAGGGTGTCAAACCCGCGTTCCTCCGCGGCCTGGGCAAAGCGCCGCAAACCGCGCGCGTGTGCGGGAGCCAGGTCGGGCCACGCAAAGGACGGGAGGCTCACCCCGAACTTCACTCGCGGCACCCGCCCGCCCGCGGAAGCCAGTCGCGGAGTGGCCTGACCTGCAGGCCGGCCTTCTCGAGCGCCTCGCGAACCGTGGGGACGATTCTCTCGGCTCCAGGCGTGTCGCTATGGCAGCCGATGGTCTGGACCGAGACGTTGATGTCGACGCCGTCGATCGTCCGGACCTTGCCCTCGATCGCCATTCTCACGGCCCGGTCCGCTGCTCGCTGCGGGTCGGTGATGAGCGAGTCCGGGAGCTTCCGGGAAACCAGCGTGCCGTCAACGTTATACGCACGGTCCGCGAAGCCCTCAGAGGCCACCCGCACCCCCTTCCGCCGGCAGATGCAGGCGAATTCACCCGACGCCGAGGCCATCAGGATCAGTTGCGTCCCACCCGACTCGATCACCGCTTCGACCGCAGCCATCGCCAGCGATTCATCTTTCTCGATCATGTGGTACAGCATGCCGTGCGGCAGCACGTGCTGGAGGTCGCCACCGGCCACGCGCACGAACTCGCGAAGCGCGCCGACCTGGTAGCAGACGTAATCCTTGACCTCCCCGGCGGACACGTCCATCGTCCGGTGGCCGAGCCCCGTGCGATCGGGCAAACCCGGGTGGGCCCCGATCGCGACCCGGTGCGCGAGGGCCAGTTCGACGCTCTTGCGCATGATCCGCGGGTCGCCTCCGTGGTAGCCGCATGCGATGTTGGCCGAGGTGATGTAGGGCATGACCGCGGCGTCGGCGCCGAGCGTCCACGGGCCGAAGCTCTCACCCACGTCGCAGTTGAGGTCGACGTACGATGGCGTCACGGCGACGGCCTGCCGCTCTCCGTTCGGAGCCTTACCTCTACGCCAGCCGCCTCCTCCAGCAGGGTGATGATGGCGGTAAAGTCCCGATCCCCAAGCGCCCGCCCATGGAGCAGGCTGTAAACCTGGTGGCTCAAGCTCGCGAACAGCATCGGGACGCCCAGCTCGCTTCCCAGCGCCACGGCCAGTCCCAAGTCCTTCTGCAAGATGTCCACCGTCCCGCCGGGAGCGAAATCGCCGCGAAGCGCCTTCGCGGGGAAGAAATGCTGCAGAACGTAGTTGTTGGCGGACGAGGCAGCCAGGACCGCGATGAGCGTCTCGAGATCCGCGCCCGCCTTGACCCCGAGGACGAGGCCCTCGGCCACGGCGCCGGTGATCGTGCCCTGAATGAGGTTGTTCACCAGCTTGTGCACCGCTCCCATCCCGCTCTCGCCGCAGTAGAAGATGTCCGTGCCCAGGATCTTGAAGATGTCCAGACACCGCTCGAACACCTCTCGCTCGCCGCCGACCATGATGCTCAGGGTGCCCTTGACGGCGCCTTCCTGTCCCCGGCTCACCGGGGCGTCCAGCACCGCGACCTCTTTGGTCGCCAGCGCGTGAGCAATCTTCCGGGCAGTGGCTGGACTCACCGTGCTCATGTCGATGTAGACCGAGCCGGGCCTGAACCCTTCCTTCAACCCTCCGTCTTCCAGCGCCACCGCCTCCACGTCGCGGCCCGAAGGCAGCATGGTGATAGCAATGGATGTTCGCGCCGCCACGTCGCGCGGCGACGTGCCCCGCTCCGCCCCCAGGGCCGATAGTTCCTCCACTGGCCCTTGACGCACGTCGTACACCACCAAGGGGTAGCCCGCTTTGAGGAGGTTCCTGGCCATGGGCTTACCCATGTTCCCCAGGCCGATGAATCCGATGGGTGTCATACCCCGCTCCTCAAGGCCGCCCGGCACGTCGACACGACGGCGAACGACGATCTTGCCGGATTGTTGCCCGATCGCCGCCAGGATCCATCGTCATGGAGCTAGCGCGCCGTCAGGCCGCTGTCGATGGCAATGACGGCCCCAGTAATGCGCCGGGCCTCATCGGAGGCGAGGAACAAGGCAAGACCGGCGATATCGGCTGGTTCCGCCAACCCGAGCAAATGCTGTGCTGGAAGAGCCTGGATCCGAGGATCGGTCTGGAGGCGCTGGCTGAGCCGCTCCGTCAACACCGCGCACGGACAAATGACATTCGCGCGTATCCCGAGGTGGCCATACTCGGCGGCGATGCAGCGAGTCAGCGAGATGACACCTCCCTTGGCGGCGCTGTACGCCATCAAGGGATTGCCCACCAGCGCCATGTAGGATGCGGTGTTGACGACGACACCACCGCCGGCCCGTATCAGCTCCGGAATGCCGTACTTGCAGACTACGAACGTCCCGAACAGATCAACGCTGTGCGTTTTCCACCACGTCTCTTCCGTCACCTCGGTGACGAGACCATCCTCCGGCCGCGAGCCGCCGGCGTTGTTATAGAGAATGTTGAGGCGGCCGAACGTCTCTACAACACGCCGGATGGCGTCACGGACGCTGGCCGGGTCGGCGACCTCGGTCTTGACGAAGACGGCCTCACCCCCCTGCCCTGCGATCTCCTCCGCCACCGCCTCCCCTCGCTCTACCACGACCTCCGCGACGACGACGCGGGCGCCCTCGGCGGCGAAGCGGAGGGCAGCCGCCCGCCCGATCCCCGCTCCCGACCCCGTGATCAGCGCGACCTTGTCGCGGAGGCGACTCGCCATGGCGGTCTCAGGAAATACGCTCTACCTGATCTCGGATCACCTTCCAGAGGTGAACGACCAGATCTCTGAAGAACGAGTCAGACCGAGTCTCATCATTTCGGGGTCGATACAACGGCACGTCAAAGACGCCGAGCACCCGACCTGGTCGAGCTGTCATGACGGCAACGCGGTCGGCCAGGAAGACCGCCTCCTCAATGCTGTGCGTGACGTATACCACCGTCTTCCGCGGACCAGCCCCCTGGTCCCAGATCCTCAGAATCTCCTCCTGAAGGATGTTTCTGGTCTGCGCGTCGACGGAGGCGAACGGCTCGTCCATCAACAGCGTCGCCGCATCCAGCGCAAAGGTACGCGCCAGCGCGCATCGCTGGCGCATTCCCCCCGAGAGCTCGTGCGGGTACTGGTTGGCGAACTTGCTCAGCCCGACCAGACCGAGGTAGTGGGCGACGATGGCAGCTCGCTCCTTCCGCCCCAACCCCCGCACCCGAAGGCCGAACTCGACATTTTCCCAGACCGTTTTCCACGGAAACAGGACATGATCCTGGAAGCACATCGCCCGATCCGGGCCCGGTCCCTCCACGTGCTGCCCGTCGATCCGGATCTCGCCCGCCGACGACCGTTCGAGCCCGGCCGCAATGTTCAGGAACGTGGACTTACCGCAACCGCTCGGACCGAGAATCGCGAGAAACTCGCCGGCGTGGACCTCAAGGTCAACCCCGTCGAGCGCGAGGATTCGATCGCCTCCCTTGCGCGATACTTCATACTCCTTCCGTACTCCGACGGCCTGTATCTTGCAGGCCACGTTCATACCTTCAGACCAGGTCGCCACGGCATCAGACGTTTTTCGATGGCACGCATCAGCCGGTCCATGAGGTATCCGAGGACGCCGATGGCCAGCATCCCCACAATGACGTTCTCCGTTATGAACAGGGACCGGTAGAACATGATCATGAAGCCCAGCCCGCTCTGGGCGGCGACCAGTTCAGCGGCCACAATCGACATCCAGGCGATGCCCAGGCCGATGCGGAGACCCGTCAGAACCAGCGGAAGGCTGCCCGGAACAATCACGTGGACAAAAAGAGATAGCCCTCGCGATCCTATGGAGGATGCCGCCTTGAGGAGGCTCCGGTCGATGTCGCGCACGCCAGCGATCGTGTTCAACAGGATCGGCCAGAACGCCGCGTACAAGACGACGAACTGCGTCGAGCCATCCCCGATACCGAACCACAGAATCGCAAGTGGAATCCACGCGAATGGCGGAATCGGGCGCAAGACGCTCAGCAAACCGTCGCAAAATGCCTCCAGCGGACGGTACAAACCCAGCAGCAGGCCCAACGGCAGCGCCAACGCCGATGCCAGGCCGAACCCGACCAGGACCCGCTTCACACTGGTGGAGATATGGACCCACAGGGCGCCGGAGGCGCCGAGATTGTACAGTGCCGATGCGACAGCGTCGGGAGCTGGAAACAGGACGGGATTGAATCCGCCCACCTTGCTCACGATCCACCAGGCGGCGACCGCCAGGAGCGGGAGAATCAGGAAGCGCCCGATCCGGTAGACTACGCCCTCACTTTCCCCCATACTTATACACCTCGGCCGGCAGCCTTTTCTCCCACCGATCCATCATCCAGATGGGGTAGCCCCGGATATCGGGCACCGGCTTGTCCCCCACTTGGGCCTCGCGTGTCATGACCGCCAGCGAGGGATAGCCACCAGCCTTGTCATAGGCTTCCTTCGTCAGCGCGGCAATCGGACGGAGGTACTCCTGGACCATGTCCCAAGTCACCTGTCGGCGAATCAAACCCTTGGCGTGTGCCCAGTACGAGCCCCACACCACAGGCTTGAAGTCGCTTTCGGTGAGCCAGACCCAGTCGCGCCGCCCCAAGATGTAATTGACCTTGAGGAACGCCTCGACCTTGTCGAACGGGAGCGGCCAGTACTCCTTGTTGAGCTCATGGGCCAGGCGGTAATCCTTGCTCAGGGTGTGAACCGCCTCCTGATGGGCCAAGAGGAAGGCGACGAACAGCTTCGGATACCTCTCCACAAACGCTTTTCGAACCGTCAGGTAGACCCGGTAGGCCACCAGGCTCTCGGGCCAGTATGGGCTCTTTTTCCAGATCTCCGGCGAGCGCTCCGCCAGATTGACTCCCGCGCCAAGCCGGTGGGCGGAACCGGTCCGGCCGTACTCGTCGAGTAGCCGTACAGCACCGACCTTCATCTCTGCCAGCGATGGGAGTGCTTCCCAGTAAAGGATCGCGTCAATCCCCTGCGGGAAGGTAATGCCCTCCGACGGCGGCATGTGAAGCACGGTGACGCCCATCTCCTCCGGGGACTTGCCATAGTGGACCCGGAACATCTCCAGGAGGACGTAATGGCTGGTCGAGCCTACCGCGGTCGCGATCTTCGCCTTGTGTTTCACCAGGTCGTCAAGGTCCTTGATCGGGGAGCCCCGTCGAACCAGGATCCAGTGCGCGGCGCCCTCGACATTCGAGATCGGCAAGATGGGCAAGTCGGACGCGATGATCGTCGCCAGCGGCAAGTAGCCGGCAATCCCGAAATCGATGTCTCCTTTGGCCATCCCTTCCGTGACCTGGGGGCCTGTTTGAAAGATCAGTTGTTTGACCTCCAGCTCGTACCCGAATTCCCGCGCATACTTCTCGAAGAGCCCCTGCTTCTTCATATGGAAATGCTGAGGGCCGTTCCCCTGGGACGTAGGAATCACGCCGACCGTCACCCGAACCTTGGTCTGCGCGACCACGCCCGGAGCCCAGAGCGTGAGAAGGAGAGCGACACCCGCGCAGCTTCCACAGGCGACCGCGACCCATCGGCTACGACAGATGCGATGTCTCATTGCCTTGCCCTCCCATTTCGTGCTCGCCCACCGGTGCGATCGCCACCGTGCGGAGCGCGGCCCACCACGAGGAGAATCCCCGCTTCCTTATCCCTCGCCGACGACCGGGACTCTCTCGATCAGGGAGACCTTCTGCACCCCGGGCTTCTCGAAGGTGTCGGGCGGGACCAGCTCGACTTCCGGCCTGAAGCTCAGCGCGTCCCGGAGCTTCTTCTCCACGTCCGCCTTCAGCGTGGCCAGCTCGCCCCCCTTCACCGAGTCGCCGTGTTCCACGCGGACCTTCAGCGGTCCCTGGGTCGAGTGCCCCGGGAAATCGACGACCACCTTCATCGCCCCCGTGGTCCGCGGCTCGAAGCTCGCCACGACGTCCTTGATCGCGGTGGGGAACACGTTCACGCCCTTGACGATCAGCATGTCGTCGGTGCGGCCGACGACTCGGATCTTGTAGCCGGTCCGGCCGCACCGGCAGTCCGTCCCGGTCACCTCGACGTGGTCCCCGGTCCGGAACCGGAGAAGCGGCGAAGCTTCTCGCTCAAGGGCGGTGTACACGAGCTCCCCCTTGAGCCCGGGACAGACCTCCTGGACCTCCCCGGTCGCGGGATCGATGATCTCGACCAGGATGAGATCGGGGCAGAGGTAATGCATGCCGCTCTTGTCTTCGCACTCGGCCCAGTAGGTGCAGCCGAGGTCGGTCCCACCGCACATCTCCCGCACGTCGGCATTCCACAGCTCTTCGATCTTCTGTCGCACCGAAGGAATCCCGCCGCCAGGCTCACCGCCCACCGAGATCTTCCGGACCCACAGGTCTCTCGCGTCCACTCCAACCACTTCCCGGGCCTTCTCGCCCAGGTACAGGAGGAAGTACGGCGTCCCCGTCAGCGCGTTGGGTCGCTGGTCAAACGCCGCGCGCAGGAGCCGCTCGGTGCCGGCGTCCGCGCCAACCGGGATATCGGCGACCCCCATGGACAGCAGGATCTGCAGCACGGGCACGCCGCCGACGAACCCCTTGCTCATGCTGAACGCGTGCAGGCAGACGTCGCCGGGACGGAAGCCATTGGCGAAATAGACCCGCGCCCCCATCTCGGACCAGGTCTCGATGTCGCGGCGGGTCAGACCGACGTACGACGGACTGCCGGTGGTCCCCGACGACGACTGGATCTGGAGGACGCTCCGCGGATCCGCCGCCAGGTGCAGCCCCAGCGGAGGCCCCTCCTTCAAGCTGTCGCGCAGCTCCTGCTTCGTGGTGAAAGGAATCCTCTCAAGGTCCTCGACGTGCCGTATGGCGTCCAGGGCTATGCCCGCCGCGCGGAACCTCCGCTGATAAAAGATCGACCGCTCGGCCAGGTAGCGGAGCTGCGTGGCCAGCTTCTGCTCCTGGACCTTCCGCGCCTCTTTCCAGTCGAGCTGCTCGATCGGATTCCAGCAGACTCGGTCCACGGTCGCGCCTCACTCCTCGGATTCGCTCAGCCGATGGTCTCGAAGAACGCCTGGAGCCTGGTCATACGCTGTCCGTGGCCCTGGCCCGGCAAATCACCTTCGATGATCAGCGTCGGAATGCCCGTCTTCTCCTTGAGCGTATCCGCGTAGAGCCGAGCCATCTCGGCCACCCGGCGGCAGCCGACGACGATATGGAAGATCACCCCGTCCACCCTGCCCTTCCTCACCGTCTCCAGCGTGTCGGGGTTGCCCCTGAGCATGAAGTTCCCCACGGGGATGTCGACGATGCTGTCGACCAGCGCGTCGTACGGGTCGCCGTCCTCCCGGATGTGCCGGGTGTTCCACAGCCCGTCGAGCCCCAGCTGGACGCCCCCGAGGTCGTCGACCTGGTTGTAGAAGGCGTAGTCGAAGGGGGGCATGCCGGTCATGAGCACTCGCACCGGCTCGTCCTTGACCCCGGCCGCTCGCTCGCCTCGCTGGACCCGCTCTTCCACTTCCGCACAGGCGCCTTCGAGGATACTCAGCGCCGCCGTGGTATCGGCGAGCCAGTCGACGGTCATGCAGTCGAACATGAAGCTCGTCATGCTGTCCATGGGCGGCTCGGCCGCCGTGAGTTCAAAATCCTTCAATTTCCTGAGGGAGGCGCGAATCCGGTTTTCGAGCCTGATCTCGCGCCGGAGGTCCTCCTCGGTGACGCGCCGGCCGGTGACGGTCTCCATCTCGTCGAAGAACTTCTCCAGCTGCCTCCTGATGTAGCCCCGGAACACCTGCGCATCCTTGCCCGGCCACAGGCCGAACATCGCCTGGTCGAAGTAGCCGACGAAGGGAATGTGCTCCCGCAGGTTCTCGAAGTTGTACTGGGAGTCGTAGCACCACGTTCCGACGAACGTGTAGCCGACGTCCATCGGGATCGCGCCCTTCTTGATGGCCCCGTGCATGCACGCCTGCCAGGCGCACGTGTCCTGGGCCAGGGCGGCCCTGCCGGTCGCGATGAAGGAGATGTCCCCGCGAAACGCGCACCTCGTCCCGAACCCGTAGGTGCTCGTCGGCACCATGCCGCAGGCGTAGAAGATGTCGGTCGGGTTGGCTGCGCCCCACCGGCCGACGACCGTCTTGCCCCGCCGCTTCGCGTCCCACAGCCGGTCGGGCAACGTGTGAATCATGTAGATGAGCTTCTTCGCCGCCGGCAGCGTCGAATCGATACGAAGCTGGCTGAGCACGGGATATTCCCTCGGGACGACGTGCGTGAAAAAGGCCTCCACCTCGCCCCACGGGATCGTCCGACCGTCTGACAGCGGAATCGCGTCTGCCGGCATGGCTATCTCCTCGCCATCTCTTCCTTGCCAGTCGCCAGTTCCTGCGCGAACAGCGCGGCGCCGAGCGCCTCGACGTACTGCGGGTCGGCGGGGAGCGGCGCGAACCGAACGCCGAGCCTCGTCTCCAGCGCGGCGACGAACCCGCGGTTCTTGGCCATGCCGCCGACCATGGCCACCTCCCCTTCCGTCCCCAGCCGCTCCACGATCTGGGCCACGCGCTCGGCGGCCGCCGCGTTGACGCCGGCGATCACGTCCTCGTACGGAAAGCCCTTCGCCAGCGCCGACACGACCTCGGACTCCGCGAACACCACGCACGTGCTGCTGATGCTGCACGCCCCGGACGCCTTCACGCTGAGCTGGCTGATCTGCTCGAGATCCAGCTGCAGGATTTTCGCGATCTTCTCGATGAACCGTCCGGTGCCCGCGGCGCACTTGTCGTTGCGCTTGAACTTCAGCGCTCTCCCGGCCGGGTCCAGGCCGACCACCTTGCAGTCGAGCCCCCCGATGTCGATCACGGTCCGCACGGCCGGATTCAGCGCGTGCGCGCCGCGCCCGACGCACGTGATCTCGGGGAGCGACTTGCGCGCCGACGCCAGATTGATCCGCCCGTAGCCGGTCGCGACCACGCACCCCACCTCGTCCCGCGGCACCTCGTGCCGGGCGAGGAGGTCGCGGACCGCCGTTTCCCCCGCCTCTTCCGGCACCGCCCCCGTCCGGAGCAGCGCACCGTTCGTCACCTGCCCGTTCCGAATGAAGACGGCCTTCGTCCAGATCGATCCGATGTCGACGCCCACGACGGCGTCACCGCCGTTCGGCCCGCCACGCAAGTCGAGCATCTCCGTCATCCCCGCATCCGAGCCAGTTCAAGCGTTTCCACGAAGTTCTCGACCTGGATCTGCAACTCGTCCAGGTCCGATGGCGTGTACTCGGACACCAGGTCGAGCATCGGGATCCCCATGCCTTCCAGCACGCGGCGGAACCGCTCGGTCTTGAAGATGTAAGGATCGCAGCACCGCAGCGCGTAGTAGATGACGCCGTCCACGCGGTACTCCTTGGCCAAGGAGGTGATGTGGGCGATCTTCGGGTCCCCCTCCCGGTGCGGATACGGCAGCGACCCGCACGGGACCTTGGTCAGGTAACGCTTGGCCAGCTCCTCCAGGGTGTCCCCGCCGGTGAGGTTCCAGAAAACCCGCGACCCGGTGCAGAAGTCGTCGATCACCACCCGGGCGTTCACGCTCTTCACCACCTCGACGATCTTGTCATCGCCGTCGGCGAGACAGCCTCCGAAGATCATGAGGCGCGGCAAGCTGTCGGGTCCCGCGTCCGGGTCGGCAGCGGCGGGGTCACACGCGGCCTCCAGTTCCGCGATGACGTCCCCCAGGAGGGCATCGTACTCCCGGCGGTCCAGGTAGAAGCCGGCGTGGACCAGCTTGAACGCCTCCTCCCACCGGAGAGGCGGGACGTCCATCCTGAGGAGACCATAGATCCGGTGGAGCTTCTCGCGGGTGGCGTCGAACAGACGGATCGATTCCCGGAGCCGCTCCTCGGTGATGGGAGCGCCCGCCAGCTCCTCGAGCCTCCCCTTGAACCACTGGAGCTGGTCCATGAAGAACCGGAAGCCATCGGCGTCGGGGGCGTAGAAGTAGGTCCGCGGGAACGAAATCGGCAGGATCTCGACGCCGAAGTACTTGTGGTACAGCTCGAGCACCCGCTCCATCTGCAGGCACGTGGGCGCCTCCGCCACCGCGTCGACGCTGGCGAAGTACGGGTCGCGGTTCACCTCCTTGTATCCGAGGCAGGCGCGGGCGAAGGGGCACGAGCCCGTGCTCAGGTAGTGGTCCCCCAGCGCGTCCACGTCCGGGTTGCCGCCCTTGACCAGGCGGATCGGAATGAGGCCGGCGGCGTGGATCAGCTCCTCGGGAACGTACACGCAGAACGTCCCGACGACCTTGCGGCCCGCGCTCCGCAGCTCTTCGATCTCCCGGGGTCGCCGTTCGAGTCGGATCTTGACTTCGGCCAGCGCACGCGATGTCATCGCTCGATCTCCACTCTGTCCTTGAACCACCTTCCGGTGGGATCCCCGCACGCCTCGGCGACGGCCATCACTGCCTTAGCCGAAAGCCGAGGACCGCCGCTCCGAGCGCCCCCGCGTACTGCGGGTCGTCGGGAAGCGGGGTGAAGGCCATCCCCAGACGCTCCTCCAGCCACTTCACGACCCCCCGGTTCTTGGAAACCCCGCCGGTGAACACGGCCTCTTCTCTGACACCGAGGGCCTTGACCATCGCGGCCACACGCTTCGCCACGGCTTTATGCAACCCCGCCAGGATGTCCTCGGGCCGCTTCCTGGCCGTCGTGAGCGCGTGAACTTCCGTCTCCGCGAAGACGGTGCAGGTGCTGCTGATCTCGCAGGGCGACTCGGACCGTAGCGACACCTCGCCGATCTCGTCGAGCTCGTAGCCGAGCAACTCGGCCATCTCCTCGAGGAACCTGCCCGTTCCCGCCGCGCACTTGTCGTTCATCACGAAGTTCTCGACGACGCCCGCGGCGGTCAGCCCGATGCCCTTGCTGTCCTGCCCGCCGATGTCCACGATCAGGCGGGTCCGCGGGTTGAGGTAGAACGCGCCTGTCGCGTGGCACGAGATCTCCGAGATGACCTTGTCGGCGAACCCGCTCGCCGACGCCAGCAGGCGACCGTAGCCGGTCGCCACGGTGAACTGGATGGCCTCGAACGGTATGCCGGCCACTGTCGCCAGCCCTTCCACCGCCGCACGGCCGGCCTTTTCCGGGACCGCCCCTGTGGGCATCAGTGGCCCCTTGAGGTAGCCCTCCTTTGAGAACGCCACTGCTTTCGTCGTCGTCGAGCCGATGTCGACACCGACAACGCACCCCTCACGCCAGTCCGCCATGGTCACCAATTCCCCCCTATTTTGGCAGCCAAGCTCTGGCGAACCTCGTAGCAAGATCCGAACCAGGTTAAAAACAAGGCTTGTTTTTCAAGTAGTTAAATGATAAAAGCCGTTTCGAAGCCATGAGAGGAGCCAGATCGCGAGGAAAGTCGTGTCCTAGAATCGGACAAGAAAACCAAGAAAAATAGAAGAAGCGCCTACTTAGTGGCGTATGTCCGAATCTAAGACTGTCCGAGATTAGGACGTCTCGATGGAAAGTTCTTTGAGCTTGCGGTAGAGGGTGTCCCGAGAGATTCCAAGGCTCTTGGCCACGAGGGTCTTCTTCCCCCGGCAGTTGACCAGCGCCTCTTCGATCGCCCGCCGCTCCAGGTCCCGCAGCGACAGAGCCTCGCCGGGCATTGCCGCCGAACTCCTGCGCATCGCCACGGTCTCGGGCAGGTGATCGACCCGGAGCGTGTCCCCCTCCATGACGTTGATCGCGCTCTCCAGCACGTTCTCCAGCTCCCGCACATTCCCGGGCCAGGGGTACGCCTCGAACCGGGCGTACACGGTCGGGTCGACCGCCCGGACCGGCTTGCCCAGCTTGGCCACGATCTTCGCCACGAAGTGCTCGGTCAGCGGCCTCAGGTCGCTCTTGCGGTCGCGCAGCGGTGGCACCTGGATCCTGACCACGTTGACTCTGAAGAAGAGATCTTCGCGGAACCGCCCCTTCGCCACCTCCTCTTTGAGATTCCGGTTGGTGGCGGCGATGAGGCGCACGTCGATATCGATCGGGATCTTGCCGCCGACCTTCTCGATGCGTCCTTCGGAGATCGCGCGCAGCAGCTTCGGCTGCAGCTCGAGCGACAGCTCCGCGATCTCGTCGAGGAACAGCGTGCCGCCGTGGGCGAGCTGGAACTTTCCTTCCTGACCGGCCGTCCGGGCGCCCGTGAACGCCCCCGGGGCATAGCCGAACAGCGTGCTCTCGCACAGCTCGCGGGGGATCGCGGCGCAGTTGACCGCGACGAACGGACGGTCGCGCCGGTCACTGGCGGCGTGGATGGCATGAGCGAACAGCTCTTTGCCGGTGCCGCTCTCGCCCTCGAGCAGGACGCCCGACGACGACCTGGCAGCGAAGCGGGCCACACGCTTGGCCGACTGGATCTCGGGACTCGTCCCGAGGATGTCCTCCAGCGTGTACCGCGCCTCGAGCTGCTTGAGGGCTCCCATCAGCTTCTCGAGCCGCTTGATGTTCTTGACGAGCATCACCGCGCCGATCACGGCCCCGTCCCGCTCGAGGATGGGCATCGCCGAAACCAGCCCGTCGAAGCTCCTCCCGCCGTGCAGCGTGAACCGGACACGCCGCTCCACGACCGCCGCAGGATCGCTCATGATGCTGTCGAGGAACCCCGCGAGCTTGGGCTCCGCGCCCATAACGTCATCGACCTTCACGGGGTGCCCGCCCTCCATCCGCCGGGTCGCGAGCCCGAGGCCGGCCCGGTTGATCTCGAGGATCTCGCCGGACAGGTTGACCGCGATCACGCCGTCATTGATGGAGTTGATGATCGCTTCCAGCTCCTTCGCGGCGAAATCGACCTCGCGGGCCTTCTTGTGGAGCTCGATCTCATTGCTGGCCGAGGCGGCGGCTGCCATCACCATGCCGAGCGTGTGCTCGTGGTGTCCAGGCGTGCTGGAGCAGATACCGATCGCCCCGATCAGCTCCCCCGAAGGGTCCAGGATCGGCGCGTACGAACCGAAGGCGATGTGCCACCCCTCGAAGTAGTGTTCGGGCCCGCGAATCTGCACGGGCGCCTTCAGGCGAGATACGAGCGAGAACCCCGTGGTGCCCGCCACGTCTTCTCGCTTGCACGTTCCCAGGAACACCCCGAGCATCTCGAGCATCCGGATGTCCTCCGGCCGCCCGATCCGATACAGGATGTAACCGTCCGGCGAGTAGAGGACGACCCAGTAGCTGGATTTCTCCAGGACCGGGTAGAGACTCTCCATCAGAGGCTTCGCCACTCGTATGAGAAGGCTGTTTTCGCGAAGCTTCTTCTGAAACGCGTCGCCCGACAGCCGCAACACCGGGCCCGCACCAAGCGGGTCCAGTCCGAGGGACCGGGCGCGCTGCCAGGACTCCCCGACAAAGGCGCGGACCTTCGCCGGATCGTACTCGCCGGTGGTCGAAAATCGCTTCCACTCGGCTTTCAGGTCATCGAGCGACACGGTGTGATGAGCGAGATATATGGACGTCATCGGGTCCTCCGCACGTCGCCGCGCGCCAGGCTGGCGAAGCCTCCAGGCCCGACGGGTCGGCCGCACTCTTCGGGCCGACACGCCTCGGCCTGATGCTCTCCTGGGCCGCGCCCGATATCGAACCGCCGGTCCATGCTCCCTGATACAGCGCGGATGACGGGACAGTCAAGGCCGAAATTGCAGGGACCTCGCGCAGAGAGTCGGCACCGGATGCGGTACGAGCGGGCTCGGCGCCCGAGACTCGGGTCAGGCGGGCACGTCGGCGCGGGATCAGATGGGGGGGAACGATTCAGGGAGCAGCTCACCCCACCCACACGGAGGGAAGCCAGATGGCGATCTGAACCAGATGGGGTCGTACCCCGCCGCCGACCTCGTGGGTAAGCCGGTCGCGCAGCGCCCTCACGGGAGCCCCGCCTGCTTGAGGGCATCGAGCGCGCGCTCGAGGTCGGCCGGGTTCTTGTACGGGTTCGCCAGCGCCAGCCTCTCGATGGAGAGCGTGGGATCGATCGCCAGCGCCGCCGC
>JACQWA010000423.1 GCA_016209425.1 Candidatus Rokuibacteriota bacterium
CCGCGGATCCCCTGGCTCGTCGAGCAGGCTCGCCGCATAGAGGAAGGCGATCAGATCGCGCATCTCCGAGCCCTTGAACGCCTTCCAGGCGATGCCCTTCTCCCGAGCCGTCTGCTGCATGGCCGGGGCGTGGTTCCACATGATGCCGGCCATCTGGGTCATGGTGAAATGCCGGGCCGGAATTCTCCCCAGGTCTGGCGCCACGGTCGGGCCCATCCCCCGGATCGCATGGCAGCTCCCGCACCCCTTCTCCACGAACACCCGCTGCCCCTTGCGGGCGTCCCCCCAGAGGACGTATTGCTGCGCGCCCGCCGAGGCGGGGAGCAGCAAGCCGGCCAGGAGGGCCAGGAGCAGCCCCAGCACTCGGGTCCAGGCGGTGATCGTTACCATCGTCCGTCCTCCTACTTCAACGAGGCGAGGTACCTCGCGAGCGCATCCAGATCCTCCGCGGGCAGGTCGGTGTACGGCGGCATGGCCGAGTCGGGCTTCACCGCGGCCGGATCCCTCACGAACCGCTTGAGCCACTCGGCATCGCGCCGGGCCCCGACCCGCGTCAAGTCGGGCCCCGCAGCGGTGCCGGTCCCTTTCAACACGTGGCAAGCCGAACACCCCTGGGCGTCGTAGACCGCTCTCCCTCGGGCCAGAGCCGGCGGGAGGGCGGCCATCTCCCTCGAAAGGGCCGCCCCAGCCTTTGGAGGCGGGGGCGCCGTCGCCCCCTGGTACGTCAGGAACGCGATGGCGGCGAGAGCCGCCGTGGCGAGGCCGGAGGCGAGAGGACGCTTCAAGGGGCTTCGCCCTGCCGTCCGGTCGAAGAAGGGGAGGAGCAGCAGGAGGAGCACCGCCGCCAGGGGGATGTAGAAGGTCGCCACGGGGATCCACTTCCCCGGGAATTGCCACAGGAGCTCGAAGAGGAAGTAGAAGTACCACTCGGGTCGTGGGACGTACTCGGTGTCCGTAGGGTCGGCCACCCCCTCCATCGGGACCTTCCAGGCCGCGGCCATCCAGACCAGGAGCAGCAGCAGCGGGAGGGCGACGACGCCATCCCGGAGGAGATGCTCGAAGAAGGTCTCCCCCTTCCCCTTGGAAGCCTCGTAGAGGCGGTCGTACTCCTCCTTCCTGATGCGGTCGAACCCTCTCCTCGGCGTCGGGGCGATGCCCTGGTAGATCACCATGGAGAGGTGCACCAGGATGAAGGCGTAGAGAACGACCGGGAGGATCAGGACGTGGGCGGCGTAAAAGCGGCCCAGGGTCCGGGCCCCGACCGTCGCCCCGCCCTGGAGGATTCGCCAGAGGTAGTCCCCCACGAGGGGCGCCGTGCCCGCGATGTGTGTCCCCACGACCGTGGCCCAGTAGGCCTTCTGGTCCCACGGGAGCAGGTAGCCCGTGAAGCCGAAGAGCATGACCAGGAGGAACAGGAACACCCCGACCACCCAGGACAGCTCCCGCGGATACTTGTAGGCCCCCATGAAGAAGACCCGGAGGAGGTGGAAGAAGACGACCACCACCGTCAGGCTCGCCCCCCAGTAGTGGAGGCCCCTGACGTACCGTCCGAAGGGAATCTCGTTCTGGATGTACACCAGGCTGTCGTAGGCGTGCTCGGGGGAGGGGACGTAGTAGAAGGCCAGAAAGAAGCCGGTCAGCGTCTGGAGGAGGATCAGGAAGAGCGCGGCGCTCCCCAGGGTATGCCACCAGGTGGTCCCCTCAGGCAACCGCCGGTAGAGGAAGCAGGTCAGCTGCTCCCGGGTGCCGAGGCGCTCCTGGAACCAGTCCAGGAGCCGGCTCAGGCGTGGTGCCATTCCCTGAACTCGAGCCTCTCGGTCACCTTGTAGGCGCGGCCCGCGTAGAGGACTCCCTTCTCGACCTTGTACTCGTAGCGGTCCAGGGGGCGGGGCGGGGGGCCCGCGAGAACCCGGCCGTCCCTGTCGAAGACGCCCCCGTGGCAGGGGCTGAAGAACCGCCCCGCCTGGGGGTTCCACCGCACGGGGCAGCCGACGTGGGTGCAGTGGATGTTAAAGACGGTAAACTTCCCCGCGCCCCGGTTCAGCACGTAGACGGTCACCCGGGGGGTCTCATAGGGCCAGGCCTGGGCGGTCAGCGGCCTCGCCAGCACCTTCTTTATTTCCCCCTCCGGGAACTCGGCGAGCCGTCCCACCTCAAGCCACCGGCGCTCGGACAGCCTCAAGGCGGGCAGGGCGAAGAATGCCGCCAGGGGCGCTCCGACGACCCCGGCGATGGCGGTGAGGATGCCCCCCAGGACCACCGTGAGAAGGCGCCGTCGCCCGGGGGCGACGGCTGGCGGGCTCACGCTTTCTCCCAACGGACCTGATGCCTTCCGTTCCATAGCGCCCCTCCCTCAAGTGCTCGCGTAGCGATCGGGGCGTTCGGCGAAGGCGCTAGCGCAGTCGAACGAGCAAAACCAGTACGTCCGGTCTTTGTAAGGCAAGCGCGCAGGCGCCGTCTCCGCTCTCACCTGCATCCGGCAGACCGGATCGACGGCGCTGCCAGGGTCCCGCTGCCCGGGGGGGATTACCTCGTAGATCCAGACGGGCTCGGCGACATTCCAGAGACGGACGGGACCGACCGCCACGAACTCGATGTCTCCGACATTCGCCGCCCGCCGGAAGACCGCCTCCGTGCACAGGATCTCGCCCGCGCGCGCGTAGGCGGCGACCTGCCGGGCTAGGCTCAGGGCGGGGCCGACGTATCCCCCGCGGTACTCCAGCACAGGCCCCGCATGGATGCCCGCGCGCACGGAGGGAAAGAGGGGTTCCTGCTCGATCGCCATGCGGAGCCGAACGGCGATGCGGACGATGCGCGCAACGTCGGCGTCAGCGATCAGGAGTTCGTCGCCCGCTCGCTCCACCAGGCGGGCCCCCGGCTCCAGGGCGCGCTCGGCGATCCCGCCGTAGCGGGTCAGGACCTGGGCACCGCCCGCGCTCCCGTACGTCTCCGTCAGGGCCGTGAACCCTGAGAGGTCGGCGATCAGGAACGCCAGATCGACCTCGCCCAAGCCGTTCGCGGTGTTCGAGTCCACGCCCAATTGTCTAGCAGCACCCGCCACGGCGGTGCGTGGCATGCGCCGAGCCCTCGGACGGCTCGACAGTGCCGTGATGGCCAGCCGCGCGGCCCTCGTCTGATTCGCCGACCTGCCCGTTTCGGGCGGAATCCGACCGGCCGTGACTATCGTGACCGCTCATCCCGCATCCCATGCCACCTTGGCGGAAGACAAACCACAATGCTCCAAGCCCCAAGACAATCCAGATCCAGTTTCCCGTGATCCATTCAGGCATAACTCTCTCCTCCATTGTCCTCTCACAGCCCCTTGACGACACAGAAGACGAAGACGTACTCCCCCTCGTTCACGACGATGCTGAGGTCCCCGCCATGCCCTCGCGCATAGGCGAGCCAGCCAGGCTTGTGCATGCACTCCGGCACCACCGGACATTCCCTCCCCGCTTTGCGATCGAACCACGCGAGAGGCATCGCCTCGCCCCCCGCCTGCCGGGCCACGTGCCACGCCAGCTGGCGGGCGAGACTGCCGGCGAGGTCGAATGGCAGGTCCAGACCGTCGACGCAGACGTTGACCTCACGCATCGCGTGGGTCTCGTGCATCTCGGGTTCCATCCGAGCCGGCCGGGCCCCCGTCATGGATGCCGCACCGCCTGGGTCATCACTCCGGGCCGTTCCGCCTCAGCTGGGCGCCCGCCCTCGAAGTAGTTGAAGAGCGGGACGAAGACCACTGCGATGTAGACGCCGTAGAGGAACGCCTCCACAAGGCCCAGCACGACGCTCTGGGGGGTCAGCCAGGTGAATCCCGGGAAGACCACCTCGAGAAAGCCCGCCATCTTCGTGAACCCCTGGGGAGCCAGGAGCCCCCACAGGACGCAGAGGACGAAGCTCACGTCAAAAAAGAGCCCGAGGGACAGCGCAGTCCCGCGGATCGTCAGTCGTTTCATGGTTGTCCTCCTCCCTTACTCAAGGGACCGTGTCGTGATATTCGCCGGAGACCGGCCCTCGGGCATGACGCTCACGCCGTGAGACCCACGCAGCCAGCACCGCCATCGGGCCGAGCGCCAGGCTCGCCCTCCACGTCATTCGTGGGACTCCCCGCGGGCGCGATCCGCCCAGTGCGGCTCAGTGCGTGACTTCCCCGGGGCCCCCCATCATCATGGCCCCATGCATCCGGCCCATGCTCTGGGCGATGCCGGTCAACTTCTGTCGCTGGTCTGGAGTCAGAAGCGCCAAGCTCTTCTCGATTGTCTTCAACCGGCCAATCCGGAGGTCGGCCTCCAGCCCGGCGACGGCGCGGATCTTCGCCTCCAGTCCCCGGATGTCCACAGGCGTGCGCCGCTCAAGCTGCCAGACGTCGGCTTCCGCGGCGCGGATCTCACCGACCAGCCGGAGGGCCTCCTTCTCGAACTCCTCCCGAAGCGCGGTGAGCCCCTTGACCTGGTCCGGGGTCAGGTCCAGCTCCCGGGCGTGGGCCAGCGCGAAGCTGAGCCAGGGGCCCTCGTAGCCAAGACCCGCTGGCCGGCCCGTCATCCCCGGGCAGCCGGTCGTCGCGGCACCTCCGGGCATGCCGCCGCCCATCATTCCCGTCATCCCGCCAGCGTCGCCCGTCATCTGGGCTGAGGCCGGCAACGCACCGCCAACGAGCAAGACAAGACCCATCGCAAGGATCCCTCGGATTGTCATGGCCATCCTCCTCCTCCTGAGAAACTCCTCCATCATGTGACTCCCGTTCTGAGAAAGAGCAAGCCCGATGCCAAGCCGCCCCCTCGGAAAACGAAGAAAGACCAGGCAATTACAGCAGGGATGGAGGATGGACTCACGCGAGGTCAGACAAACCGGCGAAGAGCTGGAAAAGGGCAGGCCGGCTTCGACTTTTTGTCAGGGGGCCTCCTCTCGCGCTTCCAGCGGCACTCTCGGCCGGGGCCAGGGGAAAAAGGCGGGAGTCCGGGCCACGTAGCTGCGGAACGCCCCGCCGAATGCCGCTGCCAGCTCCCGGTCCTCCCGTCGAGCCAGCCGCACGTACATGACGATCAGGGGTGGGTTCATCAGGAGCGTCGGGAGGGTCGGCCACTGGATGTTGAAGGCCAGCACGATCGCGATCAGCCCGACCCGCGATGTGCCGGGTCAGGGGGAGCAGGCGAGTCCCCTCCCCACCCGCCAGGACGATCCCCCACAGCGGCGCCCCTCGACCTGTTCGGCTCCCTGTGTCAGCGGACAGCTGCCTTGGCGTCGCCGACGCTGGCGTGGCACCTCCGGCAGTACCAGCC
>JACQWA010000424.1 GCA_016209425.1 Candidatus Rokuibacteriota bacterium
AACGTCTCGCAGGCCGCGAAGGCCGCGGGAATCGACCGGAAGACCTTTCACCGCCTGATCAACAAGTACGGGATCCGGGAGACAGGGTCGAGCGGCGAGAGTTGACCCGATCAGAGGCCGCCGCCCCCTGCCGGGAACCAAGGGCCGGGCCTCGCGAATACCACTGGGGCGTTCCCACCCCACCTTGCCCGGGGACTCTCCACCCCCGAAAATCTAACATCCCGAAATCGTTGAGGTTCGAGCTGGCATGGGGGTTGCTGTGAAACCCAGAGCGAGTTGGTAACGAGAACCGAGCGCAACGGCAGCGATGGCCGCGGCGCAGAGGTTGGCGAAGGAGGCGGCGATGAAAGTGCAGAAGATTTTAGTCCCCCTGGATGGATCGGCTCTGGCGGAGGCAGCGTTGCCACGGGCGGTGGAGCTGGCCCAGGACTCCGGCGCAAAAGTGGAACTGCTCCGCGCCGTCGAGGCGCATACATTTCCGGGTGCTGACCCCACCGAAGCCCAGATCAAGGTCGTCGAGGAAGGCGAGGCGTACCTGGCAGAAGTGGCCAGCAGGCTCCGGGGGAATGGGGTCAAGGACGTCGAGACTTCGGTCTGGTACGGCCCGGCGGCGTATGCGATCGTCGAGGCGGCGCGCTTGCGCAAGGTCGACTTGATCGTGATGACCACCCACGGTCGGAGCGGCCTGGGGCGCCTCATCCTGGGGAGTGTGGCGGAGTCGGTGCTCCGCGGAACCACGACGCCGATCTTCCTGATCCGCGCTCCCGAGGCGCCGGTGGAACTGCCGACCGGGAAGGGCGAGGCCAAACCCTGGCCTGAGATCCGGCATGTGTAGCGCTGGTGCCGCCGACGCCGTCCATCGGGGACGGACTGAGCCTGCCCCACCTGGGGTGAAGACGCCTCAGGTGGGGGGTGTCCGGCTCGCCCAGTTCTAGACTAACTCCTCGATTTCTCAAGCCGTTCCTTTTCCTCCTTCCCTGGCATTCCGGTTGCACTTTTACGGTACGAGGAGACGTTCCATGAAACTCGGAAAGATTCTGGTTCCGCTCGATGGCTCGTCGCTGGCCGAAGCCGTGCTGCCCAAAGCCGTGGAGTTGGCCGAGAGCTCGGGGGCGCGACTGCTCCTGCTTCGCGCGGCCGAGGCCCGCGTGATTCCGGGGGCCGACGCGACGGAGGCTCAGGTCAAGGTGGTGACCGAGGCCGAGGACTACCTGGCTCAGGTTGGCGACCGTTTGGCGGCCCTCGGCGTCAAGGACGTGGAGACCTCGGTCTGGTACGGCCCGGCGGCGTACGCGATCGTCGAGGCCGCGCGCTTGCACAAGGTCGACCTGATCGCGATGACGACCCACGGTCGGAGCGGCCTGGGACGCTTCATCCTGGGCAGCGTGGCGGAGTCGGTGCTGCGCGGGACGACCACGCCGATTCTCCTGATCCGCGTCGCCGAGGCGCCGGTGCACCCCCCCGTGGAGAAGGGCGAAGCCCGCCCCTGGGCCCCATCGCAAGCCTGGAGACCGTGAGCCATGTATGAGCGCGTCCTCGTTCCGCTGGACGGCTCTCCGGTGGCGGAGGCGATTTTGCCCTTCATCGAGCAGATCGCCGGTCCGCTGGATATGGAGATTGTGCTCCTTCGCGTGGTGCCGCTGTCGTCGGCGGATGTGGTGGCGATGGCCGAACACGCCGGGGCGGGGGAACCGATCCTCAAGGAACTGGATGCGCAGGCGTACCTTGAGCCGCTGGTGGCGACGCTCAAGGCCAAGGGAGTCCGCGCGGGCGCCCGGGTCCGGATCGGCGACCCGTCGATTGAGATTGCGGCGGCGGCGAAGGAGATCGGCGCCGACCTGATCGCCATGACCACCCACGGACGCAGCGGTTTGGGTCGGCTCCTGTTCGGCTCGGTGGCGGAGGCGGTCTTGCGCTCCGCGCCGATCCCGGTGTTCCTGATGCGGGTGACCGAGACCGCGCTCCGGAGCGCGGGGCTGTCAGGGGCGAGGGGGAAGCGATCATGACGATCGGCCGGATTCTCTACGCCACGGATTTCTCCCCGGCGTCACTGGCCGCCTGGCCATACGCCCTGGAGCTGGCACGGGTCTTCAAGGCCGAGCTGGTCATCCTGCACGTCGTGCCGCCGCTCACGGCGCCGCCGGAGGGGTTCTTCACGCGCGACGTCTTCAGCCGGTACTGGGAGGCGGCGCGGGAGGAGGCGGAGGGCGAGCTCTCGAAGCTCCTGACCCAGGCCGAGCGCGAGGACATCAAGGTCCGATCCCGGGTCGACAAGGGCCGTCCCGCCGACCAGATCTTGCTGGCCGCCGCCGAAGAACAGGCCGGCCTGGTCGTGGTCGGGACCGCGGGGCGGACCGGCTTCCGGCGCGTGCTGCTGGGGAGCGTTGCCGATGAGGTGGTGCGCCTGGCGCCGTGTCCCGTGTTGACCGTGGGTCCGGGGGGGGGTGCATGACGCGCCTCGCCACGCTGCTCTTTCCAACGGACTTCTCCCCGGCCGCCCAGGGGGCGTGGCCGGTCGTCGAGGCTCTGGCTACCGCCAGCGGGGGGACGGTCGTTCTCCTTCACATCATGCCTGAGGTTCCCGAGGACCCCAGGACATCGCCGGGCGCGCGGGCCAGGCTCGAGGCCGGCTACCGCCGGCGAGCCGAGGAATCGGTCGCGACGCTTCTTGCCGAGAGCTCGCTTCCGCGGGCCCGTGTTCGGACGATCCTCTGCCATGGGGTCGCCCAGGAGGAGATCGTCAATCATGCTCATTCCGTGGGGGCCGACGTGGTCGTGATGGGGACTCATGGATGGTCGGGCCTCCTGCGGTGGGCGCTGGGTTCGGTGGCTCATCACGTGATTCAGGCGGCGCCTTGCCCGGTCCTGACCGTCGGCCCGCCGAGCCAAAAGGAGGTATACGGCCGTGTCGCCTGAAGCCCCAGTCATGCAAGATTCGCTCAGCATCGAGTTGATCCGCCGACAGCTCTCGGCCCGAACGGTGGGGCGCCAGATCTATCTGTTCGGCGAGGTGTCCTCGACCAACGCGGTCCTCCGCCAGCTCGCCAAGGCCGGCGCGCGGGAGGGAACGCTGGTGCTGGCCGAGAGCCAGACGGCGGGGCGGGGACGGCAGGGGAAGAGTTGGTTCTCGCCGTACGGGGTGAACTTCTACGCGTCCGTCCTCCTCCGGCCCGCTATCGGTCCGAAGGAGGCGCCGGTGTTTTCCTTCGTCGCCTCCCTGGCCGTGGCTGACGCGATTCGAACCTTCGGGCTGCCAGCCGCCATCAAGTGGCCCAATGACATCCTCGTGGAACGGAAGAAAGTGGGGGGGGTCCTGGCAGAGCTGGCCGTCTCGGGCGATCGGCTGGACTACGTGATTCTCGGCGTCGGGGTGAACCTCAACGTCGAGCACAAGGCACTTCTGGCGGCGCTGGGGGAGGCAGGGCATGCGGCGGCCTCGCTGCGGGATCTGGCGGGAAGGGACATCGACCGGAACGCCTTCACCGCGAGCTTCCTCAACTTCCTCGACGAGTGGCTTCAGGTCTTTCGGGCCCAGGGCGCGGAGGCCCTGCTCCGGGCCTGGCGCGATCGGGATATCCTGACGGGTCGCCGCGTGGAGGTGCGCGAAGAGTCGGTCACCTTCGATGGCCGGGCGTTGGGCGTGGACGCCGAGGGACACTTCGTCGTTGAGGATTCGAGGGGCCGGGCCCATCAAGTCATCGCGGGCGAAGTGCGCCCGCTGAACTAGGCATGAAGATCGAACTTCGCGGGGTCTCCCTGGCGCCGCGGCTCGGGGCCCGGATCGAGAAACGGCTGGGCCGCGAGCTCGGGCGGATTCACACAAGCCCGGTGACGGCCCTGGTGACCTTTGCCGACGACAACGGCCCCAAGGGCGGACGGGCCACGCGCTGCGCCCTGACCGTCCGTGTGCCCCGTCGGCCCACGATCCGGGTGGAAGACGTCGCCGAGACGGCGTGGCTGGCCTTTGACCGGAGTTTCGCCGGTCTCAGGCGTCGTCTGGCCGCCTACCGGGAATGGCGCCTTGAGCGGACCCGCTACCCGAAGAAATACTTTGCGGCCAAGCGGCTCTTGACGGCCGGGCTCGCCGCGAAGGAGGAGGCAGAGAAGCCATGAAGACGTCCGTCCGTCGCATTGTCCACCCAACCGATTTCTCCCGCGCCTCGCGCGCGGCGTTTGCGAAGGCCGTGGGGCTGGCCAAGGTGAACCGGGCCGAGCTGCTGCTGGTGCACGTGCTGCTGCCGCCGACGCCGTTCATCGGCGACGGCTATGTATCGCCCAGGACCTACGAGGAGCTGGAGGCGGCGGCCCGGCGGGGGGCGGGGCGGGAGCTGGCCAAGCTCCTGGCCCGGGCTCAGAAGGCGCGGGTGCGGGTGAAGACGCTGCTGCTGGAGGGCGTGGCCTACGACCGGATCGTCCGGGCGGCGCGGGCGAAGCGGGCGGACCTGATCGTGATGGGGACGCACGGGCGAACGGGGCTGTCGAAGTTCTTCATGGGGAGCGTGGCGGAGCGGGTGATTCCGCTGGCGCCCTGCCCGGTCCTCACCGTCCGCGGGAAGTAAGGCCCGGCTCCATGATCGAGCGCCTCGCGCTTCAGGCGTACCTCGCCCGGGTCTTGCGGCGGCCGGTCGAGCTGCTGGCCCTGAGACCTCTCAAGAGCAGGCTGGGCGAGGAGAGCGACCCCAAAGCCTTCGGCTACGGGGTCCCGCTCGAAGTGGAGTGCCTGGTGGGGGGGGAGCCGCAGCAGTTCGTCCTGGCCCGGACCCGTCCTGAAGAGGGCTTCGGCCACGAATATCGGGCCGACCGCGCCTGGGCCGCGCTCTGGGGTCACGACGCCTACAACGCGCTCCCCCGCCATGTCCGGAGCTGGGACGTTGGGTTCGTGCGCAAGAGCGGCGAGCTGGTCTCCGCCGCCGACGCGGTGGAGTTCTTCCAGCTCGTCGAGAAGTCCGAGGGGACTCCCTACTGGCTCGATCTCGATCGGCTTCTGACCGAGCCGGCGCGCCCCGTGGACCTGGCCCGCACGGAGGCCCTGGCCAGCTACCTGGCCGAGATCCACGCCGAGAAGAAGCGCGCCCCTTCGCTCTACCAGCGGAAGATCCGCGAGCTGGTGGGGCACGGCGAGTACCTGATGGGGATCCTGGACAGCTACCCCCATCCGTACCCGCTGCTCCCGCCGGAGGCGTGCACGACGCTGGAGCATGCGGCGGTAGAGTGGCGATGGCGGCTGCGGGGCTTCAGCCATCGCCTGGCGCGGGTCCACGGCGACTTCCACCCGTGGAACCTCCTGTTCCGTGAAGGGACGGACTTCTCCGTCCTGGACCGGAGCCGCGGGGAGTGGGGGGAGCCGGCCGAGGACGTCGCGGCCCTCAGCATCAACTATCTGTTCTTCGGCCTGCTGAAGGGGCCAGGGGTCGCCGAACCGTTCTGGGGGCTCTTCCTGCGGTTCCTCGAGGTGTATCGCGCGGCGACCGGGGACGGGGAGCTGTTCGCCGTGCTGCCGCCGTTCTACGCCTTCCGCGCCCTCGTCATTGCGCATCCGCGCTGGTATCCCCGGATACCCGAGCGCGTGAGGATTGCGCTGCTCAACTTCGCCGGCTCGATGGGGGATCTGGCGCCCTTCGACCTCGAAGCGGTCGAGCGAAGCTTGGGTGGCGTGCCGGGCGCGGCCGCAGCAAGGCAGGGATAGGCCCGGGGGAGGAAGCGAGGAGCGAGTCGAAGCGCCGCGAAGGAGGGGCCGATGGTGAGGGCGGATCGGATCAGAGGACGGCTGGTGGAGATCGAGTTCGAGCCGGTGGAAGGGTTCGGTTGGGTGGCGGTCGGCGTCGTGAAGGAGGGGCTGAGCCATGAAAAGGGCATGCTCTTCGAGGCCAAAGCTCCGGACCCGGTCGAGGCAGAGACCAAACTGAGGGCAGAGATCGAGGCGTTCTTCGCCTGAGCTCCCGATGGACTTCAACAGACGATTGGCCGAGCTGGCCAAGATCAAGCGGGCGGCGACCCCGGTGGTGAGCGTCTACCTCAACACCCGCTGGGCCGACGAGCAGCAGCGCGACCGGGTCCGAGTCTTCCTCAAGAACGAGCTCCGGAAGGCCCGCCAGGCCGGGGCCGGCCGGGGAGTCGAGTCCGACCTGGCCTGGATTCAGGCCGAAGCCGAATCGCTCATCGAGCAGGCTCGGTTCACCGAGGCCCATGGCGTGGCGCTCTTCGCCTGCGAGGGTCTGGGGCTGCGGCAAATCCTCCCCCTGCGGATCCCGTTCGAGGACACGTTCGTGGTCGCAGAGGCCCCGTTCCTGCGCCCGCTGGCGATGCTGCTGGAGAAGATCCCCTCGGCGCTGATTGTCTTCGTGGATGGCGAGAGCGCCCGGCTCATCCCGCTGAACGCCGAGGGGGCCGGTGAAGAGGTGACGCTCGCGAGCGAGGTCCCGGGTCATCACCGCCGAGGCGGCTGGGCGCAGCTCGCCCAGTCCCGCTACCAGCGGCACATCCAGGCTCATCGCGGGCGTCACTTCGAGGCGGTGGCGAAGGCGCTGATCAACCTCACCGAGGGGAACGGGGTCCAGCGAATCGTCATGGCGGGGGAACCGCGGACGCTCACCGCCTTTCGCAAGCGCCTCCCCCAGCGGATCGCCGACCGGATCGTCGGGAGCGTATCCGGCGCCCGCCACGAGTCCGCCAGCGTCCTCCTGGGCCGGGCCGCCGAGTTCCTGCTCCACCGGGAGGGGCAGGGGGAGGGAGAAGCCGTCGACGCCGTGCTGACCGAGGCCGCGAAGAGCCGAGGGGCCGTGGCGGGGCTCCAGGAAACCCTCGAGGCGGTCACGCGCGGCGCGGTCCACCGGCTCTACTTGCTCAAAGGGTTCGGCGAACCCGGCTGGGTCTGCGCCGAGTGCGGAGCGCTGGGGCAGGGGGAAAGCCCCGCCTGCCGTCTCTGCGGAGGGACCACCCGAGCCATGGAGCTCGGCGAGGCGATCGTGGATCGGGTGATCGCCACCGGTGGCAAGGTGCAGACCATCGGGGTCCATCAGGGGCTCGCGCGCGTCGGCGGGGTCGCCGCCCTCCTGCGCTATCCGCTCTGAGCCCGAGCGAGGAACCACCCGGTGCCCCCGACCTCGACCGTGACCCCAGCCGTTCGGCCGCTCGCCGCCCGTGAGGCGCTCCTCTGGGAGCGCCGGCCGGACGGGAGCGTCGTCTGCAACCTCTGCGCGTCCTCCACCGGGCGGCCCTCATCGGGCGGCAGGCCGGCCTCCGCTACGTCTACACCGGAAATGTCCCCGGCGACCCGTGGGAGGACACCGCCTGTCCGGAGTGCGGTCGGTGGCTCCTGGACCGCCGGGGGTTTGACGTCCGCGACGACAGGCTCGCAGACGGACGCTGTCCGGTCTGCCGCACCGCGATCGCCGGTGTGTGGAAGTAACGTGGTCCCACACGTCTCAGGGGAGGAGAAGCCGCGCCATGCGTTCATACATCCGCTGGTTCCGGGAGATCCGGCTGGCCGACGTGCCGTTGGTCGGGGGCAAGAACGCGTCCCTCGGGGAACTCTACAGCGAGCTGACGGAGGCGGGGGTCCGGGTGCCCAACGGCTTTGCGATCACCGCGGACGCGTACACGGCCCTGCTCGAAACGAACGGCCTTCACGATCAGATGGCCCGGCTGCTGAAAGGTCTCAGCGGGGAGGATCTCCCAGCGCTGGCGGAGGTCGGGGCGGCGCTCAGGCGGCTGGTCGCCGAGGCGCCGCTGCCGCCGGGCCTCGAGGACGACGTGGTCGCCGCATACCGGACGCTTTGCCGGGAATACGGCCCCGGGCTCGCCGTCGCGGTCAGGTCGAGCGCCACCGCCGAGGATCTCCCCGAGGCGAGCTTCGCGGGCCTGCACGAGACCTACCTCGGCGTGCGCGGCGACTCGGCGCTCCTGACCGCCTGCCGCCGCTGCTTCGCGTCGCTCTTCACCGACCGGGCCATTGCCTACCGGATCCACCAGGGGTTCGATCATCTGTCCGTCCGCCTTTCCGTCGGGGTCCAAAAGATGGTGAGGGCCGACCGTGGCGCGGCGGGGGTCATGTTCACCCTTGACCCGGAGAGCGGCTTCCGCGACGTCGTGCTGATCAACTCCGCATACGGGTTCGGCGAGGCGGTCGTGGGCGGGCAGATCAACCCGGACGAGTTCTGGATCTTCAAGCCGACGCTCGGCACGGGGTACCACGCGATTCTCAAGCGGGTCCTCGGCCGGAAGGAGTGGAAGCTGGTCAGCGCCGACGGCGGCGCCACCGCGCGGGTGGAGGTCCCCCCCGAGGCCCGCCTGGCGCCGAGCCTCAGCGATCCGGAGGCGTTGGAGCTGGCGGGCTACGCGGTGGCGATCGAGGCCCACTACTCTCGAAAGTTCCAGCGACCGACGCCCATGGACGTCGAGTGGGCCAAGGATGGCGAGGACGGGCGCCTCTACATCCTTCAGGCCCGCCCCGAGACGGTTCATCGCGCCGAGCGACCCTCCGTGATCGAGGTGTTCACGCTTGGCGAGGCGCCGGTCCGCCAGCGGCTGGTCGCGGGAAAGGCCATCGGCGAAAAGATCGGCGTGGGCCGGGCTCGCCGCCTCCTGGATCCCCGGTTTCTTGACAGGTTCCGGCCCGGCGAGGTGCTCGTGACGCCGATGACCGATCCGGACTGGGAGCCGATCATGAAGCGCGCCGCCGCCATCGTCACCGACCGCGGCGGGCGCACGTGTTTTGCCGGCGAGACGAAGATCCTGACGAGCCGTGGATTCCGCACGATGGAGGAACTCTATGAGGCCAGCGGGGACCTGCTTGTTCCTTCCTTGAACCGACAAACCTTGAAGATAGAATGGAAGCCGATTCTCAGGGTGGTGAAGCGGCGGGCGCCGGTCATCGAAGTTTCTACCTCCCTCACGGGCCGTCAGGACACCAATACGCTTCGTCTGACGCCTGACCACAAGATGGTAGCGGTTCAAAGGCGACAGCTCGTAGACCGAGAGATCGCTTGTTTGCTCAACGAGCACGAGCACGTCTTGGTGGCTGGGCGCGTTCCGTGCTTGGGCGACGCTCCCGCGGGGGGGCGGCTTCCCGCCTATCTTGTGGGAGCTCTTAGCACCGACGGTCATGTCGGGCTAACCAGCCGTCGTGGTGCGGTCACGTTCATCCAGAAGCCAACGGCGGAGAAGGAGGCCTTCATTGCCGCCGTTGTCGATGGCATGACGGTTGCCTATGGAAAGGGACCTTCCATTTCTGAGAAACCGCTCAGTTCCGGGACCATACGGGGAAAGCCCGCGCGCGGGACGGCGAACGCGTACCGCTGGCACCGCAAGCAGATCGCGGCCGATCTCCTCTGGGAACAGGAGCGGATGGTTGAGACCCTGCTGGCCTCCGATGAGGACGTCGCCTACGACTTCTTGGGAGGCGTGGTCGACGGTGATGGGGCGTACGGTTCGGGCGCGCATCGCATCAGCGTCTACTGCTCTAAGCCCGCGCTCACGGAGGCTATCGTCGTCGCGTCCCTCCGGGTCGGGATCCTCCCGCAGGTGACTCGAAACCGGAACATCGCGAACATCCAGTTAGTAGAGGGATTAGAGGAGATTGGCCGGCGTGCCAGACGGGTGAAAGTCCAGGGCGCGCGGCGGCGCGTGGGGACGCGTTTCTTCGCGGCCCGCCCCCTGCTGGCGGACATCGTTGGAGAAGTGAACGTGGGCGGGCATATTCGTCCCTACGTAGAAAATAACCTGCTGATCGGAGCCGACAAGATCGCGGAGCTGCTGCCTGA
>JACQWA010000431.1 GCA_016209425.1 Candidatus Rokuibacteriota bacterium
CTTCACGGGCGACGGCATGATGATCTTCTTCAACGACCCCGTGCCCGTGCCTAACCCGGCGGAGCGGGCGATCCGCATGGCAGCCGCCATGCGGGACCGTGTGGCCGAGCTGATCGTCAAATGGCGCAAGCGAGGGTACGATCTCGACTTCGGCGTGGGCATCGCCCAGGGCTACGCTACCATCGGCGCCATTGGCTTCGAGGGCCGCTGGGACTACGGGGCCATCGGGACCGTCACCAACCTCGCCGCTCGCCTCTGCGGCGAGGCCAAGCCCGGCCAGATCCTGATCTCCCAGCGGCTGCTCGGGACGGTAGAGGAGCTAGTGGACGTGCAGCCCTTGGGCGAGCTCACCCTCAAAGGGTTCCACCGCTCCATCACCGCCTACAACGCCCTCCGCCTGAAGGGATAGGCGGTCAGTCCCGGCAAGAAGCTCCTGTCCCTTCCCGTCACACGGCTGCCAAATCTGCACGGACTTGGCTGCCGACCGAGCCTCCGGGCCGCCTGGCCAGGGGCCGGTTGACTCTTCTTGGCAGAATCAGCCTTATTCTCCGGGCAGTTCCGACCGGCACCCTCACGGGTCTCATGACAGGCTGGTGGCACATCCGATGCATGAACGGAAGCTATGACGGCTCGGTCAAAGCTCCTGGTGGCGCTCCTGACAGCGGGAATCCTGACGGCGGGACTGATCGGCGTCTTCACCGCCGAGGGAGCGCTCCCACCGAACCGAATCCAGGTCACCCTGCCGCTCCCCAGGATCGATCCCTTCGAGCTCCTCGCGCGGGAGGCGGCCGACGGGCTGTTCAGGATGGGGTGCCTGGAGGTGACCGTGTTCGTCTTTCCAGACCCGCAGGGCCTCATTCGGGTGGTTGCCTCCTGCACCGAGTGGCGGGAAGTCCGACCCGCCGCGCAGTAACGACCCTCCGCGAGCCGCCGACAAAACGCGTTTCTCATCGTTGCCTCCGGGCATATAATACAAGTGTGAGGTTCCCGAGGTTCCCCGCCGTGGAGGCCCGCCGAACCCGCCACAACTCTAAGGAAGGACACCCTGCATGAACGAAGAACGCAAACTGGCCCTGTTCATCGACTTCGAGAACATCGCCCGCGGCGTCAAGGAGGCCCAGTATAAAGGATTCGAGATCAAACTCGTGCTCGAGCGGTTGGTCGAGAAGGGCAAGATCCTGGTGCGCCGGGCCTACGCCGACTGGAGCCGTTACGCCGAGTACAAGCGGCCGTTCCACGAGCACGCCGTCGAGCTGATCGACGTGCCCCAGAGCCGCTACAGCGGCAAGAACTCGGCAGACATCCGCATGGTGGTGGACGCCATGGACTTGGCCTACGCCAAGGGGCACGTCGACACCTTCGCCCTGGTCTCGGGGGACTCGGACTTCTCGCCGCTGGTCTCGAAGCTCCGGGAAAACGACCGCTACGTGATCGGCCTCGGCGTGAAGTCCTCCTCCTCCGAGCTCCTCGTCGGCAACTGCGACGAGTTCATCTTCTACGAGGACCTGATCCGGGAGGCGAAGAAGACCACCCTCCTGCGCGGGCTCCCGGAGAAGAAGGCGGAAGCCTTCGCCCAGCTCATCGACGCGATCCACGCCCTCCAGCGCGAGAACAAGGAGGTCCTCTGGGGCTCCATGGTCAAGCAGACCATGATCCGGAAGAACCCCGCCTTCAACGAGTCCTACTACGGCTACTCCACGTTTTCCAAGCTCCTCGAGGAGGCGGCCAAGCAGAAGGTCCTCACGCTGGAGCGGGACGCCCGGAGCGGGACCTACATCATCACCTCCGTGGTTGAGGAAGGCCGCGCCGCTTAAACCCCAGCTCCCCCGCCCGCTGATCCCGAGTGGTTCCCCATTGCGGTCCTGCCCTCTGTGGGGTAATACAGTCCCGTGCCGCCCTTGCGATCTCCCAAGGTCCTGATCCGGGAAGTCAGCGTCGTCTTCAAAGGCCGCGGCTCGGGTCTCCTCGCGCTGGACCGCGTGTCGCTTGAGATCGAGGCCGGCGAGTTTCTCTGCCTGGTGGGCCCGAGCGGCTGCGGCAAGTCCACCCTCCTCCGGGTCTGCGCCGGGCTGATCCCCCAGACCTCGGGTGAGGTCACCATCCAGGCCGACCGCCCCGGCGCGCCCCTGACGGCGATGGTCTTTCAAGAGCACGCGCTCCTCCCCTGGCGGACGGTCCTGGACAACGTCGTCTTCGGGCCCGAGAACCGCGGCGTCCCCGAGGCGGACCGGTACGCACGCGGCCGCGAGATGCTCGCGCTGGTCGGCCTGACGCCGTTCGCCGGGGCCTATCCCCACCAGCTCTCGGGAGGGATGAAGCAGCGCGTCGGGATCGCCCGCGCCCTCGCCAACGACCCCGAAGTGCTTCTGATGGACGAACCCCTGGCCGCGCTGGACGCCCAAACGCGGACCATCATGCAGGAGGAGCTTCTCAGAATCTGGGCCGAGCTGGGGAAGACCGTCATCTACGTGACCCACTCGATCGACGAGGCGCTGCTGCTCGGGGACCGGATCGCGCTCCTCACCGCGCGCCCGGGCCGGCTCAAGCAGGTGTTTCCCGTCGCCCTCGGCCGACCCCGGGGACTGGAGGTCAGGGCCTCGCCGGAATTCGGCGCGCTCGTGGACAAGATCTGGGCCGAGCTCCGCGAGGAGGTGCTCAGGACCATGCGCGAGGAAGAAGGGACGCGGCGATGAGCTGGATCGCGGTGGCCTCCCCGCTCCTCCTCCTGGTCGGCTGGGAAATCGCCAGCGCCACGGGACTGCTCCGCGCCGTGTTTTTCCCGCGCCCCACCACCGTGGCGGAACACTTCCTCCGACTGGTCGTCGACGGCTCGCTCCCCCACCACGGCGGGGTGACGGTCATGCGAGTGGCCTGGACGGTGCTCCTCGCCACGCCCCCCGCGGTGGCCGTCGGGCTCGCCATGGGAATCTCGCGCCGGACGCGCGAGGGATTGGACCCGCTCTTCGCGGTGATCTACCCGATCCCCAGCGTGCTCTTCCTACCGCTGATCTCCTTCCTCCTCCGCTCGGCCGAGGCCGCGCTGGTGGTCACCGGGGCGATCACGCCGTTCTTCCTGGTGGCTTACACCACCATGACCGGCGTGCAGCAGCTCGACCGGACCGTGCTCGAGGCCGCCACCCACTACGGGGCCAGAGGGTGGCGGCTCTTCCTCAAGGTGCTCCTCCCGGGGACGCTCCCGTTCATCTTCACCGGGCTCCGGCTGGGCCTCGGCTACGCGCTGATCGTCCTCATCGCCGTGGAGATGGTGAGCGCGCGGGACGGGCTCGGAGCGCTCCTCTGGCTCTCCTGGGGGATTCTCAAAGTGGAGGAGATGTACGCGGCCCTCGTCGCCATCGCCCTCCTGGGGGCCTTTCTGACCTGGGGTCTCGGCCTCCTCCGCGCCCGCCTCCTGCCATGGGTGGAGGACGTGGCGGGGACGGCTCGGTAGCCATGGCCCTCTCCATTCCCCTGTCGCTGCTCGTTCTGTGGGAGGTGTTCTCCCAAACGAGCATTCTCTCCCCGCGGTATTTCCCGCCGCCGACCCTGGTGGCCGCCACGCTGACCCGGCTCCTGGCGGGGGGCGATCTCTGGGGAGAAACCCTCGTCACGTTGAACCGCCTCGCGATCGCCTTTGTCCTGGCCGCCGCGCCCGGCGTCCCGGCCGGGCTCGCCATGGGATTGTTCCGCCCGGTCCGCTACGCGATCGAGCCGTACCTGGCGCTGCTCTACCCGCTCCCCAAGATCGCCCTCTTGCCGCTCCTCCTGATCGTGCTGGGCGTGGGGGAGAAGGCCTTTATCCTGACCGGCGCGATCTCGGCCTTCTTTCAGATCGTGATCAGCACTCTCGGCGGGGTGCAGACCATGGATCCCCGGTTGCTGGAGGTGGGGCGGAACTACGGCGCGCGCGGCATCGCCCTGTTCCGGAAGGTCATCCTGCCTGCGACCCTACCGGCGATCCTCACCGGCCTCCGGCTGGGACTCGGGCTGGCGCTGATTGCCGTCATTGCGGTAGAGTTTGTGACGGCGAAGTCAGGCCTCGGCCACCTGGTGTTTCGCTACTGGCAGATGCTCCTGACCGCGGAGATGTTCGCGGCGTTCGTGCTGGTCGGCCTGATCGGCCTTGCATTCACGCGGGGGCTCCGGGCCCTCCAGCGCCGCACCCTGGCTTGGAAAGAGGAAATCGGCTGGCAATGAAAAGGAGGAATCGAGAATGAGGCTCCGGCGCGTCATCGCCATCGCCCTGCTGGTCCTCGCGTCCCCGGGCGCCCTCGCCTGGGCCCAGGCCCCCCGCCCGACGGTCAAGATCGGCTACCTGCCCACGGACTCGTTCGCCGCCCTGTTCGTCATGGCGGAGCGGTACCTGCCCGAAGCCGGCGTGAACGTGGAGACGGTCAGGCTGGCCGGCGGCCCGGAGATTCTCTCCCAGGTCGTCACGGGCCAGCTCCAGGTCGGAGGCGCCGGGATGGGCGCCGCCGGCTTCAATGCCGTGGCGGCTGGCCTCCCCGTGGAATACATCGCGCCCCTCCACTCCGGCTATATCGAGGACTACTTCACCGTGCGCAAAGCGGTGTGGGGGAAGGAGGTCAAGCGGGTTGCCGATCTCAAAGGCCGGACGGTGGCGCTGAACATCCGGGGAGCGGCGGTCGAGTGGATGCTGGAGCAGGCGCTGAAGCAGGACGGGCTCACGATCAAGGATGTGCAGATCCGGCTGATGCCATTCCCGGACATGGTCCCCGCCCTGGAGTCGGGGGCGGTGGACGCCGGCATTCTTTCCGAGCCCTTCCCCACCCTGGCCGAGGAGAAGGGGGTGGGGGTGCGCCCGCTCCCCCGGCCGGCAGGGGCGAAGGCCACGCCGATCACGGCCGTCTTCTGGAACAAGGATTGGGCCGCGGCCAACCCCGATCTGGCCCATCGGGTGATGGTGGCCTTCCTCAGGGCGGCGCGCGACCTGGCGCTGGGGGACGGGTGGAAGCAGGGCCGGAACATCGAGGTGATCCTGAAGTACACCACCGCGAAGGCCGAGGTGCTGAAGAAGGCGCGTCCCCACGTCCTGGACCCCAACCTGGAAATGGATCCGGGGGTGCTGGAGTCCATGCAGAGGTTCAACGCGGACCTGGGCTACCTCAAGTACAAGGAGCTGCTCCCGGTGACGAAGCTCTTCAACTTCGCCTACCGGGACCGAGCCGTGCGGGAGTTGGGCCGGAAGTAAGCGGGCGGCAGGAGGCTTGACAAGCCCTTCGCACCAGCTAGAGTATTTTTTCGGGCTAGGCCATCGGACCTTGTGAAAAGGAGGAGTTTTCCATGAGACGCTGGATGATCCTCAGCTCTCTCCTCACCGTGGTCCTCACGGCCGGGGCTGTCCTGGCTGAACCCTGCCTCTCCCCCTACGTCAAGCGCCTGGCCACCCCCGAGAAGCACCTCTACGTCTACTCCGTGGGACTTCAAGGAGCGGAAGCTCCTCCAGACCCTCACCACCGATCCGGTGCCGCTGGAGGTACGTTGGAGCCTCAAGGCGGGCAAGGCCTTCGGCTGGACCAACCTCTCGACCATGGATTATTCGGGGAACTTCTGGGTCAGGCTGGCCCACGTCGGGCCGGACGGCCGGCTCAAGATGGACCCGTTCTTCGATGTGGACTTCACCAAGTTCCCCACCGGGCCGGCACGGGCGCACGACATGCTCCTGAACTGAGCCGTGAACCTCCCCTTCCGGCCCGGTCATTGGTTGGTGGTCGGGGCGTTGCTGCTCACAGCGGCGCCCCGGCCGGCCGGCTCTCACGGGCTGCCCGCCGCCCCACGCGCTCCGGGAACGCCCGTGGCTCCAAGTCCGAGTTTGGCGATCATCCGTCACGCCCCTGATTTCGCGCTCCGAGACGTCAAGGGGCAATCGGTGACCCTGGCGGAGTTCCGGGGACGGGTCGTACTCCTATCCTTCACCTATACCTCGTGCCCGGCCGCCTGCCCGCTCGTCACCCAGCGGATGGCTCTGCTCCAGTCTCGGCTGAGGGAGGCCGGGCTCCTCCCCTCCCGGGTCGGCCTCCTCTCGATCACTGTCGACCCCGAACGCGACACCTCCGCGCCCCTCGCGCGCTACGCGAAAGGGTTCGGTGCCGACTCCGACGGGTGGCGGTTCCTTCGGGAAAGCCCCGAGCGTCTCCGGCCGGTTCTGGCGGCCTACGACGAGTGGACCCGCTCGCTTCCCGGGGGAGAGATTGACCACCCCGCGCGCCTCTACCTCATTGATCCGCGGGGGCAGATCCGCGAGATCTACAGCCTGTCGTTCTTCGACGAGCGTCAGGCCTTGGTGGACATCCAGACCCTCCTCCGGGAACCCCGGTAGCGAGTCCGGAGGAGGGACGAGGACCCCGCATGAAGCCGGCTCGGTGGCTTTGGGTGGCGTGGCTGGCGACCGCCCTCGTGGGGGAGGCATCAGCCCAGGAAAGCGTCCGGCTGACCCTCGACCCCGCCATGGCGAAGGGATCGCCGACCGCGGGCGTCACCATCGTGGAGTTCTCCGACTATCAGTGACCCTTCTGCAAGCGGGTCCAGCAGGTGCTGGACAAGGTCCTGGCGGATTACGCGGGGAAGGTGCGCCTGGTCTATAAGGATTTCCCCCTCCCCGGCCACGCCCTCGCCCGCCCGGCGCACGAGGCCGCCCGCTGCGCGGGAGCCTTCAACAAGTACTGGGAATACCACGACCGCCTCTTCCAGGCCCAGCCCGAGTTCTCCCGCTCACGCCTCCTCGGCTACGCCACGGACCTCGGCATCCCTGCCGAGCCCTTTGCCCGCTGCCTCGACGGCGGCCAGACCCGAGCCCTGGTCGAGGCGGACGTCGAGCAGGGACGACGGCTCGGGATCACGGGCACCCCGACCTTTCTCATCGACGGCATCCGGCTCGAAGGGGCCGCGCCCTACGAGGCGTTCAAGCAGGTGATCGACATGGTCCTGCCTGAGGGCGAGCGGCGCTGACCGCGGGAGGACCGGCGATGGACCACCCGGCAAGCCGATACGTGGACGTGAACCTGGTCCCCTGGCAGGAGCGGCGGCCGGGCGTGCACTGGAAGGTACTCTGGGAAGAGCCGGGCAGCGAGCGGCGGGCCATCCTGATGCGCTACGAGCCGGGGGCCACGATCCCGCGCCATCGCCATGTCGGCGACGAGCAGATCTTCGTCCTTGAGGGGAGCGTCTCCGACGACACCGGCACGTGCACGGCGGGAAACTACGCGCGCCGCCCCCCGGGGTGCGTGCACACCGTGGTGAGCAAAACCGGCGCCCTCGTCCTGGCCATCACGACGGGCCCCACCGAACCGGTCTGATCGCCGCTTCCCCCCTCACCTTTGTCCTCTCTCCCCGGGCTCCACCTCGCCGATATCCAGCGCATCCGCCAGGGTCTTCAGCAAGAGGAAGAGGCTGGCTTTTACCTCTTGGTCGTAGTCCACGGACGCCGGATCACCCCCGTAGAAGGCGGCCAGAAGGTACTGGATCAGGTTCGGCTGCGGCAACGCTCCGCCACCCTGAACGTGTCGGAGAAAAATCCGGGGGTCCGCGCCCTCCCACTGCTCGAGCCATTCGGTGGTAGTCTCGTAGGCTTCCCGGATACGATGCTCGGCCACGGGCGGAAACGGACCGCCGAGGCTCGCCTCGAGGATCTTGAAGAGGAGGAAGGTCAAGCCCAGGGCAGCCTTCTGGACCGTAGGGTCGAATTCCGTGGTGACCACCTGGCAGAACGTGGCCACATGGGGTTGCCGCTCGAGGAACTCCCGGGCCTCGTTCTCCTGCCGGCCGGGAGGGTACGAGGTCATCTCGCGCCACACCTCGTCCACCAGCAACTGGTCAATCGCCCGCACGTGGCCTCCGGAAACGCGGAATCTGCTTGCGAGAGATCGGACTTCTGCAGTATTGTGAACGCTCGGGCGTTCGCTGCCCGGCCAAAATCAGAAAAATTGTAGCACCGTTCCAGCCGGGCTCCAACAGTCCGGACCATTTTCGCGAGGGACACGTCGATGAGCGATCCGTGTGCGCAACAGATCGGCTGGGTGCTGCTGGCGTTCGGATTCCTCGGCCAGGCCTTCTTCTCGATGAGGTTTCTGGTTCAGTGGGTCGCGTCTGAGCGGAGGAAGGAAAGCGTGATCCCGATCTACTTCTGGTACTTCTCCGTCGGGGGCGGGCTCACCCTCTTGATCTATGCCGTCCTCCGCCTGGACCCGGTCTTCATCCTGGGACAGACCGCCGGCCTGTTCGTGTATGGCCGGAACCTCTACCTGATCTGGCGGAAACGGGAGCGGCTGGCTGCTCCCCGCCAGGCGTGAGGCGGGACCCCCCTGGCCGGAGTCCGACGGGGGCCAGAGAATAGGAAGCAAACGCCGCTCCACGCGGCCAGCGCGGTCTAAGAGGAGGACGATCGTGGAACCATCCATCCGGTGGGCGAGCGGAAACAACCGGCCGATCCTCATGATCCCCGGCCCGACGGAGCTGCCGTGGCCGGTGCTCCAGGCGATGAGTCAGCCCCCCATGATCCAGTACGACCTGAACTTCGATCTCAACATCCTCGAGCCCACCACGCTGGCGCTCCGCGATGTCTTCCAAACCTCCGAGGGGGAGGTCATCCTGATGCCGGGTTCGGGCCGCACCGCCCTCGAGGCCGGCGCGATCTCCCTCGTTGAGCCCGGCGATCGGGTGGTCGTGATCGTGGCGGGGCAGTTCGGACTGCTGATGCGCGAGATCATGATCCGCGTCGGCGCCCAGGTGACCGAGTTTGCCGTCGAGTGGGGACAGCCGCTCGACCTCCAGCGACTGGAATCCTTCGTCGAGCGGGTCAAGCCGAAGATCCTGACACTGGTCCATAACGAGACCTCCACCGGATCCACCTATCCGGGAGAGGCCGTGGGAGCCATTGCCCGACGGCATGGCGCGTTGTTCTTCCTGGATACCGTCTCTTCCCTCGCGGGGATTGACGTGAACACCGACGCCTGGGGGGTGGATTGCAACATGACGGGCTCTCAGAAGTGCCTGGCCGCTCCCCTGGGCATGGCGGTCGTGACCGTGAGCGGCAGGGCCTGGCAGGCCATGGAGCGACGGACCCGCAAGGCGACGTCGTGGGTGTACGATCTCCTCCGCTGGCGAGATCTCTGGGTCCCGGTCTCGCGGGGGGGCAAGGTCCCCGACGGGTCGCCCCGCCGCCAGCCGGTCTCCATTCCCACGCACCTCACCCTCGCCATGCAGGCGGCCGTTCAATTGATCCTCGATGAAGGCCTAACCCACCGGTTCCAGCGTCACGCCGTCGCCGGGCGCGCCTTCCGCGCGGGACTCGATGCCATGCGACTCGAGCTGTTCCCCGACCCATCCATCGCCTCCAACACGGTCTCGTGCTTCAAGGTTCCCAACGGGGTCGAGGCCGGCAGCGTCGTCAAACAGATGCGGGACCGCTGCGGCATCCTGATCGGCACCGGGCTGGACCGCTTCCGCTCCACCACCCTCCGCGTGGGCCACATGGGAATGACGGCCAACCCCCTCTACGTGCTGCCCACACTGTCGGCCCTCGAGCTGGCCCTCCGCGATCTCGGCTACAAGTGCGAGCCGGGCGCCGGGGTGGCGTCCGCCCAGGCCATCTTCGCAGAGGGGACTTACAGCCCGACGTGAAGCCCGACCGCGTCAGCATCGTCGTCCCGGACGATTTCCCGTCCGTCTTCAAGGGGACCGAGGCCCACCAGCGGGCCACCGCGCTCGGCGACCTCACCGTCTTCATCGAGCGCGGGGCGGATCAGGAGGAGGAGCTGATCCGCCGGATCGGCCGGGCCCGAATCGCGATCAACATCCGGGCCCACGCCAAGTTCACCGAATCCGTGTTTCGGGCCTGTCCCACCCTCAAGCTGGTGTCCGTCTGGGGCACCGGCGTCGACAACATCGATCTCCACGCAGCCGGCCGCAACGGCGTGACGGTCTGCAACACGCCGGGCATCAACGCCAACGCGGTGGCCGAGCACGCGCTCACCCTGATGCTCGCGGTCGCGCGCCGGGTGCCCGCCCTGGACCAGGCAATGCGAGGCGGCCAGTGGCCCCGCGAGCTACTGACCCAGCTCCTCGGAAAGACGCTCGGCGTGTTCGGACTCGGGACGATCGGCAGCCGGGTGGTCGCGCTGGGAAGGGCCATCGGGATGGAGGTCCTGGCCTGGAGCGCTCGCGGGGATTCGAGCCGGGCCCGCGGCCTGGGAGCTCGCCCCGCCTCCAAAGAGGAAATCCTCCGAACAGCGGACGTTGTCACCCTCCACCTGAGGCTCGCGCCGGAGACCCGAGGGTTCCTCGGACGGAAGGACTTCGCACTGATGAAGCCGACCGCCATCCTGGTCAACACGGGGCGCGGAGCCCTGGCGGATCGGGAGGCGCTGCTCGAGGCGTTACGGGAGCGGAAGATCCTGGGGGCGGGGCTCGACGTCTTTCACGAGGAGCCGCTCAAGCCCGCCGACCCGATCCTCGCCCTGCCCAATGTCGTGCTCTCCCCCCACATCGCCGGCCAGACCCCGGAGGTGATCCGCGACGGGCTTCTCCGCGCCGTCGAAATCGTGGCGATCTTCCTCAAAGGTTCCCCCACCGACGTCGTGGTCCAGCCGTCCCCCTCACCCCGCCCTCTCCCCCGCCGGGGGAGAGGATAAGCC
>JACQWA010000430.1 GCA_016209425.1 Candidatus Rokuibacteriota bacterium
ACGGCCACAGCCCCGGCGTCCTCGGCGATCTTCGCCTGCTCGGCCGTGGTCACGTCCATGATGACGCCGCCCTTCAGCATCTCCGCCAGGCCAACCTTCAATCGAAGTGTTCCGATTTCCATGATTGCCTCCCCTTTCTCGTCTGTCACCACACGTGTCTCGGCCGCGATCAGCTCAGCGCCTGGGCCAGATCCTCCATCAGGTCCTCCACGGCCTCGATCCCGACCGACAGCCGCACCAGGCCGGGACCGATGCCCAGCTCGGCCTGGGCGGATTCGGCGATCCGCCGATGGGAGGTGCGCGCAGGGTACGTCCACGTCGTCGCCACGTCCCCGTAGCTGGGGGCGAACTCAATGAAGCGGAGGCTCGCCATAAACCGTTCGACGGCTGGCGCGCCCCCCTTCAGGTCACATGAGAGCATGGCTCCCGCTCCGTTCTTGAACAGGCGCCGGGCCAGCCCGTCCTGCGGGTGGGAGGCCAGCCCCGGATAGTAGACGCGCGCCACCTCCGGACGCCCTTCCAGGAAGCGGGCGAGGGCGAGCGCATTCGCGCACTGCCGCTCCAGCCGAACATGCAGGGTCCTCAGGCCGCGGGAGGCCAACCAGGCGTCGAAAGGACTCAGGTTGGCCCCGATCCTGATCGTGCTGGCGCGCACCCGGTCCATCAGCTCTTTCCGACCCACCACGATCCCGCCCGTGACATCGCCGTGCCCCGAGAGGAACTTGGTCGCGCTGTGGTGCACCACCGTAGCCCCCAGGCCCAGAGGCCGGAGGACCGCCGGCGAGGCGATGCTTGAGTCCACGATCAGCGCCACGCCCCGGCTTCGGAGCTCACCGCTCAACGCCTCAACGTCCACCAGTTTCAGGAGCGGGTTCGAGACGGATTCGACGTAGACGGCTCGGGTCCTGGGCGTGAGCGCAGCGTGGACGCGCGCGGGCTCGGTCGCGTCCACGAATGTGGTGTCCACGCCCCAGCGGCGAAGCTCCTCGTCGAACAAGGCGGTGGTGGTTCCATAGAGGTCCCGGGAGGAGACCAGATGATCGCCGGAGGTGAGGAGCGCCAGGAAGAGCGCCGTCAGGGCTCCCATTCCCGATGCGCACGCCACGGCCGCCTCCCCTCCCTCGAGCTCCGCCATCATCGCTTCCAGCATGGTGTGGTTCGGCGTCCCATACCGGCCGTAGACGAACCCCGGTTCCTTGCCCTCCCAGACCGCCTCCACCTGCTCCAGCGTGTCGAAAACGAAGACGTTCGTCTGATAGATGGGTGGGGTCAGCGGCCGGGTGTCCGACGGCACGTCCCTCCCCCCGCGGGCGGCGATGGTCTCAAAGCGCATGGACGTCTCCTATACCAACGGGACCGTGGAACGCTCGACCGGGCCCCGGCGGGTCGGCCGGCTCAGGGCCTGGCGGACGACGTCGGCGAGGCGTTTGATCCCCTCGTCGATCCGCTGGGTGGAGATCGTGGAGAAACTCAGGCGGAGGGTCGACTCGCCGCCTCCATCCACGAAGAAAACGCTCCCGGGGGTGAAGGCCACGCCGTGGTCGAGGGCGCGGGGCAACAACGCCGCCGCGTCGATCTCCTCCGGGAGCGCCAGCAGCAGCGAGAAGCCACCCCGAGGCTCCGTCCACGTGACGCCCGCGGGCATCCGGCTCTCCAGGGCGCGCAGGAGGATCACCCGCCGCCGGCTGTATTCGGGGGCGCAGCGGGTCAGGTGACGCTCGAGGAGGCGCCGCTGGCAGAAGTGGAACACGGCGGCCTGGATCAGCGGGCTCGTGTGGATGTCCGAGAGCTGCTTGGCCAGTTCCAGGCGCTCGAGGACCGCCGCCGGCGCCACGAGCCAGCCGAGTCGCAGACCCGGGAAGAGGATCTTCGAGAAGGTCCCGATGCAGATGACGAGCCCGGAGCCATCGCCCGCCTTCAGGGGCCCAGGGGGACGCTCGCCGAAGCAGAGACTCCCGTCGAATCCATCCTCGACCACCGGCACCCGATGGCGGCCAGCCAGCTCCAGGAGCCCGCGGCGGGCGCCGGGGCTCATCGTGAGGCCGGTCGGGTTGTGGGCGCTGGGCTGGCAGTAGAGAAGCTTGGGCGCGTGACGCCCCAGCAACCGCTCGAGCAGATCCAGCCGGAGTCCGTCGCTCCCCAGCGGGATCGGCAGGAGCTGGGCCCCGAAGGCGCGAAAGACCTGAATCGCGCGCGGGTAGCTGGGCTCCTCCATGGCGACGAAATCGCCGGGGTCCAGCAGGACCCGCGCGATCAGGTCGAGCCCCTGCTGGGAGCCGTTGACGATGAGAATCTCCTCCGGGCGGGCCTCCACCCCGAACCCCAGCAGGTAGCGGGAGAGAAATTGGCGGAGCGGGGGATACCCTCCCACGGGATAGTATTGGAGCAGCTCGGGGCCCTCGGCCCGGATCACGCGATTCAACACGCGTCGGAAGGCCTCCGTCGGGAAGAGCCCGCTGTCCGGCATCCCCCCAGCAAAGGAGATCAACTCCCCGCCTGGCCGGACCGGCTGGCTCGAGAGCTCGCGCCGTCGGCCGTCCACCGCCGCCAGCTGAGAGCCCTTGGAAAAGAGGCCGGACCAATCCGGCCCCGGCAGGAGGCCAGGCCCTGAGGCCTGCGGGGTGGCCTCCGGCGCCGCCACGAAGGTCCCCTGCCCCACGTGAGCCCGGGCAATCCCTTCGGACACGAGCTCCTCGTAGGCCAGCGTCACGGTAGTCCGGTTCACCCCCAGATCCTGGGCCAGTTCCCGGCTGGCCGGGAGTTTCACCCCCGGGCCAAGGATCCCCTCCCGGATCAATCGCTCCAGCTGGAGGCGAATCTGCCGGGGGAGCGGCACGGGCGCGGAGCGATCGATGCGTATTTCCACGTTCTCCTCCTGCCAGCCATTATCGGAGATTTTCTGCCGTTGTAAAGAGCCAATTGGCTGATCCCCGGTCGTCGGCCAGCGTGATAGACTGGATGCATGGCGGGCCTGATCGTCCTCGAGAGCATGTGGAATCCCCGGGGCCGGCTCCTCGACGAGGAGCCCTCGGTCCTGCCGTACCTCAAGGCCATCCGGCAGTCGCTGGCCTGGGAGGGCGCCCGGGTGCACTTGGTTTACCGGCGCTTTTACACGGCGTACGACCTGGGACTTCTGGTCCGCGAGGTCCTCCGGAAGCGAAAGTCGTTTCGGTACTGTTACATTGCCTCCCACGGTCAGCGGCGGAAGCTCGTTGGGTTCGGGGAAAGGGCCATCCGGCTTCAGAAGCTCGTGGATTACTGCCGACCAAGCCAGGGGATGGGCTACTTGTTCGGCGCCTGCGACTTCCTCACGCCGGACACGGCTCGCGACTTCCTGAAGAAGACCGGAGCCCGATTCGTCGCGGGCTACCAGAAGGGCATCCCCTGGACGGAGTCCATGCTGGTGGATTGCCTTTTCCTCTCGTACATGCTCGGCGGGACGATGAAGTGGGTCCGGACCAAGCACGGGGAGCGGGTGCCGCCGCTCAAGGCCAGGAATAACTTCGAGATTACGCACACCGAGAACCCGCAGAAGGTGGTCGGCCAGCTCTACCGCGACTTCCCCCTCTCCCACGACATCACGTTCAGCCTGTTTACGCTGAACCGGCAGCGCGGGCAGAAGCCGGAGCTGTTGAACTCCTTCGATCTCTACCAGCGCAGCATCAACCGCTCCCGACGCCTCGTCCGGGACCTCTGAGGCATGCCTCCCGCTGACGCCGATCCGCGCCTCCGCCTCGACCAGCTCTCAAAGCAATTCGGCGGACGCCCGGCCGTCGAGGACCTCTCCCTGGAAGTCGGCCGGGGCGAGATGTACGGCCTCATCGGGCCGAACGGCTCCGGGAAGACCACGACGGTCAAAATGATCACGGGCCTCTACCAGCCAACGGCGGGACGCGTCCTGATCGACGGCATAGACCTCCGGGCCCACCCCGAGCAGGCAAAGCGCCTGCTCGGCTACATCCCCGACGAGCCATTCATCTACGAGAAAATGAGCGGCCGCGAGTTCCTTCATCTGGCGGGGGAGCTTTTCGGGGTCGCCGTCCCCGAGCGGACGCGGCGGATCGAGGAGCTTCTCGACCTCTACACCCTGGGCGCGATCGCGGACATCTACGTCGAAAACTACTCGCGCGGGAACCGGCAGAAGTTCGCCATTCTGGCGAGCCTCCTCCACAGCCCGCGCCTGCTGATCGTGGACGAACCCATCGTGGGGCTGGATCCCGAGAGCGCCATCAAGACGCGTGACCTCCTCAAGGCGTTCGCCGAGAGCGGCGGGGGCGCCCTGATCTGCACCCACAGCCTGTCCTTCGCGGAGCAGGTGTGTCACCGGGTGGGCCTCCTCAAGGAGGGTCGCCTGATCCTGGAGGGGGACCTCCCCACCCTGAGAGGGCTCGCCGGGCTCCCAAATGCCTCCCTGGAGGCCCTCTACCTGCGCTTCACGGATAGGCACGCGCCATGACTGCCGTTTTGACCCTGCTCCTCAGGCACGGGCGGGCGCTCGCGAAGCTCATGAGGGACCGGGAGGGCGCCAAGCTGGCCGTGATCGGCGTCTTCGTTCTGCTCTTTGGGCTGGTGATGATTGCCGAGTATGCGGTGTTCCGTCGGGGCCTCGCCGAGGTGCTCGATATGGGGGCGCCCGCCGGCGCCTTGACCCTCTACATCCTCGAGAGCTTCTCCATTCTGGTCCTCGTCATCGCGGTGATCAGCTTCGTCGTCACCGGTCTCTGGACCTTCTATCGGTCCTCCGACACCCCGTTTCTCCTCGCCACCCCGCTCTCCCTCACCCAGCTCTTCTGGCTCCGGGCGGCGGAGACGTTCGCGCTCACCTCCTGGCCGTTCGTCATCCTGGGGATCCCGGCCATCCTGGCCCTGGGGTCGGCGTACCGGCAGAGCGCCGGCTTCTACGGGAGAGCCCTCGTGATCCTGATCCTTTTCATGGCACTGGCCGGAGGCACGGGAATACTGTTGACCATGCTCGCGGGGGCCGCCTTCCGGCGATACCGTGCGCGCACGGGAATCCTGCTTGCCACCGCAATCCTCGTGGGCGGCTTCGCGTTCCTGGTCGGCCGTCACGTGATCCCCTCGGCGGGCGACTTCTACCTCATCTTTGAGCCGGGCATTCCGAACGGGAAGCCCGCTTCGCTCAAATTCATCGAGAAGAGGTTCTGGCTCTGGCCGAGCCACCCCCTGGCGGTCTCCCTCTACGCGAGCGCCACGGAGAGCTCGGCGGGTTCTGAGGCAAGCCGGGCGGCCGTCTGGCTGCTCCCCGGGGCCGCCCTCGCCGCGGCGGGGACGCTGGGGCGACGCCTGTTCAGGATCACCCTGCCGGGGATGGCCGAAGGGTTCGGATTCTCGGGGGCGCCAGGGAGTCGCGCCGCCGCCGGGGTCGGAGTGTTCCCACGTTTCTTGAGCGGCCCCATCGGCGCCCTCGTGGAGCGCGATCTGGTCGGCCTCGGCCGGAGTCCGCAGGAGCTGGGGCGAGCCGCCTTCATCGCGTTTCTGCTCGTCCTCTACACCGCGATTCTCTTCGTGGCCCCGATCTCGGAACTGTTGGACAAGCCCGAGACGGTAGCCCGCCTTCTCTCCCTGGACTTGGTGGCGGTCGGATACTTTCTGACGGCCTTCGGGCTTCGCTTCGTCTTCCCGAGCGTGTCGCTCGAGGGAAGGGGGGCGTGGATCCTCTTCGCCAGCCCGGTGCCGATCTTCGGCCTTTTCCTCGCGAAGCTCTTTGCGTATTCGGCCGTCCTCCTGGTGGTCGTGGGCCCCATCGCGCTGGCCGGGGCGCTCCGGCTGATCTCCTCCCCCCTGCTGCTCGGGGCCTTCGCGCTCCTCCTGGCCCTCCTGACGGTCACGACGGTAGCGGCCTGCCTTGCCGTCGGGCTCCTCTGGCCGAATTTCAAGGAGACAAATGCCGAGCGGCTGGCCACCAACAGCGGGGGGCTTGCCACCATCATTCTCTGCCTCGGCTACGTGGCCGTGGTGGGATGGCTCGGCCGGCAGTCGGTTCTCACGTTCTTCGGGATGGAGGCGGCCCTGCCCTATTCGGTCGTGCTCTATGTGGGCGGGGCCGTGGTTCTCTCGGCCGCGATCGTGGCGGGCGCGACGGCGGCGGCGCGACGGCGGATCAAGCGACTCGAAATCGTGTGAGGGCGATCAAACAGGGACACGCCCCCAGGAGGTGAGCCCATGCCGGTCGGCGAGGCTCCGATCAAGCAGGCGATCAAATGGATCGACGAGCAGCTCCGGGAGAACCCGACGGCGGACCGAACCAAGATCGTGGACGAAGCCAGTCGGCGCTTCGACCTCTCCCCGCTCGACGCCGACTTCCTCTGGCGGCACCTCGCCGAGCGGGCGAAGGGAAAGTAGGAGGGATCAGGGCTTCAGGATCACGACCGTCGCCCCCCACCCGCCGCGGTCGTGGGGAGCATCGAAGAAGCGCGCGACCAGGGGATGGGCGGCCAGCAGCGACTGGACCACCGCCCGCTGCACTCCCTTGCCCCGCCCGTGGATCAGCCTCACCTCGCCGAAGTGGCGCGCGTGCACCGCGCGGAGATATTCGTCCACCACGGAGGGGATGTCCCGGGGGGCGAAGGCGTGGAGGTCGAGCGAGTCCTGGATGGGGACGACGACCGGCTCGTCCATCAGAGACGGGGGCCGGCCACCAGGTGCTTCTGCCAGTGCTGGAAGCTCAGGAGATCCTCCCCCGAGAGCTTGCACTGTCAGAAGGTGGCGGCGCGCTCGAAGAAGGCGACGTCCACGAACGCGACCCCTTCGGCCCGCGCCGTGTCGGCAACCTTTTGAGCGACCATCTGGCGGACGAAGGGAATCGGGATCCTGCCGAGGCGATGCATGACCTCGTCCGTACACCGAATCGTCGTCCCTGGCAGGACCGGTCCCTCCCCCGCCTCTGATCGGAGGCGCGCGCCCTCCGGCTCGGGCGCATGCTCGCATCGCTCGGGGACGAGCTGCTGGAGGCGCAGGGAGACATACTCCGTCACCCAGGACTTGATCCCCTCCTGGGCGGCTTCCAGGTTCAGCGGGGACCGCTCAAGGAGCTGGCTCAGATTCATGAGCAGGCTTTCCACGTGGGCCAAGCGGCGCTCGAGGTCCGTCAGTCGCTGGTCCCGGATCGCGGGATCCATGGCGTCGCCCTCCCGCATCCTACGTGGCCGGGGCCGGAGGAGGCGGGGCCGCCTCCTGACCGAAGGGCGGGCGACGGGTGTGCCAGTCGGTGGCGCGCTGGTAGGCCTCGGCAACGCGCAGGACCGTGGCCTCGTCGAACGGACGCCCCACGATCTGCATTCCGATCGGGAGCCCCGCCACGGTGAAGCCGCACGGCAGCGCACAGACCGGGTGCCCCGACAGGTTGAAGGGCCGCGTCAGACGGATCAGGCTGGACCGCACGTCCTGCCGGTCGCCCTCGACCAGCGCTTCGGTCTGCCCCACGGGGGTCGCCACGATGGGCGTCGTCGGGGCGATCAGCACGTCCTGGTGTGCCAGGAGCCTGTCCACCTCGTTCCGGATGAGCTGGCGGGCCCGCTGAGCTTTGAGATACTGCGTGGCGGACACAAAGGCCCCGAGCCGCAGCCGGTCGCGCACATCCGGGCCATAGTCGTCGGCGCGGGTCTTCATCCACTCCTCGTGGTAGGCAAGCGCCTCCGCTGCCACGATGGCGAAGGCGGCGCCAGCCGCGTGGGTGACGGTCTGCATGGCCACCTCTTCCACCCGCGCGCCCAGCTCCTCCAGGCGCTTGGCCGCCTGCTCCACAGCCTGGCGCAGGACTACCCCCGCGGAGTCCAGGAAGAACGCGCGGAGCAGTCCCACGCGCAACCCCCGGATTTCCCCCCTCAGAGCCGCCTGATAGTCGGGAACCGGGAGCATGCTGGTCGTCGGATCACGGGGGTCGTACCCCGCCATGGGCCCCAGCAGGAGCGCCGCGTCGGCCGCCGTTCGGGTCATGGGTCCCACATGATCCATCGACCAGGCCAGCGCCAGGACCCCCGCACGGCTCGCGCGCCCGTACGTGGGCTTGAGCCCGGTGAGGCCGCACAGGGCCGACGGGATGCGGATCGAGCCACCCGGATCCGAGCCGAGGGCGCCCGCGCAAAGGCCGGCGGCAACCGCCACGGCCGACCCCGACGACGAGCCGCCTGCGATCCGGTGGGTGTGGGCATCCCAAGGGTTCCAGGAATTGCCGAAGTGCACATTGAGTCCCTCGGGACCGTAGGCGAACTCGTGCATGTTGAGCTTGCCCAGCACGATGGCCCCCGCCCCCTTCAGCCTGGCCACCACGGTCGCGTCCTCGTCGGGAATCCAGTCAGAAAGAATCTTCGACCCCCCGGTCGTCCGCGTCCCTTTCGTCGCGTAGAGGTCCTTGAGGCCAATAGGGACGCCGTGCAGGGGGCCCAGGCTCTGCCCGTCTATGACGGCCGCCTCGGCGGCTTTGGCCGCGGCGAGGGCTTCATCGTGGCAAACGGTAATGAATGCCCTGAGCTTCCCGTCCAGGGCCTCGATCCGATCCAGGTAGGCCTGAACGAGCTCCACCGGCGAGATTTCCTTGGCGGCGATCAGCCGAGTCAGCTCAACGATGGGCTTCCACGCCACCTCGCTCATCGGTCTCCCCTACTCCCATATGCTAGAGCATCCGGTATTGGACGGCCGGCTCGACATCATGCAGCGGAAGGGCGTCGAGTTTTTCGACCAGCTCCAGGCTGCGCTCCGTCAGCGCGAAGAGGCGATCTATCTCCTCGTCCAACCAACCGTATCCGAGAAGAGCTGCCGTCCGCTTGAGGGTCTTGGGGGTCAGGGCTGCCATTCGTCTCCTCCCCGGAGAAACGTCATGCCCGAGTGGAGGATAGCCGGACGCGCCGCCAGGGTCAAGAAATGAGAATTGACAAGACAGAGGGGGTGAGGATAATGGGTCAACGCAGCAGCGAGGCGCCATCGTGGCGGTCATGCTGACCTCGGCCGTTTTTGCGGACCTCATCACGCCCTACGGCTTCGCCCAGACCAGCCTCCGGGAGCGGTTGATGAGCATGAACGCCGCCCACTGGCTCGGCACCGACCAGCTCGGCCGCGATCTCCTGACGACCTGCTGCTCCAGCGGGCCGTGGACGCCTGGATGGCGTTTCCGCCGCTCCTGCTCCTGATGTCGATCCTGTCGCTGGTGGGGCCGAGCGTCTGGAACATCACGGTGGTTCTCGGCGTCGCCTTTGGAATCCAGAATTC
>JACQWA010000432.1 GCA_016209425.1 Candidatus Rokuibacteriota bacterium
GAGACCTGATCCACCCGGACCAGGGACTGAGCCCATGCGAGGCTTCCCGCGCCCAGGAGAACGATTGCCAGAGTGAGAACAGCGATCTTTTTCATCACGCTCCTCCTTCTTTCTTTCTGGTGTTCTTTCTTGCCCCTTGCGGTGGTACGTCAGCAGCCAAATGGGTCCCGGAAGGGGGGTGGGGCGACCTCACCCCCCTGACCGCGCCTGCGCGCACTATGGCGCTATCGAGCCTGCACGCAGTTGGCGTACGCGAGGTCTGGCGATCTCGGACCCCAGAAGTCGGTCGTCTTGCCGTGAGGGTTTGTGGTGGTGACCCGCATGAGTTGCTTGGAAGTCATAGTGCTGCCGGTGACGCGGGCAAAATGCGGGACGACATCCACGACCGACGCCTCTCGGTTTACCGCGGCGACCGCCCGCTGGTACTGCGCGCTCAGCTCGGGCGTCGCCCCGGTCACGCAGACCTCGGCGAGACCGCGCTGGTAGGCCGCAACTTCGTCGGCGGCAGCGGCAGACGTGAAGGCGACGAGGATTCCGGATACCAGGACGAACCCGAACAGGAGTGGCCGTTTCGGTGTCATCTTATCGTCCTCCTCATGGAGTTTCTATGGGGCCTGGACTTGGTCGCCGTGGTGTCCTGGCGGGTTCGGAGCAACGGCTGCCGCCCCAGTCAGGGTCACCAGCAACACGCCGAGGACTAGGCTGCAAAGAAGTCGCATAGCGATCACCTCCTGTCATATATCCGCGACCGAGGCTGTTGAGGTTGGGCTTCGACCGCGAGTGCTAACGGAAGGCCGGCGACGGTGGCGCTTCAGGGAGCTTGGATGCGATCGCCGCGACCGCCCTGCCTGGCGAACGCCGGTGCTGCCAGCAAGAGAGCTGCCAAACTCATGGCACGTAGTGAACACGATCCTCCTCGAAGGAACTTGTTCCGGGCTGGTCGTCGACCGGCAGGTTCCGCGCCTCTCGGCCTATCGGAGCAAGATTCCCCCCCCTTTCGTTCCCCCCACTGACCATCGCCAGCCCGACGAAAGCCAACAGGAGCAGCCCCCATACCGAGGCCCAGAGCAGCCCCAAGGCAAGAGGACCCCTCCACGGCTCCTTGACCTTTTCCACCAAAGCCCCGATGGGGAGGTTGGCTGCCGAGAGCCCTCTTCGTGGATGGAGTGTCCGGTCGAGTGTCGGGAGCGCCACGCCGCTAACTCTCATGCGCTGTCCTTGGTGCGCCAGGTGCCTCCACTTAATAATCCGCTTGGCGACCCGGAAAGGTTTGGGGGGAAGCGGGCTCGGCCTCCTTCCGCGCCGGTCGAAGGTCGGGTCGGCCCGGTCCTGGCAAGAGGGCGAGGCCGAATCGGATCGGGACGCCGAAGCTCGCGCCTCTGAAGCCTCGCGCGAAAGCGTAATTGACCCCGATCACCCGGCCGCTCGTGCTCAAGATCGGCCCGCCGCTCCCGCCCAGCGTGGTCTGCGCGACATAGGCGATCTCATGCGACCGAACGTCGGCCAGATGGCCCCAGGTGGCGTACGGGCGAACGAGCTTTTCGCGACTCAACCGTTCCAGGACCGCGGCGACATCCACCGGGTCCTCCCCCATGAGGGACCGAAGGACTGCGGGCTCCACTCTCGCCAAGAGGAGATCCACCCCGCCCGGGTAGCCAATGAGGAGCACCGGTCGTCCCGGTACAGCCTCTTTGCCAGAGCCGTCCAGCGAGAGCACTGGGATTGGTCTTCCCTGTACGTCGCCCTTCAACAGGGTCACGTCCGCCGACTCGGAGACCTTGAGTACCGAGACGGGAACCGGATCAGGGAGATCGGGGAAGAATGCCCGAAGCTGGACGACGTGCGGCCGCACTCCCAGGCTCAGGATCGCTGCGAGCTCCTCGTCCCCGTTCCACGGCTCGAGTATGTGTCGGCTCGTGAGCATGGCTCCCTCCCGGCTCACCAGGAACCCGGTCCCGATAAACACGGTCTTCACGACGGGGCCTTTGCCTTCCACCGACACCGGAGCCCGGCCAAAGGGATCACGTAGCGGACGACCTTTCTCATCCGTGGCGAGGTAGCGAAGCGGGCGTCCTGCGGAATCCTCAAACACCGCGGCTCCTTGGAGAAGAGCGACGCCTCCGGCGTAGGTCCGCATGATCCGCTCCCCCGCCCCGCCCGCTGCCTCCAGGGCCCGGAGTTTCCGCTCGATCCCTTCGAGCTGGGCCGCCTGTCGCTGCCGCTCAACCCGGAGCGTGGTCACGAGATCGGCCAGCTCGCCGCGGGAGCCCTCGATCAGCTGGCGACTGCCCGAAACTCTCCGCTCGATGTCTTCCCGCAGGACTAGCTCTCCCTGAAGCCGGGTGGCGAGCTCGATCACGGCGTGCTCAGTGGAGCGCTGGCCCCTGTACAAGGCTACGGGAACCCCTACGAGGAACGAGACGAGAAACAGGGCCAGGGCGAGCCCGACCCCTTTGACGGTCCAGGAGGCCTCGCGGAGGACGCCCAGAGCCAGGTAAGTGACAAACTTGGTGGCGCCGGCCAGGCGACCGGGGGCGTCGGCCCGGGCGAGGGCCTGGGAATCTGAGAGAATGACTCGGAAGGGGGTACAGCTCGCGAGCTCCTCCGGGCGCACCCGAAACCTGAGCCGGGGTCCATCCTGGCCGAGCTCGATGAGGTCTCCGTTCTGAAGAATGACCTCCGTGACCTGCACACCGTTGACGAAGGTGCCCGCGGCGCTGCCCAGGTCGGTCAGGAGAAACGCGCAGTTCTCGAATCGAATCTGTGCGTGGTGAGGCGAGACCCCATGATCCTTGACGGCGCTGAAGCGCAGCGCGCAATCGAGAGCTGTTCCGATCGGGATCAGAGCCCGGCTGAAGGTTTCCCTCCGGCCGCGCTTGCTCCCAGATAGGTGGACGAAGGTTGTGTGCACAGATGTCGCCTTCCCGTGGAGCCCCTCCGCGACTGCCCTCATTGCCCTGTCCAACTCGCGAAGTACGAGGCCAGCCGTCTACGAAGCGCCAGCCGGGCCCGGTGCACCCGGCTCTTCACCGCTGGCAGGCTCGCGCCCAGGATCTCGGCGACCTCTGCGTTTGCGAGCCCCTCGATGTCGTGAAGCACCACCGCTGTCCGATAGTCGGGGGGCAGCTCCGCGATGGCCGCCTCGAGCACGGCTCGAAGCTCTGCCTGACCGGCGGGATCCTCGCAGCAGGCGGACCAGTCGCGGTGCGCCTGGTCGCCCGCCTCATCGAGGTTGTACAAGGCGTCCTCCAGCGGATGCGCAGGCGCGCGCCGGGCCCGGAGTTTTCCGTACGCAGCGTTGGTCGCGATCCGGTAGATCCAGCTCGTGAGCGCGGAGTCACCGCGAAAGCTCGAGATCTTTCTCCACACTGTCTGCATGACCTCCCAGGTCACCTCCTCGGCGTCCGCCGGGGTTCCGGTTATCCTGAGCGCCAGCCGGTAGACCAGTCCCGCATACCGGCTGACAACGTCCTCCACTGCTCCCCCATCGCCGGCCCGCAGCCGTGCCAGCAACTCCTGGTCCGACCCTCCCGACTGCCGAGCCTCAACCGGAATCACGAGGCCCTCCCCCCTCTCCATTCTTTCAGGGCGGCCATGGCGGCGGCGTACCCCCGCTCGATCAGTTCATCGGAGTGGCTGAAGTCCAGGAGGTCGATCTCCCGGCCGATGGGAGGTTCCAGGGCGATGAGGCGAGCCTGCCCTGCGTAGCGTTGGATGTCTGCGTGATACTTGCGGTCAATGGCGATACTCAAGGCCCGCCGCAGGATCGGCAGGACCCCGCGCACCGGGCGGGTAGTCCGGTCGCAGCAGGCGCACAGCATGAAGATCACCGTGTCGGCGCCCTCCGCCACGGCCACGTCGATGGGGACGTTGTCGGTGATGCCGCCGTCCACCACCTGGACGCCTCGGACCACCTGCGGCCGAAAGAGCCCCGGCATGGCGACGGTGGCCAGGATCGCGTCGAGGAGGTTCCCCTCGCGCCAGTAGACCGGCTGCCCGGTCCCGAAGTCGGTCCCGGTGACGATGAGCGGCACCCTGAGCTCCTCGAACCTCTTGGCCGGCAGGGACCGCTCCAGGAACCTCCGGAGGGGGCGGTGGTCATAGAGGCTGTCCGCCCATAGGAGCTTCCAGAAGAGCTCCCGGTTGAGCCGGAACAGGTCCCGCCGCCGGAGGTCTTTCCACAGCCCTGCAAGAGCGTCGGGGGAAACCCCGGCCGCCATGGCCGCCCCGTTGATCGCGCCGACCGATGTGCCGACGACGAGGTCAACGGGGATCTCGAGTTCGACCAGGGCGCGGTAGAGGCCGACCTCGACCGCTCCGCGGCTCCCGCCGCCACAGAGGACCAGCGCTGTCATCGGGCGCCAGCTCCCATCACGAACCCTTTAGCCTCTGCTTCCTCCCCCGCCACATCGCTACGGCACGATACAGATCCTGTCGCACGCGCTCAGCGGTACGGGCCTCATGCCGTTCTGCCGGACCAGCGCCGCTCCTGTGCCCTGGCTGAACAACTCCAAACCGACGATCGAGAGAAAGATCAGGCCCCACAGGAGTAGCCAGATGGCACCAAGTGGGGGCCACACGCCGGCGGTGACATCGCGGCAGAGACTTCTGAGCCTTTGCCAGTGTCCATCGAGGCGGCCCGCACAGTGGCGCTGTCTGACGTGCGGGATCCGGAGCGTCGATCCGCTGGCTCTCATACGATATCCTCGGCAAAAGAATCTTGATGGATTCCTCCACTACAGAATCCGCTTTGCGCACCGGAAAGGTTTGAAGGAGGCTTTGGGCGAAGAAGAGCCTACCGAGAGTTGGGCACCTCGAGCGGCCCCTTCACGAGGCGCGAGGAGAGCGGCGTTCTCCGCGCTCGACCACCACGACCCAGCCGAGGTACGCCACCCCTAGGGTCATCATCACAAGGACCACTGCGACGGCCACCCGTGATACGCCCCCACGGCTCCCCCATGCCGACTCACCCTCGGCCTCCACCCGCAGTCCTTTACCTGATCTCACCGGTAGAACGAGAGAGCGAAATACGCTCCGAATACGAGGGAGGGGAAGATAAACCCCCACTCCCTGCCCACAGTGGGGTTATCCGCCTCCGCACTGAACCAGGCGAGGGCGAGGGTGGAGAGGAACTCAAACTTGCGGGTAATGGGAACGTTGCCCGAGGCAAGCCACTCCGGCAGTCTCGACGGCCAGGGGTTGAACGTGAAGGAGTCCACGGGCTTGCGGGCGAAGGAGAGCACGACCACCGGCAGGAACAGATGGGGCAGTCGAAGAGGTCCCCGGCCTTGATCCCCACCGGGATCTCGATCTCCTGCCCTCAGCCGTGACACCAAGCCTTGGGCATCTGGCCTCCCTTGTGTCCGCCTACGTCAGGCCCAACAGGCGCTCGAGCTTACCTCGGTCGAACCCGACGACGACCTCCCCGTCGACGAGGGTCACGGGCGTGGCGCGATACCCGAGCTTCTGGAGCTCCTCGAGCGCCAGGGGATCCTCGCGGATGTTCTTGGCCGTGAACCGGACGCCCTTGTGAGAAAGAAACTCTTTCTCCGCCTCGCAACTCCCTCAGCCGGGCTGGGTGTAGACGACGACCTCTTTCGCCATCATGGTCTCCCTTGCTGGCCACCCTTCAGGGCCTTGAGCCCCCAGAAGAGCGATACCGCGAAGATTACGCTGAGCGCGACAAACGCCAGCCCGAAGTACTGGCTCAGGGCGCCGGCCAGGCCGGTTCCCGCCAGGACCGCCAAGAGAAGGGGCAGGTGGCACGGGCAGGTCACGAAGGCCACCCCGAGGAGGAGGTAGCCCTTCAGCGACCTGGGCGACCCGGAACCCGAACACGGCGGCCCTGGCGTGGTCATTCAGAGGCCTCCGACCGTGAGAGTGCGAAGCGGCAGGCACGCGTCCGAAATGAGAGCCAGGCGTCCCACGCTGTGGCGACCAGTAGCAGCCCGAAGCCGACCCAGAGGATGACCGTCAGCAGGGAGACGTCCAGGGCTTCGTGTAGGGCGTACAGGAGCGCCGCGGCGCCGGCGAAGAAGACCAGGATGGGGACAAGCCGGCGGTGCCGTCTCCACCCGAGACCGAAACCCGCCAGCGCCACGACCAGGGACCCGTAGAGAAGGGGGAGCTGCCAGCCCACCGGCACCCGATCGGGGAGCCCTCCGGCGAAGAAAACGCCCGCCAGGGGACCGAGCACCTGAGGCGCGCAGCAGTCGAGATTCACCGCCGCGGAGGCGACCGTCCCGAGGACTCCCACCTTGTTGAGCGTCCCGAGCATCCTGCCCCTCAGCGCCCGAGCCAGCGCGGCAGGCCTTCGAGCGAGATCGTGTACGCGAGGAAGGCGATCACGGCGACCGTGGATCCCCCCAGCATCGCCCAGTCGTACCAGGACATGTTCCGCCACCGGCGCCAGGCCACGAGGTAGCCGCCCACGAGGGCCAGCAACGTGAACCCGAAGAGCCAGTCGCGGTACGGCACCACGTACTGGAGCAGCGTGAGACTGGTAACGGTGCTAACGCCAAGAGCCGCGAACAGCACCGGAGCGAGACAACAGAAGCCCGCGCCGAAGGCTCCCAGCACCGCGCCGAAACCAAAGAACTTCCCCCTCACTCCCCGGCCTCCGGGATACGTCGCGACCCC
>JACQWA010000433.1 GCA_016209425.1 Candidatus Rokuibacteriota bacterium
CCGGTGACCGCGAAGCGAACGCCGCCGTTGCCCGTGAAGGACGGGAACGGGGCGTGTGGGTCAACACGGCCGACGACCCCGCCCACTGCGATTTCATCCTTCCCGGCGTGATTCGACGGGGTGAGCTGGTGGTTGCCGTTGCGACAGGCGGGTCCAGCCCGGCGCTGTCCCGAGCGATCCGGGAGGAGCTCGAAGCCTACTTCACCGGGGACTACGTCCCGCTCACGGAAGTCGTGGCGAAGGTCCGGCAGGAACTACGTCGCCATGCACTCACGCCCGACGGCGAGACATGGCGCCGAGCGCTCGACGGCCACTTCCGAGACCTGATCGCTGACGGCAGGAGCGAGGAGGCCAAGGCCTACCTCCTGGAACGTCTCGGAGGCGGGCGATGAGGGTCGGGACGGTTTACCTCGTCGGGGCGGGACCGGGCGATCCCGGCCTTTTGACGGTCCGCGGCCTTGAGGTATTGCGCCAGGCGGAGGTGGTCATTTATGACCGCCTGGTCAACCCGCGCCTCCTGGACCAGGCGCCGGCGGACGCGATACGCATTTTTGCCGGCAAGCTGGCTGGGAGCCACAGTCGGCCGCAGGAGGAGATCAATACGCTCCTCGTCGCGCACGCCCGCCGTGGCCGACGGGCGGTCAGGCTCAAGGGCGGCGACCCCTTCGTCTTCGGCCGGGGGGGCGAGGAAGCCGAGGCTCTGGCGCAAGCCGGCATACCCTTCGAAGTGGTCCCCGGAATCAGCTCGGCCATCGCGGTGCCGGCGTACGCCGGCATCCCCCTGACTCACCGGACGCTTTCCTCCTCCTTCGCCGTCGTCACCGGGCACGAGGATGCGTGCAAGGTCCAACCTGCCGTGAACTGGGAAACCCTCGCGACCGCGGTGGACACCCTCGTCGTCCTCATGGGGGCAAAGACCTTCCCCCGGACCGTCGAAGAACTGCTGGCCCACGGCCGCTCCCGCGACACCCCCGTCGCGCTGATTCGCTGGGGGACGACAGAAGCCCAGGAAACGATCACTGGCACGCTGGGCAATATCCTCGACAAGGCCGCCAGCCTCCAGCCACCGGTGGTCGCCGTCATCGGGCCCGTCGTCAGACTACGGGAACGCCTCCGGTGGTTCGATCCGCCCGCGCGTCTCCTACAGGCCGGTACGGCGCATGGCTCGAAAACCGGGTCGGATAGCGACGGACATCCGATGCCGCCGAGTCGTCGACTCGTCGCCGCCCGGATCGGCCGGCCCCCGCACGGGAGCAAAATGGAAGCAGAACGCACGAAGGGGTGAGCGCGGTGAGCGCTAACTCCTCGTCGCGGATGTCCAGTACCCCACGACTGCCGATGAAGGATTTGGGAATAGCTCTTCCTCGAGTGCGCTCCAGAAGGCGGCGCGCGCCTCGAGGGAGCGTTGGGCGCCTCGGCGGATCGTGTCCTGATTCTCCTTGGTCGCGGCCCACCGAAGCAGACTCTCCTGTAACACCTGGCCGTGTTCGACATCCAGATTGATGTGGAGCTGAAAATATTCCAGCGCCGCGGGAGCGAGCGGGAGGCTGCGCTCGATGCCCTGGAGGAGATGCGGAAACATGAGTGGGATCGCCCACTCGTGACCCGGGCCGACCGCTCCCAGGGCCTCCAACCACGATCGCAGCGTCATGTCGAGATGAAGCTGGACGAAGGCCCGGGTCGCCGGCAACCGCGGCACCCGGTCCCAGTCCCCCTCCCCAAAGCCTATGGCGCGGAGAAAGCGGCGGTACAGGGCGGGATGGGAGCGCTCGAAGCTCTCAGGTCGCATGTACTCGTCCTCCAGGATTTCCCGAAGCAGGCGCCGCACCTCCGCGTCCGAAGTCCGATCCGCGATCGCCTCCAGATAGGCGGGGAAGAAACCGACCAGATGGTAATGTTGCGACGCGTACCCCCAGATCTGCCACCGTGTGAGCCCGCCTGCGGCAAAGCGCCTTAAAAAGGGGTGGGTCACGGCCGGATGGGTGGCGACTGCCTCTCGGAGCTCCTGGATAAATTCGCTCGGCGTCACGGCTGCGGCACGAGATGATAGAGCATCCAGTAGACCACGACCCCGGTGATCGACACGTAGAGCCACATTGGCAGCGTCCAGCGAGCGATTCGCTTGTGCCGAGCAAACTGCCCTCGCCAGGCGCGATAGATCGTCGTCAGCGCGAATGGAACGATCAGAGCGGCGAGGACGAGGTGCGAGATGAGCAGGGGGTAATAGACCCCTCGAATCCACCCCTGGCCCGCGAAGGGCTTCGAGCCGGCGTGGTAGTGGTAGATGACGTACGAGACCAGAAAGAGCGAGGAGACGGCAAAGGCCGTCAACATGCAGGTCTTGTGAGCCGTCACCTTCCTCTGCCGAATGAAGACGTATCCGGCCGTGAGCAGCGCGGCACTGGTCCCATTGAGGACGGCATTGACCACCGGCAAAGCCGAGACGCCGTGTGCGGCCTCGATTTGCGGCTGACGGCCCAACAGCAGAAACCCGACAGCGACGACGACCAGGGACGAGACCAGGCCAATCACCGATAGGGCGACACGATCTGTCATGCGTTCATCGCCCGTCTTTCATGACCCCCTCGAGTGGAAGGCTACCGCGAAGCTTGCAGGATGACCAGCCTTGTATCGCCCCCGATTTCGTGGACATCGAATTAAGTGTATTCGCGCGGTGACCTCGGCGGAAGCGGTGACTGCAACGTGAACGGCCGCAAGAAGCTCTCCTGAACCCGCTCGAATGGCGGGATCCCCTGGCCTATGCGGCCAGAAAAGAGACGCGATGAGTCGGGAATAGGGGGGCCGAGTGCAAGCCGGATCTTCCACGGTAAGTCGTCAGGCTGAGGTAGCCACCGCCAGCCGTTTTTCTTCCCGACGAAAGAAGATCCAGAATAAACCCGTCGAGACGAGGTAGAGGGCCGCCATGGCGCCGAAGGGTGCGTGGTAGTCCCCCGCCGCCATGAGGAGCGATCCGAGGTAGCTCCCCAGGGCGCCGGCAATGCCGGAGCCCGTCATCTGAAGGCCCGTGGCTGTCCCGCGCTCGGTCTCATCGAGAAGTTCCATGCTGAATGCCGAGGCGATCGGGGCGGCGACGTTCATGAGCCCCACCCGCAGCACATACGCGATGCCCGCGATAGAGAGGGCCGGAGCCAGATACGGGCCGATGTCCTGAGCGAAGGCGATCACCAGGATAAAGGGAACCGACGCGAGCCTGCTGAGCACGATGGCGGGGACCTTCCCCAGACGCTCGTGCAGAAACGGAGCGAGCAAAGTGGCCATCGCCAGGATGCCTGAACCGGAAGCAAACGTCAGGCCGATCTGGTGGTCCTGGGCGTGGAGCCCCTCCTGGAAAAACACGTTGAACAGCGGGACCACGAAGCCCGCACCGAAGCTCAGCATTGTCCCCGAGATAACCAGCTTGGCGATGAGGAGCGGATTGCGAATCGACCCCCAGCGGAGGCCGAAGAGCCTGGCGGTTCGTCGACTCTGATTAGGCATGATCGGCTCTTCGGCAACGTCCCGGGGGTATTGCCGAAGCATCCAGGCCGGGATCAGCGAAAAAAACCAGAAGACGATCCCCACCGAAGCTGCCCACCGATAGGCCGCGACTTTCCCAAGGGCAGGGCTGAACCAGAGGGGTACGAACCCGGCCAGGAGGCTTCCTCCCATGGCCGCCCCCGTCGAGAGGGTGCTCCCGACGCTGAAGAGATGGACCCGCTCCCGGGGCGCGCTGTTCTCGGCCATGAAGGCCGACTCGGACAC
>JACQWA010000445.1 GCA_016209425.1 Candidatus Rokuibacteriota bacterium
AAGTACACCCGGTCGCCCGCCAGCCGCCGGTAGCGGCACATGGCGTCGGCGATGATCGTGGTGTAGGCGTGGCCCAGGTGCGGGACGGCGTTGACGTAGTAGATGGGCGTGGTGAGGTAAAAGGTCCGGGACATGCTCAGAGAGACCGAGGTGCGACGGGTTTCGGCACGGGGCTACAGGGGTGTGACGTGCGACCGCCCCTCCCAGGTCAACTGATCCAGGGGGACCTCCGCCTCCGTGCCGTCCTGAAAGCCCACCACGACCGTTTGCTTCAGCACCCGGACGGACTTGACCATCCCCTGCATGCATCCGCCCCCGCCGCACTCCGCCTGACACGCCTTGCCGACCCGGGGGAGATAGGAGCGGAGCGCCTCGTACGTGGAGAATTCGTAGAGCAGGCAGCACTTGAGCCGGCCGCAGTTCCCCAGGAGGCGGTTATCCGTCAAGGGCATGTCCTGGGCCTTTGCCATCTTCACCGAGATGGGTTCGAACTTCTTGAGCCACGACGAGCAGCAGAGCTGCCGGCCGCACGGCCCGATCCCGTCCATGACCTTGGTGGTGTCGCGGGAGCCGATCTGGCGCATCTCGATGCGCGCGCGGAACTCCCGGGCGAGGTCCCGCACCAGTTCCCGGAAATCCACCCGTTCTTCGGCGTTGAACAGGACGAAGACGCGCCGGCCATCCGGCTGGATCTCGACGTCCACGACCTTCAGGTGGAGGTTCTTCTGCCGGGCCCGCTCCTGGCAGGTCACGATCGCGCGCTTCTCCCGCTCGCGGCGCTCCCGCCACTCGTTCGCCTCGGAGGTGGTCGCTTTGCGGATCACCTTGCGATAGAGGCGGTCCTGCTTGGACTCGGGAAGCGGACGCTTCGGGCGCCGGACCTCTCCCACCGCCGTGCCCGTCGCGGTCTCAACCACGCAGAAATCGCCCACGTGGAGGTCGAACTCCTCCACGCGGTAATCCTCGGCTTGCAACGGTTCCCGGAGCCTGACGCCGATCAGGAACGACGTCACAGCCTCAACGGTCTCGGTCTGCGTCTCCATCCCGATTCCTATGCCGCCCGCAGCGCGAGGCGGCTCAGCACCACTTCCATGGTGAGGCGTGGGGACACGTTCCCCTGGAGCGCCTGCCACGCTTCCCGGCACGCGCACAGCCCCGCGAGGAGCTCCTCCCAGGAGCGGGCATCGGCGGCTCCGGTGAGATCGCCCTGTCGGTCGCCGTGGACCAAAAGCCGCGGGTCTCCGCCGGCCTTGACGCAGAGGAGGTCCCGGAACCAGAGCCACCACGTCTCAATCAGCTGCTCGACCTGAGGGCGATCCCGTCCGAGGGACTCGGCCCATTTGAAGAGTGCCCCGGCCCCGCCGGCCCCCACCTCGGCCAGGATCGACAGCGCCAGATCCCGGCGCTCCACCCACGTCTTGGGGTCCTGGGCCAGGGCGAGCCCGGGGCGGCCCTGGCAGGCGCGCGTCAGGAGCCGAGCCGGCGGCCCGTCTATGCCGCGTGCCTCGAGAAGGGCCACCGTCTCTTCTTCCCCCAGCGGCACGAAGCGCACCACCTGGCAGCGCGAGATCACCGTCGCCGGGAGCTCCCGAGTCTGGGAGAGGATCAGGATGATCACCGTGCGCGCCGGCGGCTCTTCCAGGGTCTTCAGGAATGCCTGGGGAGTCTCGGGAGTCATCCTCCCGGCATCGTCGATGATAAACACCTTCCAGGGACCCTCGGCGGGACGCAGCGCCGCCCATCGTTCGAGATCGCGGATCGCATCGAGGCGGATCGCGGGGGTCCCCCGCGGATTAGTCGCGGGCGGGGTCGGCGCGATCAGCATGAGATCCGGGTGGATCCCTTTCTCGACCTTCCGGCACGCCCGGCAGCGGCCGCACGCATTCTCGCGAACCCCCACCCCCTCACCTTCATCCTCTCCCCCTCGAGGGGGAGAGGGACACAGCAGCGCCTTCGCGAACGCGCGCGCCGTGAGCTTCCGCCCCACCCCCGAGGGGCCCACGAAGGCGTACGCGTGGGCCACCCGTCCCGAGGCGATCGCCCGGGTCAGGACGTCCACCGCCGCGGACTGGCCGCGGATCGCCTCAAACGCCATGGGCGAGGCCTCGTTGCCTCAAAAGCTCTCCCACGGCCTTCCTGATTTCTGCGTGCACCGGTTCTTCCGGCCGATCCGCGTCGAGAACTGCGATCCGGTCCTTTTCCTCTCGGGCAATCTCGAGGTAGCCCTGCCGGACCCGGTGATGGAAGGCGAAGTCCAACTTCTCAAAGGCGTCGCGCGCACGGTTGCCCAGCCGCTTGAGGCCGAGCGCCGCGTCCAGATCGAGAACGAGCGTGAGGTCCGGCAGCACGCCACCGGTGGCGAGAGCATTGAGCTCCCGGATCGTCTGGAGATCCAAGCCTCGGCCGTACCCCTGGTAGGCCAGCGTGGCGTCGGCATAGCGATCGGATACGATGATCTCGCCGCTATCGACCGCTGGCTTGATCACCTGAGCGACGTGCTGCTGGCGGGCGGCCATGAAGAGGAAGGCTTCGGTGAGCGGGGTGAACGGGGCGCCGTCCTGCTCGAAGAGGTCGCGGATCGCCACCCCGAGCGGGGTTCCGTCCGGCTCGCTGGTCTCCCGAACCCGATACCCCAGCCCTCGAAGCCACTGGGCCAGGAGCCGGCACTGCGTCGTCTTTCCCGACCCCTCAACCCCTTCCACGGTAATCAGTAGCCCCGCCACTCGCATCCTCCTGGGCTCAAGATAACTTACTCTAACACAGGGGAAAAGCGCCCACCAACGCGGCCCCTGGAGCTAGGACGCCCCGTGAATCGGGAAGATGATTCGCCGAATCACGGCCACCTGACGACGGGAGAACTCCTGGGCCCGGCGGCGGGCCTCGGCCGGAAGCTCCATGGGAGGGTCCCAGAGCACGCGGGATGGGAAGTTGAAGCGACGCATATCTTCCTCGAACGAAGCCGGAAGCTCGGGCCGAACTTCCACCCCGTTCATCGCGGCCCAGGCGGCCGTCCACGCCCGCGCCACGTTGGGGAGCTCGTAGCCGCCGCCCCCGAGCGCCACCAGCCTCGGGGAAAGCTCCACGATCCGGGCTACGGTGCGGGTAAAGCCCTGGACGCTGAGCGCAAGATGGGTGAGGGGGTCTGTTCGGTGGGAATCGATCCCGAGCTGGGCCACCACCGCCTCCGGCTTGAAGGCTTCGATCAGCGGGGGAATCACGGCCTCGAAGGCCTCGGCGTACACGTCATCATCGGTGTACGGCTCGAGCGGGAGGTTGACCGAGTAGCCCTGACCGGCTCCCTCGCCGTGCTCCTCGACAAACCCGGTGCCCGGGAAGAGGCGATCGCCGCGCTCGTGAGTGGAGATCGTCAGAACACTCGGGTCGCGGTAGAAGGCGAACTGGACGCCGTCGCCGTGGTGGGCGTCGATGTCCACATAGCAGACCCGCCACCCGCGCTCGCGCAGGTGAAGGATGGCGAGCACCGGGTCGTTGACGTAGCAGAACCCGGAGGCCCGGTCGGGCATCGCGTGATGGAGCCCGCCGGCAAAGTGAAACGCGCGGTCCACGTCGCCGTCGGCGACCAGCTTGGCCGCCAGGAGCGAGCCGCCCGCCGCCAGGCACGAGGCCTCCCAGAGGCCGGGAAAGATGGGATTGTCGCCGGGGCCGAGTCCGTAGCGAGCCGCTCCGGGGACGCTCATGCCGACGCTGACGGCCTTGAGGACGTCCAGGTAGTGGCGGGCGTGAAAGCGGCCGATGGCCACCTCGTCGGCGGGCTCAGGCGCGAGCACTTTCGCCTGGGGGAGCCCGGTGAGCCCGTAGGCTTCCATGAGCCGCCAGGTGAGCCCGAGGCGCTCCATCCTGAGCGGGTGCTCCGGCCCGTAGTCGAAGCGCGCGTACCGGTCGGAGTGCACGAGTGCCGTTCTCACGGGCGCCTCCGGCGCCACACGCCGCTCTTTCCCCCGGACTTCTCCAGCAGGCAGAGCTCGGTGAGGACCACGGCCTTGTCCACCGCCTTCACCATATCGTAGACGGTGAGCCCCGCCACGGCCGCGGCGGTGAGCGCCTCCATCTCCACGCCCGTTTTGTCCACGGTCCTCACGCGGGCCTCGATGCCCAGCGTCGAGGCGCGCTCGTCGAGCGCGAAACTCACCTCCACCCCCGTGATCCTGAGCGGATGGCAGAGCGGGATGAGGTCCGGGGTCCGCTTGGCGGCGAGGATGCCCGCGGTGCGGGCGACGCCGAGAACATCTCCCTTGGCCACCTGGCCCGCCCTGATGGCGGCCAGCGTCGAGCGCTTCATCTTGAGGACCACGCGGGCCACCGCCTCCCGGGCAGACTCCGCCTTGGCGGTGACATCGACCATGCGGGCTTCGCCCTCAGGGGTGAGATGGGAGAGCCCCTCGAAGGGAGACTCCCCCCGCTTCGGCGGCATGCGCGGCGCCGGGGGCGGAATCAGGCCGGGGCCTTGGAGGAGTGCGTCTGGTTGGCCAGGCGGATGATGGCCTCCATGCGATCCTTGGCCATCAGCTTCAGCTTCTTCACCTCACTGATCCGCCACTGCTGATCGGCGGACAGAAACGGGCGAGCCTTCAGCTCGTCTAGTTCCTTTTCGTACTCCTGGTGCTCTTCCCGGAGCTTTCTGAACTCCTCGTTCTCGGCTAGCAGCCGTTGGGTGAGGGCTTCCCGATCGGGCATCGAACCCTCCTTAGGAGAAAAGGCTCATGAAAACACACGAGCCAGCGTCCACCCGGCCGCTGGCTGTCCATTACGCTTCCCGCTTCCCGCTCCACCCGGGCCTCCCTTTGGTTCAGTTCGGCCTGCTCAGGCTGGCCTTTTTATAGCAGAGAACCCGCGTCGGTGTCAATCATCCGGGGCGGGCGCGGCAGGCGCCCCACCCGGTTTCGCGGGATCCCCCCTCGCCGCGCCAGCAGCTCGCGCGACTCGGATCCCGCCTATTGACCCTCCACTCGCACCCTGAGGATCCGATCGTCATCGGCCGTCGGCCAGCCCCGACCGTCGCGATTGCTCGTCGTCACGTACAGGGCCCCATCCGGGCCGACCACGACATCGCGCAGCCGGCCGTGCGTCCGGCTCAACAGCGTGGCAACCCGAGCTCCGGTGTTCAGGTCCCCGGCCACGCTCACGCGCAGGAGAGCCTGCCCCCGGAGCGCGGCGACGAACAGGTCACTGCCGAGGAACGCGATCCCCGACGGCGCCCAGGTGTCTAGCCCCGATTCAAGAAGCGGCTCGACGTAGCGGGGGTCCCCGCTCCGGCCCCGAACCTCCGGCCAGCCGTAGTTCCGGCCGGCCAGGATGTGGTTGATCTCGTCGCGGCCCCAGGGCCCGTGCTCGGCCGCGAAGAGCCGCCCCGACGGATCCCACGCGAGCCCCTGCGGGTTGCGATGACCCAGCGAGAACACGAGGGAGCGCGGAAAGGGGTTATCATCCGGCACGGTGCCGTCGCGGTTGAGGCGCAGGATCTTTCCGGCGAGGGAGTCCCGCCGCTGGGCCAGCCTGGGTTCCGCGGCGTCGCCGGTCGTGACGTACACCCTGCCGTCCGGCCCGAACTTCACGCGGCATCCGTCGTGGATCGGGGCACCCGGAAGATCGTCGATCAGCACGCGCTCGCTGCCCGCTCGCCCGCCAGCCAGCGTGAGCCTCACGAGACGATTGACGAGCCGTCCCCCCTTCTCCGCCGTGTAGCAGGCATAGAGATAACCCGTCTCGGCAAACGCCGGGTCGAGCGCCAGCCCCATGAGCCCGCCTTCGCCCACCGCCGCCACCGGAAGCGTGGCGATCGGTTCGGGTTCGAGCCGGCCATCCGTCACGAGGCGGATCCGGCCGGGCCGCTCGGTCGCGAAGAGACGCCCGTCCGGGGCGAAGGCCAGCGCCCACGGGACCTCGAGTCCCGTGGCGACGATCTCGACTCTCGGCCCGCTCCGCGCCAGCGGGGCTCCGGCCAGGAGAAGCAGAAGCGCCGCGGCCGCGCTCCAGCGCCGGCAGACCATGCTCACGACCGCCCGTGGCGGATCACGTGAGGGGCGGAGGCCTTGAAGGCGGCGGTCACCTGCGCCCCTTCCCTGAGCCCCAGCTCTTCGACCGACCGATGGGTCACCAGCGCCACCAGGGGGAAGCCACAGTCCAGCACCGCCCTCACGTACGGCCCGACGGCGATGAGCCGGGTGATGACCCCTGCCAGACGGTTCCGGGAACTGGAGGCCGGGTAGGGCGCGTCAGGGGAGATCAGCGTCACGTCCTCAGGCCGAAGGCAGAGCCTGACCCGGTCGCCCGGAGCCATCTGGCCAGCGACCTCGATCTTCTGCCCCCCCGCATCCAGCATGGCGAGGCCCGCCTGGGCTGAAAGCACCCGGCAGTCCAGGATCGTCTCGATCCCCACAAACCGGGCGACCTCGTCGGAAACCGGGGCCCGGAAGAGGCGAGCGGCCTCATCCACCTGGAGGATCTCCCCCCGCATCATGACGGCCACCCGATCCCCCAGCGCCAGGGCTTCCCACCGGTCGTGAGTGACGAGGACGGTGGTGATCCGGTCCTCGCGGAGAATCCCCCCCAGCTCTTCGATCAACGCTTCGCGCGTCGGCTGGTCCAGCGCCGCAAACGGCTCGTCCAGCAAGAGAATCTCGGGCTTCAGGACCAGCGCCCGGGCGAGCGCCGTGCGCTGGGCCTCGCCGCCGGAAAGCGTCCGCGCCCGGCGCTCGGCCAGGGCCCCGATGCCGAACCGGTCGAGCCAGGCCCGAACCCGAGGCCCAATCGCAGCAGGCGCCACGCAACGGAACCGGAGACCCAACGCCGCGTTCTCGAACACCGTGTCGTCCACGAGCAGCGGATCCTGAAACACTGTCGCCATCCGGCGCCGGACCTCGAGGACGCGGCTCGCCCCCACCGCCTCACCCTTGAACCGCACCTGCCCCTGCGTGGGAGTTTCGAGCAACCCGATCACGCGGAGGAAGGTCGACTTCCCCGAGCCGTTGGGGCCGATGATCGCCAGGATTTCCCCCGCCTGAATCTCCAGGTCCGGGACCTCCAGAACCACGGCGCCGCCGTAGCGGACCCGAACCCCTGAGAGCGCGACGACAGCGGTCATTTTCCCTCGGAGGGGGGCCACCCAGGCCCCCCCACGCCTCCGGCGTGGAAGCCCGGGTCCCCGCCCCTTCCGAACTCTCCCCCCGGAGATTGCGCGGGCCGGGTACCCGCGCCGAAGGCGTGGGTGCGCGCTCGAAGCAGCGCGAGCTGATATCCCGACCACCCCCCGTTCGGCAAAGACCGGGTCATTGGGCGGGCAGAACTTGAATCGAGCCCCGGTGGATGGAAATCTGCCAGCGCCGGTCGCGGGCCATGTCCAGGATCTCGTAGACGAGCTTCGGCACCTCGATCT
>JACQWA010000435.1 GCA_016209425.1 Candidatus Rokuibacteriota bacterium
CTGGTCCTTGACGGGCGGATCCAGTCGAGCCAGGCCGACGAGTTCATCTACCACGAGGCGCTGGTTCACCCCGGCCTCCTGGCTCATCCCCGGCCCGAGCGTGCCCTGGTGATCGGTGGGGGGGAAGGGGCCACCCTCCGGGAGATCCTTCGTCACAGGAGCATCCGCCGGGCCCTCATGGTGGACATCGACCAGGAGGTGGTGGAGCAGTGCAAGCGCCACCTACCCGAGATGCACCAGGGCGCCTTCGACGACCCGCGGACCGAGCTGCGTCACGACGATGCCCGGGCCTTCCTCGCCGAGACCTCCGAGCGCTTCGACCTGATCGTCGTGGACCTCACCGAGCCGCTGGAGGAGGGGCCCGCCTGCCTCCTCTTCAGCAAAGAGTTCTACGAGCTGATCCGGGACCGGTTGACCCCCGAGGGCCTCGTGACCATGCAGGCGGGCATGACCAAGGTCGGGGAGATCGGCTTCTTCACCGCCGTCTGTCGGACGCTGCGCGAGGTGTTCCCCGTGGTTGCTCCCTACCAGACCTTTATCTCGTGCTACGGCACCCCATGGGGGTTCGCTGTCGCCTCCAAGGGCCAGGATCCGCGGGGCCTCACCGCCGACGGGGTGGACCGGCTCATCTCCGCGCGGCTGACGGGAGAACTCGGCTACTGGGACGGTCAGACCCAGATCCACGCGTTCGCGCTTCCGAAGCATATTCGCCGCGCCCTGGAGACGCAGGACCGGGTCATCACGGACAAGAACCCCCTGATCGTGTCGTAGGCCTGAGGCGGTTGGGTCTTCGCCTCCTGCCGGTCCCTCGTTTCCTCTTCGGCCCGGATTCCCCATGAGCGCGCCTGGCACTCTCGCCCCCTCTCCCTCCCCTCACCCTCCCTCTCCAAGAGGTGAGGGGCATCATGTGGGCAGGGTGAGGGGGGAGGCGTGAGCCCTCCCGAACGGCGCCTGGTGTTGGCGTCAGCTTCGCCCCGGCGGGAGGACTTACTCCGGCAGCTCGGGGTCTCGTTCGAGGTGCTGCCGAGCGACGTGGCGGAGCAGTGGCCGCCAGGGACTCCCCGCGAAGCCGTGACGGGGCTGGCGCTGGCCAAAGCCCGGTCCGTCCGCGGACGGGTGGGAACCGCCGTCGTGCTGGGGGCAGACACCGCCGTGGTGCTGGAGGGGCAGGTCTTTGGAAAGCCGCGGGACCCGGAAGACGCGCGAGGGATGCTCCGGCAGCTCAGAGGACGGGAGCATGAGGTGATCACGGGCGTGGCCCTGGTTGAGGCGCCGGCGGGGCGTGAGGCCGCCACGGCTGTGGTGTCCCGGGTCCGGATGCGAGCCTACGACGAAGCCGAGATGGAGGCCTACATTGCCTCGGGGGAGCCCTTTGACAAGGCCGGCGCCTACGCCGTCCAAGGCGCAGGAAGCGCGCTGGTGGCGGCGGTCCAGGGGTGCTACACCAATGTCGTGGGCCTCCCCCTCACCACCACGCGGCGGCTGCTGGAAGCCTGGGGCGTTATTTCGAGTCGAGGATCGTCTTGAGCGGCTCCGGGAGGAGGAGCTCGCCGGGACTGCGTGGGAGGGTGACGGCCTTCGGGAGCGGGGCTCGGGCCCGGATCATGGCCAGGCTCAGCTTGATGGTCTCGAGCGAGACCCAGCCGTCCCGGAGGTAAATCTCCCGGGCACCCGCAATTCGGGCGACGAAATCGTCTTTGAGGCCGACGGCGCGAACGGGGAGGCGCGCCAGGAGTTCTTCGGAGTCTCCGGTCTCAACGCGACGGATCGCCCGGAGCAGCGCCCGTGCCAGGGCGGTCAAGTCGGATGCTTTGGGGACCCGGTCTCCGCTCACGAACAGGCCGGCGTGGACTGTCGGGCCTCCGAGCCAGCGGACGGTCTCCTCGCGCCGACGGAAGTCCGCCAGGACCACGGCTTTCCCCTCCTGCGCCAGGCGGCTGGCCCAGGGGTCAGCGAGGAGTGCCGCGTGGACCTCGCCCGCTTCGAGGGCCGCCACAAGGCCGCGCTCTCCGAAGCTCAAGAGGGAGAGGTCGCCGGGCTGGAGCCGGTGACGCTCAAGCAAGGCGAGGAGAAATGCCTGTTCCGGGGCCCCGGGGCTCGAGATCCCAATATGGCGGCCCCTCAGATCCTCGATGCGCCTGACTGTGTTCCGATGGGCGAGCGGAACCACCAGGGCCACCGGCGGCGCAGTCGTCAGGCCGAAGATGAGCCGCAGAGGGCGGCCGCCGACGGCGCCGTAGCGAAGCGCGGCCTCGAGGGAGGTCGCAGCCACCTCGGCTTGACCCCGGGCCAGAGCCTCCGCTGCGCCCGCCTCAGCGCGGGTCGTCCTGAGCGAGACCTGGAGGCCTTCCTGGGTGAAGTACCCTTCGGCCTCAGCCACGCGAAGGGGCAGGTACTCCGGCGAGGTGAAGGGACCACTCACGGCAATGGTGAGGCTTGCCTGAAGGAGGAGGAGCGCGATCACGGCTCAGGCTTCCCGCTCAAAACGTAGGCTCCTTCGCCTCTACGATGCCCTGCACGGGCGCTTCGGACCTCAGGGCTGGTGGCCGGCGCAGAGCCGGTTCGAGGTTGCGGTGGGCGCGATCCTCACCCAGAACACGGCCTGGAGCAACGTGGAGCGCGCGCTGGCTGCCCTCAAAGCCCAGCGGCTCCTGACTCCTGCACGGCTCGCGGCAATACCTCCAGCGCGGCTGGCCCGGCTGATCCGTCCCTCCGGGACCTACAGGGTAAAGGCGTGGCGGCTGGGCGCCTTCCTCGCCTACCTGGAAGAGTGCTACCGCGGAAGCCTCCGGCTCATGACCAGCATCCCCCTCGGTTCGCTCAGGCGCGAATTGCTCGCCGTCCCCGGGATCGGGCCCGAGACCGCGGACAGCATCCTGCTCTACGCCCTGGGCCGCCCGGTCTTCGTCGTGGATGCGTACACCCGGCGGGTTCTGGCCCGCCATCGCCTCGTGAGGCATGGGGCCGGCTACGAAGAGATCCGCGGCCTTTTCGAGCGTTCCCTGCCGAGCGATCCCCGCCTGTTCAACGAGTATCACGCGCTCCTGGTGGCGGTGGGCAAGCAGTACTGCCGGCGCCGTCCACGCTGCGAGGAGTGCCCCCTCCGCTTCGACCTCAGGGGGAAGCCACCTCGACAATGAGCGCCACGATCCGTTCAGCGGCGTCGGGCACCGCGAGGCTGCGCGCCTGCTCCCCCATGGCCTTGAGTCGCGGCGGATCGGCGAGGAGTCCACGTATGCCCTGCAGGAGCCCGCGGGGCGTCAGGGCGACTTGAGGGAAGAGCATGGCCCCCCCGGCCGCCTGAACCAGCCGCGCATTGGCGGTCTGCTCGTCGCCGCGCGTTCCCGGCAGCGGAATGTAGAGCGCCGGCAGCCCCAGCTGGCAGCACTCGTTCACGGTGCCAGCCCCAGCCCGGCCCACCACGAGGCTCACCACGGCGTAGACGTCGCGCAACTCCGACCCCACGTATGCAATCAGGTGGTAGCGGGATCTGAGCTGCGGGGGAAGGCTCGTCGCGTGCTCCTCGAGCCAGTGCCGATCTGCCGTCTCAGGGTTGTCACCGCACTGGTGAATCACCTGGCTCACCTCGAGGAGCGGCGCCAGGATCGCTCCCACGGTTCGATTGATCCGCTGGGAGCCCTGGGCCCCGCCGGTCACGTAGATGACCGGCAGCGCCGGGTCTAGTCCGAGACGAGCGATCCCAGCTTCCCGGGAGCCGCCGGCCAGCTCGGGTCGGAGAGGGTTGCCCGTCACGACCACCTTGTCGGGGGGAAACTCAGTCCCCGACTGGGGGAAGGTGAGGGCGATCCTCTGAGCGACGCGGCCGGCAATCCGATTCGCCAGTCCCGGGGACGAGGTCTGCTCGTGGACCACGATGGGAATCCCCAGGCCCCGGGCCGCCATCACGGCCGGCAGAGCGACGAAGCCCCCCGTGGCGAAGAGGAGGTTGGGGCCGACCTGACGCAGGAGGCGCCGGGCCTGAACCAGGCCGGCCGGGACCCGGAGCAGGAGATCGGGGAAATTCTGCCAGTCCCAGTAGCGGCGGAGCTTCCCGGTCGGGATCGCGTGGTAGGGGAGGCCGGCCTCGGGAACGCGGCGGGCTTCGATGCCGGTGCGGCTGCCGATCCAGGCGCATTCCACCCCGTGCCGCCCGAGGGCCGCGGCGACCGCGAGGCCGGCGCTCGTATGGCCGCCGGTCCCGCCACCCGTGATGACTACGCGCATGGCCCGCGGGTCCTGCCGCCGGGAACAGCCCCACGGTGCTCACTCCCGCGAGCGCAGAGCTTTATACGGGCCGTGGGACCGGGCCCCATACGGTGGTGGTTTCGAGGCGGTGCGCTCCGCGCCGTGGGGCGCCCCGTTCCCCGCGTCACCCGCGGGCCACGCTGTAGGCATCCGTTCACGGCGCGTCCCTTCTCGCTTCCAAAGCCAGCTCGATGAGGCGGCTGATCAGCTCCGGGTAGGAGAGGCCCGAGGCCTCCCAGAGCCGCGGGTAAGCAGAGTGGACGGTGAAGCCGGGAATGGTGTTGATCTCGTTGACGAGGATCCGTTCCCCTTCGAGGAAAAAGTCCACGCGCGCCATGCCCCGGCAGTCGATGGCGCTGAAGGCGGCGACGGCCAGTTGCTGGAACCGCCGGGTGTGTTCCGGGGACAGGGGGGCCGGGACCTTCAGCGTCGCGTGCCCTTCGCCGTACTTCGCCTCGTAGTCGTACCACTCCTTGTCGTAGAGGATTTCACCGGGGACCGAGGCCACCGGCTCCTCATTGCCGAGGACACTCACTTCGATCTCGCGGCCGTGGACGGCGCGCTCCACCAGGAGCTTCCGGCCGTGCCGCGCCGCCTCCGCCATCGCCGCGGGCAAGGCGTCGGGAGACTTGACCTTGCTGATCCCCACGCTGGAGCCGAGGTTCGACGGCTTGACGAAGCAGGGATAGCGGATCTGCGTTGCGACCTGGGCGGCGGCGACGTGGGGCTCGCTCTCCCACTTCGAGCGAAGGACCACCAGGTACTCGACCACCGGGAGGCCGGCCTGCCTGAAGAGGGCCTTCATCACGGCCTTGTCCATCCCCACCGCCGAGGCCAGCACGCCGGCCCCCACGTACGGGAGGCCGGCCAAGTCGAGGAGCCCCTGAACGGTTCCGTCCTCGCCGTACGGTCCGTGGAGGAGGATGAGCACCACGTCGAGTTCTCGCCGGAGACCGGCAGGAAGGCTTTCAGTTGCCTCCAGCCGGGCGAGGGCGTTGGGGACGTCCGGGTCAGCCGTCTGGGCCCGGGCCGCGAGCCCTTGCTTGACCGGGGCGGTCGCGTCGCCGGGGGCGAGAGCCCCCTTCACGTTCTCAGCCAGCGCTCGCAGGGGATCTCCCCCCACGAGCCAGCGCCCGTCCTTGGCGATGCCGATGGGGACCGGGTCGAAGCGGCTCCGATCAATCGCCGTGAGGACGGATGCCGCCGAAGCGAGCGAGACCTCGTGCTCGCCCGAGCGCCCGCCGAAAATGATGCCGACGCGGATCCGGCCCATATCTTTACTCGGAGGGGGGCTCCGCCCCCCTTCCGATGCCTCCCCCCGAGGGTTGCGCGGGCCGGGTCCCCACGCCCGCGGCGTGGGTGCGCGCTCGAACCGCCGCGATCCTTCGAGATGCCGACTGAACAACGGCAACGGGGCAGCCCATACCTACTTGTGTATCACACTCCGGACCTTTTCCGGCCGAGGCCCGCAGGTCCGCGTCCCCCTTCCGTGAAGCCGACGACCAGGGGGCCGATCAGAACCCCCGCGGCCAGGAGCGTGAAGGCCCACCCCCAGGCTGCTTCGCCGCTGGCACCGAGCCTGGCGGCCACATCGAGGACCCCGCCGAACGCCGCCGGGGCGAGGGCGCCTGCAGAAAACCCCACCGTCGACTGAAGCGCCATCGTGCGCCCGAGGTAGACGGGCTCGGCGCTTTCGGCGATGCTCGTGGAGAGAATCGCCGACTCGGCCGTCACCATGAGCCCGTAGAAGAGAGCCAGGGTGACCAGCCCCGCGAAGGGCCAGCGAAGCGCCCAGCCCAGGGTCAGCGAACAGGTCCCCGACCCGAGCATGATGATGCTGATGAGGCGGGTGCGGCCCCAGCGGTCCGAGAGGAGCCCGGCCACCGGGTGGGAGATGGCTCCGATCGCCAGCACCGCTGAAGAGGCAAGTCCTGCGTGTTGAGTGGCGAGCGCAAGACCGGTCCCCCCGGCCATCCGGCTGGCGGTCAGGAACGGCACGATCCATCCCCGCATCCCCATGAGTTCCCACGTGTGGGCGCCGTACGCCACGATAAGCCTCAGCGCGGGGCGGTTTCTGAGGACCGGGATCAGCCCCACCTCACGCGCCGGGCTCAGCGCACGAAGAGCTGCTCCCGACTCGAGGATTGCATACGCGATGGCGGCCGCTACGAGCGGGCCAAGGGCGGTGAGGGCGAAGGCGCTGCGCCACCCCCAGCGGGCGGTGGCCCAGGAGGTCAGCAGGAGCGAGACCGATGTCCCGATGGTGAAGGTGGCGATGTAGCAGCCCATGGCGAAAGCGCGGCGGGAGGCCTCAAACCGTTCCGCCACGAGGCGCATCCCGGGCATGTAGGTGCCGGCCAGGCCGATTCCCGCCAACGTCCGGAGGATGAGCGCCGAGCGCCCGCCATGGGCCCAGAGTGGGAACGCCAGCCCCGTCAGGCCCGCCCAGAGGGCGCCGGTCAGATAGATCCACCGCGGCTCAATCCAATCGGTCAGCGTGGACAGGATGGCGACAGCCAGGATGTAGCCAACCTGATACGCGCTGAAGATCAGCCCGGCCTCCGTGTTGGAGAGCAGCCACTCGGTCTGGAGGAGCGGGAGGACCGCGGCGAAGTTGCTGAAGACCAGCATCGTTCCCAGCTCAGCCAGGCAGAGGATCGTGAGCCAGCCGAAGCGCCCGCCACCCTGCTTCACCGACTGCCTCGGCGGGATTGCTGCCAGTGCCGCCACCGCGCGAGGCGCTGGGCAATCTCCGCCTCGAGGCCTCGGTCTGTGGGACGGTAGTAGATCCGTCCCTTAAGGGCGTCCGGAAAGTGTTCCTGATCCACGAACGCCTCGGGGGCGTCATGCGCGTATTGGTAGCCCTTCCCGTAACCCCAATGGGCCATCAGGCCGGTCGGCGCATTGCGGAGGTGGAGGGGCACGGGTTCTGCCGGCTTTTCGTGAACATCTTTCTGGGCCTCGCTGAACGCGACATAGACCGCATTGGACTTGGGGGCGCACGCCAGATAAACGGTGGCCTGTGCCAGGGCCAGTTCGCCCTCCGGGGAGCCCAGAAAGTGGTAGGCGTCCTTGGCGGCCAGCGTCAGCTGGAGGGCCAGCGGATCGGCGTTGCCCACGTCCTCGGAGGCGAAGCGGACCAGGCGCCGCGCGACGTAAAGCGGGTCCTCGCCGGACTCGAGCATCCGCGCCAGCCAGTACAGCGAGGCGTCGGGGTCCGAGTCGCGGAGGGATTTGTGGAGGGCTGAGATGAGGTTGTAGTGCTC
>JACQWA010000446.1 GCA_016209425.1 Candidatus Rokuibacteriota bacterium
CTGGACCTCTACAAGTTCGTCTCCGTGGACAAGAACCCCGCCAACTACAGCCGCTACACCGACCGGGTGCTGGACGGGCTCTACGAGAAGCAGGCGCGGGCCGTGGATCCCGAGGAGCGGAAGAGGTACATCCGGCAGTTCGAGAAGCGGCTCCTCGACGAGGAGGCCCACTACCTCATGACGCTCCAGTGGCACCGGATCGTGCCGCACTCGAGCAAGGTCAAGGGGTGGCAGGTCACTCCCAGCCACTACCTGAACAACACGCTCGACGCGGTGTGGCTCACCGAGTAGCCGCGCGCCGTCCCCACTCCCCCCTCTCCCCGTCGGGGAGAGGGGTGGGGTGAGGGTAGACCCTCGCTCGCCATGTGGAAGTACATCCTTAAGCGCTTCCTCCTGATGTTCCCCACGCTCCTCGGCGTGGCGATCCTTACGTTTATCCTGCTGCGCATCGTCCCCGGGGACGTGGTGGAGGCCCGGTACGCCGCCGGCCAGGGCCAGTTCCTGGACCAGAAGGTCATGGCGATGGAGCGGGCCAAGCTGGGGCTGGACCAGCCGCTCTGGAAGCAGTTCGTGGACTGGATGTGGGGCCTCGTCCGCCTCGACCTGGGGCTCTCCATGTGGACCGGGGCCCCGATCACCGAAGAGATCAAGCTCCGCTTCGCCCTGTCGCTCCAAGTGGCGGTCATGGCCAGCATCGTGGCCACGCTTCTCGCGATCCCGCTGGGCATCGCCGCCGCGCTGAAGCAGGACACCTGGGTGGACTACGTGGTCCGCGTCTTCTCCATCGCGGGCCTGGCGACGCCGTCCTTCTGGCTCGGGATCCTGATGATCCTGGGGTTCCTCATCATCTTCAGGTGGCTGCCGCCCATGGTGTACACGCCGTTCTGGGTGGATCCCTGGCAGAACCTCGCCCAGCTCGTCTGGCCGGCCCTGGCCGTCGGCTACCGGTACTCGGCCGTCGCCACGCGGATGACCCGGTCCGCGATGCTGGAGGTGCTGCGGGAGGACTACATCCGGACGGCCCGGGCGAAGGGGCTCTGGCTCAAGCTGATCCTGGTCCGGCACGCGCTCAAGAACGCCATGCTGCCCGTCGTGACGGTGATCGGTCTCGAGTTCGCCTTCCTGCTGGGCGGGCTGGTCGTGACCGAGCAAGTGTTCAACCTGAACGGGCTGGGGCTGCTGTTCGTGGAGGCCATCGCGCGCCGCGATTACACGCTGACCCAGGCCCTGGTCCTGCTCATCGCGTCGGCGTTCATCGTCGTGAATTTCCTGATGGACGTCATGTACGCGTGGCTGGACCCGCGCATCCGGTTCCGGTAGGTGGCGATCCAGGCCCCCTTTGACACGACCGCCGACGTCGCCGCCGTCGAGCCTCGCGCGGGATGGGTCCCGGTCGCGCTCGCCTTCTGTCGCCGTCGGCCGCTCGGGGCCGTCGGCGCCGTGGTGGTCGCGCTGATGATCCTCGTGGCGCTCTCGGCGACCTTGATCGCTCCCTATGACCCACTGACGGTCGATTTCGGGGCCATGCTCGCGGCGCCGAACGCGACGCACTGGCTGGGTACCGATGCCTTCGGCCGTGACGTGCTCTCGCGGCTGGTCTACGGGTCGCGCACCGCCCTGCTGGTGGGGTTCGGCGCGGCATTCTTCGGCGCGACGGCGGGGGCGATCCTAGGCGTTGGCAGCGCCTACTTCGGTGGGAGGATCGACCTCTACCTCCAGCGCCTTATGGACGTCTTCATCTCCTTCCCTCTGATCATCCTGGCGCTGGCCATGGTGTCCATCCTCGGGAACAGCCTGCCCAACGTCATCACGGCCATCACCATTCCCATGGTCCCTCGCTGCGCCCTCGTCATCCGGTCGAGTGCGCTCAGCATCCGTGAGATACCGTACGTGGACGCGGCCCGGGCGGCCGGGTTCAGCCACGGGCGAATCATCTTCCGCCACATGCTCCCGAACGTGATGGCCCCCTACCTCATCATGCTGAGCGCCTTCCTGGGCCAGGCGATCCTCCTGGAAGCCTCGCTCTCGTTTCTGGGCCTCGGCGTTCAGGAGCCGATCGCGGCGTGGGGCCTCATGCTTCGCGGGGCGGCGGTGGATTTCGCCGAGACGGCGCCCTGGATGGCCATCTTTCCAGGGTTGGCCATCAGCCTGGCAGTGTTTGCCTTCAACCTCTTCGGCGACTCCCTGCGGGACGCCCTGGACCCGAAGCTTCGGACCCTCTAAGCCAGAGCCCGAAGGCTTGACAATGCCGACCGGGCTGAGTAAAAATAGCGTGGTTCGTCGGGCATTTGAAAGCAGAACGGGTCTTTGGCCCGTTCAGTTATTTCGCCGGGTGACCGGCTGCGAGGGAGGCATCAATGGCGTATATCATCGCCGAGCCATGCATCAACGTGAAGGACAAGGCCTGCGTGGAAGTGTGCCCCGTCGACTGCATCTACGAAGGCCCGGAAATGCTCTACATCCACCCCGACGAGTGCATCGACTGCGGGGCCTGCGAACCGGTGTGCCCGGTGAAGGCGATCTTCGCCGAGGATGAGACCCCGGACAAGTGGAAGAACTTCATCGACCTGAACAAGCAGTTCTTCAAGGATAATCCGGGCGTCAAGCCCGCCACCAAGGCCTAACCTCGACCCGAGAGTTCGTCCAACCCGTCGGGGCCTCGCTGAGGGACCCCGATTTTATGCCCACCCCCCGGTGCAGCCGGAGCCGGACTTGCACATCGGTCCGTGCAGGCTCGGTCGCTGTCCCGGGCTAACTCCCTGAAATCTCGCGGGCCGGCCGCTGGCACACCCCTTGCGCCTCAACTCCGGCATGGAGGAATGGGCTCCGCTGGGGTTTCGCGGCGCCGTGGAGGAGTTCAAGCGGCGCCTGATCGAGACCGCGCTCCGGCAGTCGGCCGGCAACCGCACCCATGCCGCGCGCTGCCTGGGGCTCCAGCGCACGTACCTCCTCCGGTTGATCCGCGATCTCGGCGTGTCGGCTCCCCCGGCCCCCAACGGCGCGCGCCAGTCCACCCCAGCGAAAAGCGTTGACACCCCCCGAACTCCCGGAGTGAAATAGAGCCGATCTCATCAATTCCTCCGGGAGCCAGCCGTTGCCGAATGTCTGGATCGCCGGGGCGGGGATGACCCGCTTCGGCAAGCGTCAGGAAAGCCTGCCGGACCTCGTGGCCGAGGCCGCCCGCTCCGCGCTGAGCAGGGCTCAGCTCGAGACGCCGGATTCCATCGTCGTGGCCTCCATGAACCCCGAGGAGTTCATCGGCGAAGGCAACTTCGCCTCCCGGATCGCCACGCACATGGGGTTTGCCCACGTGCCGGCGCTTCGCGTCGAGACGGCCACCTCTTCGGGTGCCGCGGCCATTTACTCGGGATTTGCAGGGGTCGCTGCCGGCCTTTACCGATCGGTGCTGGTGGTCGGCGGGGAGAAGATGACCCACCTCCCCACGCCCCGCGTGTCCGAGCTTATCGGACGCTCCATTGATCCTCACGAGCGCTCCTACGGCGCCACCATGCCGGCCCTTGCCGGCCTGGTCACCCGCGCCCTGATGGCCGCAACCGGTGTCACCTTGAAGGAGATTTCTCAGGTCTCGGTCAAGAATCATGCCCACGGGGCCCTGAATCCGTACGCGCATTTCCGGGAGCCCCTCAGCCCGGATGCCGTGCTCGAGAGCCGCATCGTTGCCGATCCACTCAGGCTTTACCACTGCTGCCCCATCTCCGACGGAGCCGCGGCCGTGGTCCTGTCCGCCGATCCTTCCCCGGTCAGGATTGCCGGGATCGGGCAGGGGACCGATACCCTCGCGGTGAGGTACCGCGAGAGCCTTGTGAGCTTCCGGGCGACCCGGGCCGCGGCGCGAGCTGCGTATGCGATGGCGGGGTTCGGGGCTGAGCGGGTCGAGGTCGCGGAGGTTCATGACGCGTTTAGCCCCTTCGAGCTGATGGCGCTGGAAGATCTCGGGTTGGTTCCTCCCGGAAAGGCCGCTCGCGCGACGCTGAGCGGTGAAACGGCGCTCGACGGGCGGCTCCCCGTGAACCCTTCCGGGGGGCTCAAGGCGCGCGGTCACCCGCTGGCAGCCACGGGCATCGCCCAGGTCGTCGAGTTGTTCTGGCAGCTTATAGGCCAGGCTCACGGCCGCCAGGTAACCGCCACGGTGGGGCTCTCGCATTCCATCGGCGGCCTGGCCACCAACAACTGGGTCATCCTCCTGGAGCGCGTGGGATGACGGAAGCGATCCCGGCCTCACGGTGTCTGCGATGCGGGCGCGTGGTGGCGCCCCCCGTCCCCTTCTGTCCCGACCATCCGGCTCCGATGGAGCCGGTTTCGATTGACGGCTACGGCGACGTGGTGTCCTTCACCACGCTCCACTCCCCGCCGGAGGGCTTCCGCTCACCGTTGCACCTCGCCCTGGTGGCCCTGGATGGTGGCGCCCGGCTCTTTTGCCATGGGGCTGGGACCAGGGGGATCCGGGTGGGCAGCCGCGTGGCGGTGGAGGCGGTGGACCAGGTTTACTACTTCTCCCACCTGGGTCTGCTCGATCGGGCACGGCTCTTCTGGCACCGTGCGGGCGACCGAGGTGAGACGGTGGCGGCCATTGTCAAGAGCGCCGCCAAGCGAATCTGGAGGCGGGGTGATGGCGGGGGGACGTAGAACCTCGGAGGGGGGCTCCGCCCCCCTTCCGAACCACCCCCGAGGTTGCGCGGGCAAAGCCCGCGCTCGAAACAGCGGCTCTGGAGAGAGATCGCGCGGGCGTCCCCCGCTGGAAGGGGTCCGGGTCCTTGATCTGACACGGGTCCTGGCGGGGCCGTTCTGCTCGATGATCCTCGGCGACATGGGTGCCGAGGTCATCAAGGTGGAGGAGCCGGGCAAGGGCGACGACACGCGAACGTGGCCGCCGTTTTCCGGGGGCGAGGCCACGTACTTCATGTCGGTCAACCGGAACAAGAAGAGTCTCACGCTGAACCTCAAGGCCCCCGAGGGGCAGCGGATTCTCAGGCGACTGATCCGACGCTCCGACGTGCTGCTGGAGAATTTCCGCCCCGGCACCATGGCGCGGCTGGGCCTCGGCTATGAGATCCTGAGGCGTTCCAACCCGCGGCTCGTGTACTGCGCGATCTCGGGCTTCGGGGAGTCGGGTCCCGAGGCCGGTCGCCCGGGGTACGATCTGATCGTCCAGGGAGAGTCTGGCCTCATGGACCTCACGGGGTTTCCGGACGGGCCTCCCGTGAAGGTGGGCACCTCCATTGCGGACCTGGTGGCCGGCATCGAGGCCTGCCACGGGGTGGCCCTCGCCCTCTATGCGCGGGAGAGGACCGGGAAGGGCCAGAAGGTGGAGATCGCGATGCTGGATGTCATGGCGTCGCTCTTGACCTATCAGGCGGGGATCTACTTCGCCACCGGTCTGCGCCCCACACGCCGCGGCAACCAGCACCCGTCCATCGTGCCCTACGAGGTCTTCAAGGCCGCTGACGCCTACCTCACGGTGGGAGTCGCCAACAACTCGCTCTGGGAACGCTTCTGCCGGGCGCTGGACCGCCCGGAGCTGGCCAGGGACCCGCGCTTCGATACCGAGGCCAACCGGGTGGAGGCGCGGGACGCGCTGATTCCGCTCCTCAACGGGATTTTCGCCACCCGTCGGGCCGAGGAGTGGCTGCTGCGGCTCGACAAGGCAGGAGTCCCCGCCGGCAGGATCAAGAGCGTGGCGGAGGTCTGCGAAAGTCCGCACCTCAGAGAGCGCGGGATGATCGTCTCTCTCCCGCATCCGAAGGCGGGGACCGTGAGGGTGTTCGGGGTCCCGATCCGTCTCGGGGAGACCCCCGGCGCCGTGACGGCGCCTCCTCCGCTCCTCGGCGAGCACACCGAGGAGATCCTGACACGCGTGGGCGGTCTGAGTCGCGCCGAGGTCGCCCGGCTCCGTCAGCGCGGGGTCTGTTGAGCGACCCCATGTCGAGCCTGTCCCCGACCCCGGCGTTGGAGTTCTTCCGCGACAGCCTCCTCCAGGCCAAGTTCCGCTGGGTCTTTGTGGCGATGGGCGGAGGCCTGGTGGCCCTCCTTACCGCCACCATCGGAGTGCCGGCCAATCCCGGGCCGATCTTTGTGATCGTCGGCGGGTTCATCCTCGAGAACCTGGCGTTCACCATCTTGTCTCGGCGGGGGCTCAGCCGGGAAGACGCGCGGTGGGAGCGGGTGATCCTGGAGTGGCAGGCCCTGGCCGATCAGCTTCTCCTCGCCGCCCTGATCCTCGTGACGGGGGGGATTCAGAGCCCCGTGGTCTTCGTCACCTTTGCGTCCCTCGTCGCGACCGCGATGACCGTCCAGCACCTCGGCCGGGTCTACGTCCATGGAGCGTTCGTGGTGGCCACGGTCGTCATCGCCTCCTTGCTCGTCCAGCGCGGCTGGGGCGTCCCTCGGTCGCCCAGCCTTGCCGCCGGGGAACTCGGTGAGCGCCTGGTGATTTATGCGCTCGCCGTCGTCTTCGTCCTCCAGGCGGGGACCGTGCTCTACCGGATGGCCCGCGAGCGCCAGCGCCGAGCCCTGCTTCTCCTCACCTCCGGGCAGACCTTTTCCTCAAACGCGACCCGCGAGGAGATCCTCTCCACGGGGCTGGTTAACCTCATGCGGGCCAGCCGCAGCACCGCGGCCCTGATCTGGCTGGTCGAGGAAGGAGCCTTTTTGCTCCAGCAGGGGCGCATGCTGAAGAAGGTCTTTGAGGCGGAGCCCGCGGCGCTCGGCCTGCCGGATCTGGGATCCCGGGCAGCGGCCGTCGAGCTTCCGGAATCGCTCGCCCGTAGGCTGGATCTGGCGGCCGGCCGGACGGCCCTCGGCCTGCCGCTCCTCGGACCCGGCGGCCCTCTCGGTGGGGTGCTCCTCTCCGGAGAGGAGCGCCAGGTCTTCTTCGGGGGCGAGATGGCCACCTGCGAGACGCTGGCCAGCCAGCTGGCCACCGCGCTGGAGAACGCCCGCCTTCACGCGGATCTCCAGCATCGGGTGGGGGAGCTCCAGCGGACCCAGGCCCAGCTGGTGCAGTCGGCCAAGCTCGCGGTCCTCGGCGAGCTCGTAGCCAACATCGCCCACGAGTTCAACAACCCCCTGACGAGCATCATTGGCTATGCCTCGGAGCTGCGGCTCAGTCTCCCTGAGGACGACCCCCGGCGGGACGAGATCATGATCATCGAGGGCGAGGCGCTCCGGGCGCGGAAGATCGTCCGGGACCTCCTGGACTTCTCCCGCCAGCGCGCGCCGAGTCTGGAGCCCGTTCACATCAACCCGTTGCTCTCCCGGGTGGTTTCCATCCTCAGGCACCAGGCCCGGGTCGGCAACGTCGAGGTCGAAGAGGAATATGGGGTCGACCTGCCGACGGTGCAGGCCGACGCCGACCAGCTGCGCCAGGTCTTTCTGAACCTGGTCTCCAACGGTCTGGACGCCATGCCCGGCGGGGGACGGCTCCGGATCACCACCGGCCTCTACGAGCAAAAGGGAGAGTACTGGGTCGAAGTCGCCGTCCAGGACACGGGGGCCGGGATCGCCCCCGAGCACCTGAGCCGGGTCTTCGAGCCGTTCTTCACCACGAAGCCCGAGGCGAAGGGGATGGGGCTGGGACTGTCGGTGACCCAGAGCATCGTGGAGAGCCACAACGGGCAGATCCTCGTCGAGAGCGGCCTCGGGCGCGGCTCCACCTTCCGCGTGCGGCTTCCCACGGTGCTGCGGCTCGGAAGGAGTCCTTGACAGGTCCCGCGGCGTTGCCTCATCATGAAGGTCTCATGCGACGGCTGATCAAGGTCTACGACACGACGCTCCGCGACGGCACCCAGGGCGAGGGCGTGGCCTTCTCGATGGAGGACAAGGTCCGCATCGCGCAGCGCCTGGACGCCCTGGGGGTGCACTACATCGAGGGCGGCTGGCCAGGCTCCAACCCGAAGGACATGCGCTTCTTCCGGCGGATCCAGGACGTCCCGCTCAAGCAGGCCAGGATCGCCGCCTTCGGGTCCACGCGGCGGCCGGGCGTGACGCCGGATCAGGACGCGAACCTCCAGGCCCTCGTCGAGGCCGCCACGCCGGTCGTCACGATCTTCGGCAAGTCCTGGGACTTCCAGGTGACCTCGGCGCTCCAGACGACCCCGAGGGAAAACCTGGCGATGATCGCCGATTCGGTGGCCTTCCTCCGCGGCCACTTCGACGAGGTGATCTACGATGCCGAGCACTTCTTCGACGGGTTCCGCGCCAACCGGGAGTACGCGCTGGCAACCGTGGCCGCGGCCGAGGCGGCGGGAACGCACTGCCTCGTCCTGTGCGACACCAACGGCGGGACGCTGCCCCACGCGGTGAGCGAGATCGTCCGCGAGGTGAAGCGGCGCGTCAAGGCGCCCCTGGGAATCCACGTGCACAACGACGCCGAGTGCGCCGTGGCCAACTCCGTGGCCGCGGTGCTGGAA
>JACQWA010000436.1 GCA_016209425.1 Candidatus Rokuibacteriota bacterium
CTCGAAGAGGAAGTCCGTGCACCCGTCCGTGAAGATGGTCAGGCACTTGAGCTCCTCGGAGACCGGGCCGAGCGCGGGCGTGTTGCCGCTGGAGATGACACCGGTGAAGCAATCGATCTGCTCGGAGAGCTTCATCCGCCGGAGCTCTTTGACGTTGGCGTCGGTGCCGGCGGCCTCGTCCGCCTTGACGGTCTCGATCTTCCGCTTCCCCAGGAGCCCGCCCTGGGCGTTGATCTCCTCGGCGGCCAGGATGTGTCCCTTGTAGGACTGTTCCCCGAGCACCGCGGCGGGACCGGTGACGAAGGTCATGTGGCCCGTCTTGTACGGCTTGTCGGGGATCCTGCCTTTCGGCGCTGCCGGCTGCTGGGCCTCGGCCTTGGCGGCCACCATGACGGGCGCGGCGGACGCCGTGACGGCGGCAGCCCCGACCGTCACGCCCAGGCGATTTAGAAAGTCTCGGCGACTTACTTCTCCAGCCATGTCTTTCCCTCCTTGGTGAGAATACCCGCGGGAGTCAGGAAAACCCTTGAAGAGCCATGAGATAGCCGTCATGTAACCACAGAGCTTTCACTGATGTCAAGGCCAAATTCGGCGCGCGAGGAATCGCTTCCTTCAGTTGCGCTGGTTCTTCGCGACCCGTATAATCGCGCACAGAAATTTGCGAGAGACTTGGGACCACGGGGGAGAAGGGGTGGTTCGCCGGTTGGTGGGCGCGCTCGCCCGAGCGGCCAGGGGGGTCGGGGCGGCCGTACGGGCCCGGCCCGGAGTTTTCCTGGCGGTGACGGCCGGGGTTCTTGGCCTGAACACCTTCCTCCCCCCTGTGGTGCTCTCCCTCGCCCGAAAGCCGTGGGACTATTTCACGTTCAACCCCTGGCTCAAGAAGCTGCCCGAGTACCTGGCCTCGGGCGACGTCTCCCTTCGGCGCAAGCTCGAGTTCCTTCCCAACCTGGCCCTCTTCTGGTTTTCGGCCGACAGTCCCTATGGGGGCGTGGAATGGGGGTTTGCCGTCCTGCTGGGCGACCTCGCCAGGTTCGTCCTCATGTCGATCATGTTCGGGACGTATTTCGCGCTCTGGGTCCACCGTCGAGACGGGCGGCTGGAAGTCGGATGGCGCGCCCGGAGGGGGCGGCACGGAGGCGTTGCGGGGGCGCTGGCGAGCACTCTCGGGCTCTCGACCGGGCCCTGCACCGTGACGGGGTGCGGGGCGCCGGTGATCCCGGTTCTCGGGTTGGCGTTCGTCGGATTGTCCAGTGGCACGCTGGCGGTTCTCGCGAACCTTTCACGAGTTGCGACCACCGTCGTCCTCGTCGCCGTGACGCTGGGCGTGGCATACTTTGGCTGGGTCGTCGGTGGCGACCCCGGAGAGCAGCGTCCGCTTGCTCCACCTGTTCGTGCACCGTGACGGATGTCGTGTGCATGATCGCCCCACAAGGAGGGTGACCGATGAAAGTCCGTAGCCGATCTCTCGCGCTGTTCGTCGTCATCATACTGGTCTTCGCCCTGCTCGTTCCGACGGCACAGGCCCAGCAGAAGCGGTTGGTGACGATCGCTTCGGGCTGGGTGGTGGGCGTCTACTATCCGCTGGCGGGCGCCATGTCCCGCATCATCCACACGAAGATGCCGGGCCTCCGCGCGACGGTGGAGTCCTCGGGAGCCTCGGTGGCCAACGCCCAGCTCATCGGCTCCGGGGACGCGGACTTCGCCCTCCTGCAGAACGACATCGCCTTCTACGCCTACAACGGCGTCACGCTGGGCGCCTTCAAGGGCAAGCCCGTCAAGAACATGGGCGGCATCTTCACCATCTACCCGGAGCTGGTCCAGGTGGCGGCCACCCACGCCTCGGGGATCAAGTCCATCAAGGACCTCAAGGGCAAGAAGGTCGTCCTCGGCCCCCTGGGCTCGGGCACCGAGGCCAACGCGCTCCAGATCCTCGAGGTTCACGGGATGAAGGAGGCGGACCTGGGCAAGGTCGAACGCATCGACGCGGCCGCGGCCGCCGATCAATTGAAGGATGGGCGCGTGGACGCGGCCTTCTTCACGACCGGCCTGGGCTCGGCGGTGATTGTGGATCTCTCCGTCACCGGCAAGGTCGGGCTCGTTCCCGTGGTCGGCGCCGAGGCGGAAGCCCTGAAAAGGAAGTACCCCTTCTATACCTCCGAGGTCATCCCTGCCAACACCTACAAGGGGCAGGAGCGCGAGGTCACCACGGTGGCGGTGATGGCAATGATGGTGGCCCGGAACGAGCTCCCCGAGGATCTGGTCTACGGCTTCGTCAAGACCATCTTCGAGAACCTCCCCACCTTTTACACCGCCCACGCCCAGGCCAAGGGTCTGAAGCTCGAGACCGCGGTGGCGGGAATGCCGATCCCGCTCCACCCGGGCGCCGCCAAGTTCTATAAGGAGAAGGGCGTTCTGAGGTAGGTGTCCCGTCGCCGGCTCGCCGTCCGGCTCGCCCTCGCCGGGGGGGCTCTCCTCCTGGCGGGGGCGTTGTATTTTTCTCTCGCCCGGGCTGAACTCCTCGTCCTCGACGCGAAGGCGGACCGAGTCCTGTTCCGGGCCCGCGTCCAGCCGGGCGATCGCTTCACGCTCTCGTACCGTCACTCGGTGGCCAAATCGCGGGTCAGCGGGGTGTTCGAGGTCACGCCCGAGTATGCGATCAGCGTGAAGGAGACGGCGTTCGGCTCGTTTGGGCCGGGGCTTCCGGACCCGAGACCGGGCGACGACTACGAGATCAAAGGCGGGGTCATCAGGCTCAGGAATCTGAATCAGACGCTCCCGGAACTCTCCCTCTTTGTTCACCCCTACACCGAGCATGAAGTCGAGATCGGTGGGCGGAGGCTTGACCTCTCGAACGCGGTTCCGCCGGGCAGCCTGGTCAAGATTGTCGTGCGGAAACCGTTCGGCCTCTCCCGGAGGGCTCCCGCCCGCTAGGCTGGTGGCGAGGAATGACGCGCCGCTTTGCCCCTCGGCAATCTGACCGGTGACAAGTGGCTCATGGCCAGCATGATGTACGGAGCAGGGCTCGTAAGGGGCTTGCCTTCCAGGACGGTTAGAGGTACACTTGGGCATACGCTCGGAGGCTACAGCAATGGCGAAGATGCCCGACATCATCCCCGTCACCGACCTCCGGCAAGATGCGGCGGCCGCTCTCAAGCGGGTTCGCGCATCGAACCAACCTTTGGTTATCACGCAACGCGGTCGGGCGGCAGCGGTCATGCTGAGCGTCGAGGCCTACGAACGCGCTGAGCATGAGCGGCAACTTCTCCGACTCCTCGCCCGAGGCGAGAGGGAAATTGCGGCGGCGAAGGGTTACGATTTGCACCAGGTCCTGGTTGAGGCCGATCGTCTGCTGGCTGATGCCTGAAGGTGAGGGTCCGCTTCACTCCGTCAGGTCGGAGGCAGTTCCTAGGCGCGGTTGCCTACATTCTTCGTGATGATCCTGCGGCCGCCCGCCGATTCAGGCGGCGGGCCGAGGTTGTATTGCGCCGGCTCGAACGGTTCCCCAACTCCGGCCGCGTCCTGCCCGAGTTTCCTGAGCTTCCTTATCGAGAAGTCATCGTTGCCCCGTACCGCTTCTTTTATCGCGTCGAGGGCAAGACAGCGTGGGTCGTCGCGGTTTGGCACGGAGCTCAGATTCCGGAAGAGCCCCGGACTCGGCGGCTAGCGAGGCGTTGAAGCTGACGGAGACCCGGACGCCTGCCGCGCTCGCAGCTTATCGCCCTTGCGTTGGGCGGACAGAAGCAAGGATGAAATCGCCGGTTCTGAAGTTCGCGGGATCCATCGTGCTGGTCGTGACACTTGTGTTGGCATTCGCCTCTACCAGCGATGACGCTTGGTTGACCGTGTGGTCTCTCGCGCTTGTGTTTGTCGCCCTCCCACTCATTCTTTTGTCCGCACGCGATTTGATTGCGACGTTTTTTGAGGCCAGCGGCCCGGCATCTGGCTTCTGGCTGATGCTCCATGTCTGTGCGGTATTCGCGGCCGTGATCGGGTATCTTCTTGGGTTGCTTGCGGAGTCGTCCGGTCATCCGAAGGCCAAGTGGCTGGTCATTATACTGCCCGCTCTCGTTTATCTGACTCCCCTCCTACTTTGGTTACATGCTTTGCCCTTTCAGCTTCTACGGCGTCTTTTGCACGCGATACGGGGGGACAAGTGAGGCAGGGGTCGTAACTTGTCGCTGAACGCGGAACGTAAGGGTGGTCAAACTGGGC
>JACQWA010000434.1 GCA_016209425.1 Candidatus Rokuibacteriota bacterium
ACCCCGGCGGAGAGCAACATGCGCTTCAAGTACCTCATGGCCCACGGCCAGGACGCCCTCAACGTCGCCTTCGACCTGCCGACGCAGCTCGGCCTCGATTCCGACGATCCACGCGCCGACGGGGAGGTGGGCCGGGTCGGCATGGCGGTCGACTCCCTCGCGGAGATGGATGCGGCCGTCGACGGGATGCCGCTGGACCGGGTCAGCGTGTCGCTGACGATCAACTCCATCGCGGCGCCGATCACCGCCATGTACTACGCCGTGGCGGAAAAGCAGGGGGCGCCCGCGGATCGCATCGTGGTGACGCCGCAGAACGACATCCTGAAGGAGTTCATCGCGCGGGGCACCTGGGTCTACCCGGTCGAGCCGTCGCTCCGGCTCGTCGGAGATCTCATCGAACTCTCAGCGCAGCGCTTCCCCCGCTCCAATCCGGTCTCGGTCTGCGGCTACCACATCCGGGAGGCGGGCTGCACCACCGCTCAGGAGATGGCCTACGGCCTGGCCATCGCCGCGGCGTACGTGGAGCTGATGCTGAAACGCGGGATGCCAGTGGACGAGTTCGCCCCGCGGATCTCCTTCAACTTCACCGGCTGGGGAAAGATCTTCGAGGAGGTCGCGAAGTTCAGGGCCGGGCGGAGGCTCTACGCCCGGCTGATGCGCGAGCGGTTCGGCGCGACCAATCCCAAGTCGTGGATGTTCCGCAGCCTCATCGGGGGCGGAGGGTCGGCCTTCACCGTTCAGGAGCCCGAGAACAACATCGTGCGCGGGGCCTACATCGCGCTCGCCGCCGCCCTCTCGGGAGCCCAGACGATGGCGCTTCCCACCTACGACGAGGCGTACACGATTCCCTCCTCGAAGGCCCAGCTCATCGCGCTCAGGACCATGCAGATCTGCGCGGCGGAATCCGGGGTCGCCGACACCGCGGATCCGCTGGCCGGATCCTACTACGTGGAGTGGCTCACCGGCGAGATGGAGAAGAAGATCCAGGAGGAGTTGGCCCAAGTCGAGCGGCTCGGAGGGATCGTCGAGGCCGTCAAGTCGGGGGCCATCCAGGCCGAAGTGGCCCGCCAGGCGTACCTGTTCGAGCAAAAGCTCCTGTCAGGAGACATCCCGAAGGTGGCCGTGAATTGTCATGTGGCAGCGGAGGAACTCGCCACGTCCCATGAGATGGAGCTCTACGACTTCGATCCCAAGGTCGCCGAGGCCCAGGTGGCAATGCTCAGCCGGCTCCGCCGTGAGCGGGACAACGCCGGGGTCGCACGGGCGCTTGCGCGGCTCAGGGCTGAGGCGCGCGGGACGGGGAATCTGATGGAGTCGATCCTCGAGGCCGTCAAGGCGTACGCGACGCTCGGCGAGATGTCCGGTGCCATGAAGGACGTCTTTGGCGAGCACAAGGAGCCCGTGACCCTGTAACACGCAATGAGGAGGCGGCGATGGCAGCGACGGTGAGCATGGATCGGCGGTCGTTTCTGCAGACCGCGGTGACGGGTGGCGCGCTGCTGCTTGCGAGGCGCGCGTCGTGGGCGGCCGCGGCCGTTCCTGAGGCCGACCTGGCCACGCTCGGCGTGGCGGACCTTGCCAAGCAGCTCCGCAGTCGGAAGCTGTCGGTCAAGGAGCTGGTCCAGGGCTATCTCGATCGGATCGGCAAGTACGGCGGCCGCGAAGGCATCAACGCCTTCATCACCGTGGATCGCGAAGGAGCGCTGAAGGAGGCCGAACGGCTGGATCGCCTCCTGAAGGAGGGACGATCTCCCGGCTCCCTCCACGGCATTCCCATCGCCGTCAAGGACAACCTGGACACCGCCGGCCTTCGCACCACCGGCGGCTCCAAGATTCTCGAACGGTGGGTGCCCAAGGAGGACGCCACGGTGGTCTGGCGTCTCAGGAGCGCGGGCTGCGTGATCCTCGGCAAGACCAACCTCCACGAGTTTGCCTTCGGGATCACGACCAACAATCCCCACTACGGGCCGACCCGCAACCCCTACGACCGGACGCGGATTCCCGGTGGCTCGAGCGGGGGCTCGGGGGCAGCGGTGGCCGCGGGGTTCTGCGCCGCCGCCCTCGGCACCGACACGGGCGGCTCGGTGAGAATCCCCGCCGCGCTCTGCGGCGCCGTGGGACTCAAGCCCACGCTCGGCCGCGTCGGGCGGGGGGGGATGATGTATCTCTCGACCACCCGCGACGTCGTCGGCCCCATCACGCGCACGGTGGAGGACGCTGCGCTGCTCCTTCGAGCCATGGCGGGCCCCGACCCACGGGACATGGACGCCGAAGCGTCGGCGGCCCCCAACTACTCGCGCTGGCTCCAGCGCGGGCTCAAGGGGTTCAGGATCGGCGTGCCGCGGAAGTACTTCTACGAGGAGAACCACCCCGATGTCGACCGCATCACCGCCGAGGCGCTCAAGGACATAGAGCGCCTGGGCGCCACCCTCGTGGAGGTCGAGGTCAAGAACCTGGATCTCGCGTTCCCCACCGGGTTTGCCATCGTCCTGCCGGAGGCCATCTATCTGGTCGAGACGTACCTCAAACAAACGGACGCGTCGGCCACCATCGACAAGTTCCTCTCCCAGTTCGGACCCGACGTCCAGGGGATCCTGGGCGGGCAGAAGGGGACCGACAAAGCCAAGCCGGTGCCCGGCTTTGCGTACCTCGAGGCCATGAACACCAACCGCCCCAAGGTCCAGGCCGGATTCAAGGAAGCGCTCGCCAACGTGGACGCGCTCGTGACGCCGACCACTCCGCTCCCGGCGGCGAAGATCGGCGAGGACGCCGAGGTGGAACTGCTGGGCAAGAAGGTCAACACCTTCTTCACGTTCATCAAAGACTGCGATCCTGTGAGCGTCGCGGGATTCCCGGCCCTCTCGGTGCCGGCGGGATGGAGCAGCGAGGGGCTTCCCGTGGGGATCCAGATCGTCGGCCGGCCCTGGGAGGAGGGGCGAATCCTTCGGATCGGCTACGCCTATGAGCAGGCCACTAACTGGCGCCGGCCCCCGAAGCTCTGATCCCTCTCCCCGCAGGGGAGAGGGGAGGATGAGGGGGAATGAGTGAGGGGGCCATCGGCACCCGGGTGGGCACGAGCGTCCGGTTCAGGGGATCAGCAGAGAGGGCAAACTGCTCGAGGGACACGGCCCCGAGAAGCGGCAGGCTTCCCGGAGGGCCGAAGAGACAACTGGTATGAAGGGTCCGGCCGTCAATGTAGGAATGGTGTCATTGACACCCTCGCGCTGTTTGTGTCATCCTTTCCCTGGGAGGTGAGGGGATATGGCACGACCAATGGAGTCTTCAGCCAAACGGCCTCGGATCAGCATTGACGTGGTGCCCGAGGTGCGCCGTCGGCTCCGGCTTGCCGCGGCAAAGCGCGACCTGACGATCCGGCAGTACGTGCTGGAAGCCATCGAGGAGCGCCTTCGGGAGGACTTGGGCGACGAGAGCGAGGGCGTGTTGGCTCTGACAGCGCAGGCAGACCCGGTGCTGGCGGAACTGTGGGACAACCCGAAGGACGCGACGTATGACCGGATGTAGCCGAGGCGATGTGGTGCTGGTCGGGTTCGTGTTCTCCGATGAATCAGGAAGGAAGCTCCGCCCGGTCCTTGTCCTCAGTTCCCCCGCCTACCACCGAGGGCGGCAGGAAGTCATCGTCGCGGCCATCACGAGTAACATCAGACGCCGCCTCTTCGGTGATCATGTGATTTCCGATTGGAAGGGGGCCGGATTGTTCTTCCCTTCATCGGTGACGGGGATCCTTCGGACCGTCAAGCGCACGATGGTCGATCGGAAACTTGGCAGCATGCCGAAGGGCGACATGGAAGCCGTGGATAGGGAACTCCTTCGATCTTTGGGACTATGATTGCCTTTGTCATTGCCCTTTCCCTCGGGATTCTCGCGGCGCCGCTCGCCGCCGACGCCCAGCAGCCGGGCAAGGTGCCGCGAGTCGGGCTTCTGACCGCGTCGCCTCGCCGCGGTCCATCCGTGGATCAGTTCCCGGAACGGCTGCGCGATCTCGGCCACGTTGAAGGGCAGAACCTCGCATTCCAGTACCGCGCCCCGGCGCCAGGCGAGGGGGTCATGACCGGGAGGTAACGTGACGGGGGTCACGTGGGATCAAGGCCCCGAGCAACTGAGCGGAACAGCCGCCGAAGCTGGAGCTGATCGTCAATTTGAAGACGGCCAAGGCCCTCGACCTGGAGCTGCCCCAGACCTTCCTCGCTCGCGCCAACGAGGTGATCGAGTGAGCGGCATGACGCTCGATCCCCGCCGCATCGAGGTCGTAGACGACGAAGTGGCCCGGATACTCCGCGGGATGTCCGGCGCGGACCGGCTCCGTCTCGCCCATGAGGCCTGGGAGCTGGCCCGCGAACGCCTCATCGCGTTCGTCAGCGCGCGCCATCCGCAATGGAGTCCGGAACGAGTCCGTCGGGAGGTGGCGAAACGGCTCGGCAATGAATCAGGCTGAGCTGCTTCGCTACGTGGTGGAGACCCTCGAAGCCCTGGGTGTTGAGTACATGGTCAGCGGGTCACAGGCATCGATCTACTATGGTGAACCCCGGATGACCCAGGACATCGACATCGTCGCGGATATGACTCTCTCCCATCTCCCCGGGCTCCTCGAGCGGTTCGCGTTGCCAGAGTTCTATCTGAGCGAGGAGGCGGCCCGCGAGGCAATCGTCGCCCGCGGACAGTTCAACATCATTCATTCGCCGACGGGCCTCAAGATCGACGTCGTGGTGAGAAAGGACACCCCCTACCACCGGGGCGAGTTCGAGCGCCGCCGGCGCGAGCCCCTTCTGCCGGGCCGCACTGCCTACTTCGCACGGCCGGAGGATGTCATCCTGAACAAGCTGCTCTACTTTCAGCAGGGGGGATCCGAACGTCACCTGCGGGATATCGCCGGGATGCTGAGAGTTTCGGAGGCTGAGATTGACATGCGGTACATCGACGAGTGGGCGCGGCGCCTCGGCGTTGATGGCATCTGGCAGGTGGTCCGCGAGCGGGGAAAGAGCAAATGAGGCTCGTGACGCACCTCGCGATCTTCGCTCTGTGCATGCTCGCGGCGCCGCTCGCCGCTGAGGCGCAACAGGCGGCGAAGGCTCGCCGCATCGGATGGCTGGGGCTGACCTCGCCCGGCCCCGAGATCTGGCACATCGTGGATGGGTTCCGGCAAGGGCTGCGCGAGCTGGGCTACGTGGAGGGACAGAACGTCGCCCTGGAATACCGGTGGGCGCATGGGAAGACCGAGCGACTTCCAGACCTCGCCGCCGAACTGGTTCGTCTCAAGGTTGACTTCATCATGGTGACGAGCACGGCGGCCGCTCTGGCGGCTAGGCAGGCGACCTCGACCATTCCCATCGTGATGGCGGGCGGAGTCGCAAATCCTGTCGAGCAAGGGAAAGGCGCCAAGCCGGGCGATTTGCCGGTTGAATTGCCTACACGCTTCGAACTGGTCATCAACGTGAAGACTGCGAAGGCGCTCGGCCTCACAATCCCCCCGTCAATGCTCCTCCGGGCGGACAGGGTGATCGAATGACGCTGTTCCAAGGCGTGCGCGTGCTGGACCTCACCCGGATGCTGGCGGGGCCGTACGGCACGCTGCTGATGGCGGACCTCGGCGCGGAGGTGCTGAAGATCGAGGAGCCCGACGGCGGGGACCCGATGCGGACCATGGGGCCGCCGTTCCTCCCCAACGGGGCGAGCGCCTACTTCCTCTCCATCAACCGGAACAAGAAGAGCGTGGCGCTGGACCTGACCAAGCCTGCGGGACGTGAGGTTTTCTACGACCTCGTGAAGGTCTCGGACGTGGTGTGGGACAACTTCCGCCCGGGGATCATGGCCAAGCTCGGCTGTGACGCGGCGCGCCTCCGCCCGTTCAATCCGCGGCTTATCTGCTGCTCGATCTCCGCCTACGGCCAGGATGGGCCGTACCGCGACTGGCCGGCCTTCGACCTGGCTCTCCAGGCGATGGGCGGGGCGATGAGCCTCACGGGGGAGGAGGGGCGGGCCCCGGCGAGGATGGGGCTGCCGATGGGCGACCTGGCCGGGGGAATGTTGGGGGCGTTCGCGGTGGCAGGAGCGCTCTATCGACGCGAGAGGACAGGGGAGGGCGCATCGATCGACCTCTCGCTCCTCGATAGCCAGGTCTCGCTCCTGACCTACGTCGCCCAGTACTTCTGGACCGACGGCAAGGTGCCCGGCCCCATGGGCTCGGGCCACGCTTCCGTCGTTCCGTACCAGGCGCTCCAGACCCGCGATGGCTACCTCGTGGTGGCGGTCTTCGCGGAGAAGTTCTGGGGAGCGTTCTGCCGGGCCCTGGGACGGGCGGAGTGGGAGTGCGATCTGCGCTTCGCCACGAACGGCGATCGCCTCGTCCACAAGAGCGAGCTGATCCCGCTGATCGAGGCGATCTCGTGCACGCGCACGACGGCAGAGTGGCTGAGCGCTCTTCATCGCGAAGGGGTCCCCGCCGCCCCCATCAACCGCGTCGACCAGGTGCTGTCAGACCCCCAGGTGCTCCATCGCAAGATGGTGGTCGAGATGGCGCACCCTCGTCAGGGTCCGCTCCCGACCCTCGGCACGCCCATCAAGATGGACGGCGCCCTCGGCCTCGACGTCCGCCCGGCGCCGGCGCTGGGGGAGCACACCGAAGAGGTCCTGGTGGGGCTTGTCGGGTATGCAAAGGAGCATGTGAGCGTCCTGCGCGCTTCGAAGGTAGTCGCATGAGCGGGATCAGCGTCGCCGTGCTCGGAGGGAGCAACGGCGCGTACGCGGCCGCGGCGGACCTGGCGCTGTCGGGACACCGGATCAGGCTCTGGCGGCGGTCGGCGGCCGACTTCGAGCCGGTGCTTCGGAGCGGCCGGATCCGGATCGAGGGTGACGGCGTCTCGGGCGAGGCGGTCCTCGAACGGGCTACGACCGATCTCAAGGAGGTGCTCGACGGCGCCGAGGTCGTGCTCGTTCCGCTCCCCGCGACGGCGCAGGAGGATCTGGCCGCGCGCTGCGCCCCCTATCTCGCCAGCGACCAGGTCGTCCTGCTGATCCCCGGAACGCTCGGCAGCCTGGTCTTTGCCCGGGCGGTCAAGCAAGCGGGGGGAACGCTCCCATGGGCGCTGGCCGAGACCGGGACGCTCCCGTACCTGGCCCGAAAAGTCGGCCCGGCTACCGTGCGGGCGCCCGTCAAGGCAGCCAATCTCCCGACGGGCGTGTTCCCCGGGGAGCGCAGCACGCAGGCTCTGTCCCTCCTGTCGAGGCTCTACCCCTCGATCCGCCCGTGCTGCGATGCCCTCGATGCGGCGCTGACGAATGCAGGCACGGTCATCCACCCGCCGCTCGTGCTGCTGAACGCCGGCCCGATCGAAGCCGGCAGGTATGACATCCACGCTTCGGGGACCACCGCGGGCATCCTGAGGGTCATCTACGCCGTGGATGCCGAGAGGATCCGCATCCGCGAGGCGCTCGGCTATCCAGCGCCCCACTACGAGCTGGCGACCTACTACGAGGAGGCCCGGGCCGCCGAGGGACTCTACGGGCGGGGCGCCAAGCAGAAGCTCGTCCGGAGCGGCCTCTGGAACGAGCGGCTGACCCTCGACCACCGCTACGTGAGCGAGGACGTGGCGCTCGGCCTGACTCTCTTCACCTCGCTGGCGGCGGCCGTCGCCGTCGAGGCCCCGGTCTCCCGCGCAGTCGTGACTCTCTCGAGCGCCCTCCTCGGGCGCGACCTCCAGGCCAGCGGGCGGACGGTCGAGCGGCTGGGCTTGAGCGGGCCCGGGGTCCCCGCACTCCGCGAGCTGTTCCGTTCCGGAGGCGACCTCTTTTGAGCTTCCGCGTCATCGGCAAGCCAATCCCCAAGCGCGACGGCCCCGAGAAGGTCACGGGCCAGCTCCGGTATCTGCACGACCTCGAAGTTCCGCGCATGGTTCACGGCAAGATTCTCCGGGCCCGGTACCCCCACGCGCGCATTATCCGCATCGACAGCTCAAAGGCCGAGAAGCTGGCCGGAGTGCTCGGGGTCATCACCGGCGACACCGTCGACCAGCACCCGTTCGGCTTCGCCAGGGACCACCTCGCGCTCAAGCGGGGAAAGGTGAGGTCGATCCGGGACGAAGTCGCAGCCGTCGCCGCCGAGACCGAGGCCATCGGGGAGGAAGCCCTCGGGCTGATCGACGTCGAGTACGAGGAGCTGCCCGGGGTGTTCGATCCGGACGCGGCGCTCCGCCCCGGGGCCCCGCTCGTCCACGAGGAGCGCGAGACCAACCTCCTGGACTTCCGCTTCACCTTCGAGCACGGGGACGTGGGGTGGGCCTTCAGCGAGGCGGACGCGATCGTGGAGGGAACGTACCGGCTGAACTACGTCACCACCGCCTGCCTGGGGACCATGGCAGCCGTCGCCGCCTGGGATGCGCAGGGCCGCCTCACCATGTGGGCCACGACCCAGGCGCCGTTTCTCTTCCAGCGCGACCTGGCCCGGGCGCTGGGCATTTCGGGGGACCGGATCCGCGTCATCCAGCCGCCGGTCGGAGGCAACTTCGGGCGCGGCCTGGACCTCTACCCGATCGATGTTATTGCGGCGCTGCTGGCACGCCGCGTGAGGCGTCCGGTGAAAATCGTCTTCGAGCGGATGGAGGAGTTCATCGCCAGCCCGACCCGAGAGCCGTGCGTGATCACCATGCGAACGGGGGCGAGGAATGACGGCACGCTCCTGGCCCGCGAGGGCCGGGTGGTGATCGACAGCGGCGCGTACGTCTCCTGGGGCTCCACCACGCCGACCGTGATCCTGTCGACCATGGCGGGGCTCTACCGCTGCCCCAACATCCGGTTCGACTCGACAGTCGTCTATACCAACAACCTTTACTCCGGCTCCATGCGCGGCTACGGGAACCCCGAGGCGACCTTTGCGGTCGAGTCTCAGATGGACGAACTCGCGGAGCGCCTGGGGATGGACCCGCTGGAGCTCCGGCGCCGGAACGCGAACCGGCCGGGCGACGTCACGCCCCAGGGCTGCCGCATCACCTCCTGCGCCCTGACGGAATGCCTGGACGCTGCGAGGCAAGCGATTCTCCAGCCTCTGCAGCGCGCTCCCCGCGCCGGCTGGAAACGGGGGGTCGGCTACGCCGCCATGTTTCACGTGGGAGGCGGCGCACGGATCTACCGCTCCGACGGCTGCGGGGCCATTCTCAAGCTGGACGACTTCGGAAAGCTGACCCTGCTGACAGGCGCCAGCGAGGTCGGCCAGGGCTCGGAGACGGTGCTCGCCATGGTGGCGGCCGAAGCCCTAGGCATCCCGCTCGAGCGGGTCGAGGTCGTCAATCATGACGCAACCGTCCGGCCGTGGGACGTCGGGGTTCACGCGAGCCGGACCACCTTCATCGCGGGGAACGCCGTGCTGCTGGCGGCGGCCGAGTTGAAGCAACAACTCCTGGCCCTTGCAGCCGAACTGCTGGACGAGGCTGTCGAGCGGCTGGAGCTGGCCGACGGCTTCGTCTTCGTCAAGGATGCACACGGCCGCCGCCTCCCCTATGAGAAGGTCGTCCGTTCTGGCCACTTCAGGGAAGGGGGGCGGATCCTGATGGCCGAAGCGTTCTACGATCCTCCCACCCAGATGCTCAACAAGGAGTTCCGCGGCAACATCTCGGCGACCTACGGCTTCGCCTGCCAGGCCGTCCTCGTCGAAGTAGAAGAAGCGACGGGCAAGGTGGAGGTCCTCAGAGTTGCCTCGGCCCACGACGTCGGGCGCGCGCTGAACCCCCTGGCGTGCGAGGGGCAGGTCCACGGCGGGATCCACATGGGTCTGGGCTATGCCCTCACCGAGCAGCTCATCGTCCGGGACGGCTACGTCCTCAACCCGCAGTTCATGGAGTACGCAATCCTGCACGCGCAGGATATGCCGGAGATCGAGGTCCGGCTCATCGAGAGCATGGACCCGGCCGGACCGTTCGGGGCGAAAGGGATCGGTGAGGCGGGCGCCATCCCGGTGGCGGCCGCCGTCGCCAACGCGGTCCACGATGCCGTGGGCGTCCGGATCAGAGAGCTCCCGCTCACCCCCGAGCGCGTCTATCGTGCGCTTCGCGGCCGTTCCGCCCCCTCACCTTCATCCTCTTCCCCGGTGGGGGAGAGGGCAGGGTGAGGGGAACGGCGGGGGAGCCGGCCATGGAGAACAAGGTCCTCGCCGAGCTGACCTGGGACCCGGAGGCGGGACGGCTCCGCTTGAAGGATGTTCCTTACCTCCTGATCC
>JACQWA010000438.1 GCA_016209425.1 Candidatus Rokuibacteriota bacterium
GTAGGGCGGTGAGTGCCCAGCACGGGGAAGCTTCAGATTCCTCCCCAGGGGGGAGGTGAGGAAGTCGGCCCACGTCTGCCGGAGCGAGGAGTTCCGCTTCTGCCCTCCTGCTGCCCTTTTCGGGAAGGCGGGGGCGAGGCGTAGGTCTGGCGGGTCACGTCGAGCAGCTACGCATTCGGCTCGCGCTGGAAAGGACTTTTCCCCGGCTTGCCACGGATCTTCTGCACGATCTGGTTCATTGGATGCAGGATTTCGGTCATCACCTTGCTCAGATCCGCCAGGAGGTCGTCCCGCTCCCTCTGAATCTCCGTGATCTCGTGACGGAGCTTCTCGCATTCTTGCTCGCTTGCCTCCGCCCGCGCCCGCAAGCGCCCGCTCTCGTCGATAACCCCCTCGAGCTGAGAGAATAGACTCTGGCCTTCTTCGAGCCATTTGCTCAGTCGCTGTCGCGCTTCTACCGCTTCTATTCCGCCCATATCGGTCCCCCTGTCTCCGGTGCCGTTGGGCGGCGCCACCAGACGCTCATGGTGTTGTGGCTCCCCCCGCCTCCTGGTCTTCCAGACCTCCTCCGCCCAATCTGAGAAGGCCTCCCATGTCGGGGGAAGGTTGCCGCTCATTCCCTCTAAACTCCTGGTCGCGGTTTTTCGTCAGCGTTCCGGCTTCTCTTGCTCGTCGGCTTGCCGGTTCCGCTCTGTCCCGGACCCAAGTGGTTAAGGAAGTTCCGCCATTGGGGGGAAAGCACGCCGTTGCTGGGGAGGCGAAGACCGTCGAGTCCGGCCTGAGCGAGGAGCTCTTGCAATGGGTCCTCCTCAGAGGGGGCATCGCGGACTGGACCGACCTCCTCCGTGGGGCTGAGAGGCTCCAGCTTCTTGGCGGAGTCCGCCCTCGGTGCGCTCGTCTCGAGTTCGATCTGCGGAGGGAGCTCCTTGAATGGGTCCTCTTCGGGCAGGGCATCGTGGACGGGACCGCGTTCCTCCTTGGGCCTGAAAGGTTCCACTTCCTTTGCGGCGTCGGCTTTCGGGGCGCTGGTCTCGTCACGCTTGACGACTGCCTCGCGAGGCGAGGTGAGTTCCGGGAGCTCGTTCAGCAACTGCTGCCACTCGCGTTCTAGGAGCGAGTCCACGAGTTCTTTAAGGCGTCGAAACTGCTGGCGCTCGAGATTGATCAACGAGAGGACGACACTCTCCGGACTCGTTTGAACTACGCTTGCCATGACAGACAGAGGGGAGCCCTGATCGGGCACGGCAAACCGCAGCTGAACGTTGGCGCCCGGTTGAAGATCGAGCGACTTTGCCAGGAACCGTATTTTTGCTGTCTCGGGCCGCAGGTCCACGATCCTCCCCCGGCACTGGTCGCCCGCTGCCTCGAGGGTGACGTCCAGCGCTACGCTGAGTCGCGGGTATCGTCCCTGATCTTCTTCCATGACCCCTGGCCGTGGTTTCTGAGCGGTCTATCCCTTCAATGGGTGTGATGATGCAGCAGGCATGCCACGTGGAAGACTCCCTGGGAAGTCCCCGAAACGAAAGAAGTTCCGATGGTCAGCTCCCCAAAGCCCATCGAGACGGACGTCAATATGGCATTGGCGGGACAAATTGATACGCTCTACGGCTGAGCGGTGGACGACGGGGGGCGGAGCCCCCTCCGAGGGTTAGACCGTGGGGCCGAAGCCCACCACCGTCTGATTGTCTCGGACCAGCGGCCGAAAGCGGACGGGAAGCCCGACCTTCAGCGCGTCGAGCGGGATGTCGACGATGCGACCGAGCAGGGAAACCCCCTCATCCAGCCGTACCACGGCCACCGCGTAGGGCGCTTCCGCGGCGCGTCCCCGCGGAGGCACGCGGATCACCGTGAAGCTGGCAATCGTCCCGCGTCCGTCGAGCGGCAGGGGTTCCCACGCGCGCTCCTGACAGGCTGGGCAGAACTCCTTCGGAGGGATGGCCAGCTCCCCGCATCGTCCGCAGCGGATGCCGGTCAGGCGGCCGGCCCGGGCCTCTTCGAAAAAGGCCTGCAGCGTAATCACCTTACTCACTGCCGAGCAGGCTCACCAGGACGGTGGCGGTGTTGCCGCCGAGCGTATGGACGAGCCCGACCTTGGCGCCGTCCACCTGGCGGGAGCCGGCCTCGTGCCGGAGCTGGGTCACGATCTCAGCGGCCTGGGCGGCCCCCGTCGCGCCGATCGGGTGGCCCTTAGCCTTCAGCCCTCCCGACGGGTTCACGGGGAGCTTTCCTCCGAGGCTGGTCCAGCCTTTTTCGGCCGCGACCCCGCCGGTGCCGGGTTCGAAGAACCCCAGCCCCTCGGTGGCCACGATCTCGGCGATCGTGAAGCAGTCGTGAAGCTCCACCACATCGACGTCCGCCGGCCCGCGGCCCGCCTGTCGATACGCGGCCTCCGCTGCGCGTTCTGTGGCCAGGACGCGACTCAGGTCTTTCTTGACGTGCAGGAACATCGAGTCGGAGGCGGCCGCCGAGGCCAGGATCCAGACGGGTCTTCGGCTTTTCCGGGCCACTTCCTCGGAAGCCACGACCACCGCAGCGGCGCCGTCGGTGAAGGGGCAGCAGTCGTACAACTTCAGGGGGTCGGCGATTTTGGCGCTGTTCAGCACCTGCTCAATCGTGATCTCCTTCTGGAACTGGGCCTTCGGATTCAGCGCGCCGTGCCGGTGGTTCTTCACGGCCACGTGGGCCATCTGCTCTTCCGTGGTGCCGTGCTTCGCCATATGGGCTCGCGCGATGAGCGCGAACACCCCCGGGAAGGTGATCCCCGCGGGTTGCTCGAAGGCGGCGTCGGAGGCGAACGCAAAGTACTCGGTAGCCGCGTCGGTGGGAAGGTTCAGGACGCGTTCGGCCCCCCCCACGAGGACCACGTCCGATAGGCCCCCGGCCACCTCCATCATGGCGTGGCGGAGGGCCGCGTGGCTGGTAGCGCAGGCGGTCTCGAAGCGAGTCGTAGGAACCGACGGGATACCGAGAACTGATGCAGCCTGCGGGCCCATGTGCAGCTGGCGCTCCCCCTCGCCGCCGACCACGTTTCCGAAGTAAATGGCCTGAATGGCCCGAGGGGACACGCCCGCGTCAAGGATCGCGTCGGCGGCGGCCTCGGCGAAGAGCTCCGCGCAGGTCCGCTCGTGCTTGCCAAACTTGGTCACGCCGACCCCGATCACGGCCACGCGTCTCATGGGATTTCCCTCCCGGCGAGTTCGCCGCCGAACACCTGCCGAGTTCCATGATACTGGCAAAGTTCAAAGAACTCAAAGGGATATGCTAGCATGAGACACGTGACAGCCTGGAAGGAGCTGAGCACGATGCCGGGGCCCACGGAGGGCGAGCCGCGATGACACATCCTGTGTCAGCGATCAGCCAGCTATTGCACGACTCCGCGCTTGTTCGAGCGCCGGCGTCGCCGGCGCAAGCCGGGGGGGGAGGAATCGGAAGGGGGGTGTAGCCCCCCTCCGAGGCATGAGCCAGGAGTTGGTCGTCGCCGTGGTGGCGGCTGTCGCGGGCATCTGCCTTGTTGCCGGGTTGATCCAGGCCCTGACGGTACCGCGGCGCCGCCGGCGCCGGAGGGTGCGCGGCCGCCGTTCGGGTGTGCCCCCGCGTCGGCGGCAGGGAGAAGCAGTGCCGGTAGCGCCGTTCCGCCCCATGACTCGAGCGAAGGCGGCGACAGCCCAGCCTGAGCCAACGCCTCCCGCCGCGCCGCAGCGGGCCACGGCCCTCTTTACTCCGCGCTCCAAACCTGCCGCACCCGAGGCGCCACCGCCACCCCTTCCCACGCCGCCGGCCGAACCGGAGCCGAGGGATGCCGGCGCCCCGAGTCCCGCACCGTCCATCCCCGAGATCCGTCCGCCTCCGGAGCGGCCCGCCAGGCCGGTGACCGTTACGGAGGCTGTCAGCGAGGAGGGGGAAATCGCGCAACCTCAGGCTCAGCCCGCGGCGCTTCCCCTCGAGGAGTGCCGCACCCTTTTCCAGGGGGCGCAGTACGAGGAGGTGATCCGGACAGCGGAGCCGGCGCTCCAAGGCGCCTTCGGCGAGCCGTTGGGCACCCCCCCTCGGGCCGCTGAGGTCGCCGCGCTGTGGAGCGTGCTGGGGCTGTCCCGCCAGGCCCTGGGCGACGAAGAGGGCGCGCGTTCGGCGCTCGAAGAGGCGATCCATGCCGCCCCTGAGGACGATCGGCCCACATACCGGCAGCAGCTGGTCTCCCTGGCCGCGGGCGTCAGTCGTCGGCTGCTCCTGAATGCGGAGCAGGTGGCAGAAGGCGCGGGCGAGCAGCGCATCGACCTGCTCAAGCAGGCCATGGTCTGGCTGTATCAGGGATTGATGGAGGTGCCCGAGGACGGCGAACTCACGGCCGCGCTGGAGCGGGCGCGGCGTGGGCTCTGGGGCACGTATGGACAGACCGTGACCAGCCTCATCCAGCGGCAGGAGTTCCACCGGGCCCGCCGCCTCATCCGCGAGGCGCTGGCTGACGAGGAGTTCCCGGCGGACCGGCGGCAGGTCTTTATGGAGCTCTTGTCCGCCACCTTCATCGGCGAGATCGGGCAGCTCACGGCCAGCGCCATCCGGACGCTGGAGGACGAACGCGAACGGGAGGCGCTGACCTTCCTGCAGCGGGCCGAGGGCATCCTGGGCTCTCTCCCCCCCGAGGCGATTGCCCCGAAGCGGCGAGAGGAGGTGAACCGGCGGCTCTGGTGGGGCTACACCAAGCTGGGGCTGCGGCGGGTGGAGGCAGGGGAGTACGAGGGGGCGATCGAGCCCCTCTTCCACGCCCTCAAGATCGGGGAGATCGGTCCGGAGCGCCAGCAGGAGACCCGGGAGACCCTTGGGCGTGCCCTCGAGGCCGTCGTCGAGACGCGGGCCGCCTCGATTACCCAGCTCGCGAAGGAAGGCAAGCGCAGCGCCGCCGTGCAGGAAGCCGAGCGCCTCAAATCGTTGATCCGAGAAAGCCTCGAGCTCGGCCTGAGCGAGCAGGAGCTGTCCCCCGCCCTCTCCAGGGCCCGCAAGGCCATCGAATTGCTCGAGCAGGGGACCTAGGGCGTTTCCTCGACCAACTCCAGGACATTGTCGTCCGGGTCCTTGACAAACACGCGACGCGGCCCCCCGGGCGTCGGGGCTGATTCCCTCACGGGGACATCCTCCGCCCTCAACCGGGTGGTGAGCGCCTCCCACCCCTCGACCCCCAGCGCCAGATGCCGCACCCTCCCGGCAAAGGCCCCCTCGGGCTCACCGGCGGGGCGTCCCTCGGGGGGGACCATCAAATGAAGCTGGCAGGCCCCCACGCCGTACCAGATTCCGGGGAATCCCAGATCGGGACGAACGATCTCTTTGAGCCCCAGGAGCTCCGAGTAGAAGCGGCGGGCCCGTTCGAGGTCCTTCACCGTAATCCCCGCGTGCAGGTAGGATGTGATTCGGGCCATCCCGGCTTCGTCAGGGCTCGAGGCTTCGCCGACGGATTTCCTCGAAGATGATCTCCGGGATCGACAGGAAGGTTGTGACCACGGCCGGGTCGAAGTGCGTTCCCGCGCACCGCTGGATTTCCTTCCGGGCCGCCTCGTAGGGAATCGCCTTTGAGTACGGCCGGTCGAAGGTCATCGCGTCCAAGGCGTCGGCCACCGCGAAGACCCGGGCGCCCACGGGAATCGCCTCCCCCGCGAGTCCCAGTGGGTATCCAGTCCCGTTCCATTTCTCATGGTGGTGGTACACGATCGGCAGGGCGCCCCGGAGAAATGGAATCCGCTCGATGAGGCGCCGCCCCACCTCGGGGTGGGTGCGCATGATGATCCACTCCTCGGGGGTCAGGGGACCCGGCTTGAGCAGGATGGCGTCCGGGATTCCGATCTTCCCGATGTCGTGCAGCAGGACGCCATGCTCGATGTCTTTGACCTCCTGCTCGGAGACGCCGTGGGTTCGCGCGATGGTCAGGGCATAGCCGTGCACGCGGCGAGAGTGGGCCTCCGTCCCCACGTCCCGGGTGTCAAGCGCCGAGCCCAGGGCCTCGAGGGTGGACCGATAGGTGTCCTGCAGCTCCCGAAGCGTCAGCGCGAGATCCCGCGTGGCCTCCGCGACGCGGCGCTCCAGCGTGGCCTGGTACTCGCGGCGCTCGATCAGGAGATGGCGGTGCTCGACGGCGCGCTCCGCGGCGATCAGCAGCTCGTCGACGTTGACGGGCTTGACGATGAAGTCGTAGGCTCCGATTTTCAGGCTCTCGATGGCGGTCTTGATGTCGCCGACGCCCGTCAGCACGATCACGGCGGCGTCGGGATCGAGCTCGCGGACCGCCTTCAGGAGCTCGAGGCCATCCATGACGGGCATCTTGACGTCGGTGACGGTCAGCGGGGGCCGCGTGGTTCGGAAGACTTCCAAGGCCTCCCGCCCGTCGTTGGCCAGCTGGCACTTGTAGCCATTGCAGAGGAAGATCTCGTGCAGGACATCCCGAACCTGACGGTCGTCGTCCACGATCAGGACGCGTCTGTCGTCGTTGTTGGCCATACTCAATACACCCTTTCGCGTGACTCCGGCGCCTTGTGTTCAAAGTGCGCCTCGTATCCCTCGACCCGATTCTTGCCGCCGCGCTTGGCGGCGTAAAGGGCGTCGTCGGCCGCGCCGATCAGGTCTTCCGTGACGGGGGTCACATCTTCGGGCAGGCTGGCCACGCCGAAGCTGGCCGTGACCTGGCGGCCGTGGGGAAAGGGGTGGGTGGCCAATACCTGCCGGATGCGGTCCGCGTACAGTCGGGCCCCTCCCTTTGAGGTTTCCACAAGGAGCACCGCGAACTCATCGCCGCCATACCGGCAGATGACGTTGATACCGCGCGAGTGCTTCAGCAAAAGCTGGGCGACCTGCCGCAGCGTCTCGTCTCCGGCCGCGTGGCCTAGTTCATCGTTGATCACCTTGTAGCCATCCAGGTCGAGCAGGACCACGGAGACGGGGTGGTTGAACCGCCGGCACCGGTTGACCTCCTCCTCCAGGCGGACCAAGAAGAATCGCCGGTTGTACAGCCCCGTCACGTCGTCCTTGAAGGAGAACTCCTTCAGCCGGGAATTGCTGGCCTCCAGCTCCTTGTACGCGTGGTCGAGGCGAGCAGCGAAGCTGTTGATCTCGGCCGCCTGTGCCTCGATCGTGGTGAGCATCCTGGAAAAAGAGCTCATCAGGACGCCGATCTCGTCTCTCCGACCATTCAGCGCCTCAAACTGCTTTGAGGTGGAGATGAACTCGGCCATCCTGGCCACCGCGGTCGTGACGTCCCAGATCACATACCCGCCGGCCGCCATCACCAGGCCGACGAGGATGATCAGAACCTGCAGGCCCACGATCAGGAGCCGATGGTCCACCGGATGCAGCAACGGCACGATCTGGGCGTAGAGGGCGTAGGTGAGAACCAGGAGCGGGATTGCCGAACCAAGCACCAGGGACAGCAGGATCTTCCGTCGGATCCGATGCCCCGCGAATGCGACTTCGGCCTTGCCGGCGATCATTGGGGTGTTCGCCACGGCGCTAGGTCCGGATGATCAGGTCGACGACTTTCCGGAACTTCTGAACGTCCAGCGGCTTCTGCAGGACGGTGAATGGGCCGATCTCAAGCACCTTGAGCATGAGGTCGCTCTCCGGATAGCCGGTGATGATCACCACCGGCAGATCGGGCCTCGCCGTGTGAATCCGCCGGAAGGTCTCGACCCCGTCCATCTCCGGCATCAAGAGATCCAAGACGACGAGGTCCAGGGGGGTCGAGGTCGCCCACCGTACGGCCTCGATGCCGTTTGCCGCCTGCAGGATCTGCCGGCCGGGTCCCTCCAGGACGTCAGCCAGAAGTGTGCGGACCTGCGGCTCGTCGTCCACCACGAGGATCGTGGTGAGCCGCGCCTCGGAGCGGCGCCGTAGCCATTCGTCGATCACCCCGCGCTGGAACCGCCATTGGCGGCCGACCTTATGCCCGGGGATCTCCCGGCGTTCCGCCAGCCGGTAGACGGTGGAAATGGGGAGCCTCAGATAGGTGGCGACGTCGCCGATAGTGAAGATGTCGGAAGCGCCTTCGAGGGGCATTATTTTTCGTTCAGGTTTGCTAGGAAAAATTCGAAATTACTAATCATTATTTTCCAGACCCGGGAGGCTGTCAAGCGGAATTTTCCGGGGGTTTCTTGACTCGTTTGTCCGGGATGAGGTAGTGTCTCAGAAGCGTTGGCCGTCGGGTCAACTCCGGAATGGATGGGTCGAAATGATCAATATTCATGGCAAGATAGATTGCATTGGCCTCTTCTGTCCGATGCCGATTGTGAAAATCCGTGAGGCAATCCGCGCTCTTGCGATTGGAGAGGTGATCGAGATGGTGGCGGATGACCCGGCGGTCGAGGCGGACATGAAGAGCTGGGCGAGGCGCACGGGCAACGAGCTTCTCGAGATCTCCAAGAGTGAGGCGATCTTCCGCTTCCTCGTCAAAAGGTGCCGGTAGGACGGAGGGTCCGCTGACAGCTTCACCCGGACAGGTCTATCTGGACTATGGGGGATTCGTCCCGGTCGACCCGCGGGTGGTGGCGGTCATGCGCCCCTTCCTGGAAGGGGGGATCGGCAATCCCTTGGCGCTCCACTCGCTGGGGGCCGCGGCCGGCGAGTCGCTGGAGGCATCGCGGGTCAAGGTCGCCCGGCTGATCGCCGGATCGGCCGCGGGTCTCATCTTTACCTCTGGCGCCACGGAGGCCAACAATCTGGCGATCAAGGGCGTGCCGCTCAGAGCCGGGGAGGGGGGGCGGCACGTCATCGTCTCGGCGATCGAGCATATTTCCGTGATCAACCCGTGCCGGGATCTCGAGAAGCGTGGCATCGCGGTCACCTACCTTCCCGTGGATTCGGAGGGGAGAGTGGATCCCGATGCTCTGCGCCGCGCGATCCGGCCGGACACGGCCTTGATCTCCATCATGGCCGCCAACGGTGAAATCGGCACCATCCAGCCGGTGGCCGAACTGGGCCGCGTCGCCCGAGAGCACAGCATTCCGTTTCACGTCGATGGAGTCGGAGCTGTCGGACGCCTCGCCCTTTCGGTCGACGAGATGGGGATCGATCTCGCGACCCTGTCCTCTAATGACCTCTACGGCCCTCCCGGCGCCGGCGCCGTCTGGGTCAGGCCCGGCGTCAAGCTCCTCCCCCAGATCCTCGGGGGTGGCCAAGAGCGCGGGTTCCGAGCCGGAACTGAAAACTTGCCGGCCATCGTGGGAATGGGCGTCGCCGCTGAACTGGTGAGGACGGAGTGGCGCGAAGAGACCGCGAGGCTTGCCCGGCTCCGTGACCGGTTGCTCACCGGGCTCCTGGCGTCGCTTCCCGACAGCCGACTCACCGGCTCGCGGACCCACCGCCTCCCCCATCACGCGAGTCTCTGCCTCCGGGCGGTCAAGGCCGATGGCGTCTTGATGGACCTGGACTTCCATGGAGTGGCCGCGTCGTCCGGTTCCGCGTGTGCCTCCCAGACCCTGGAACCCTCGCACGTGCTCCGTGCCATCGGCAGTGATCCCGAGGAGCAAGAGGGCTCGCTCTGCTTCACCCTGGGTCGGTGGACCACGGCGGCCGAGATCGAGGCGGTTCTCGATCTCCTGCCCCCCATTGTGAACCGGTTGCGAGCCTTGTCTCCCAAAGCTCTCGGGCGGGCCGCCTCCTGATGCGCCTCTTTCTCTTCGACGTGGACGGCACCTTGGTGTCGGCGCGGGGGGCCGGACGCCGCGCCATGGGCCGAGCGCTGGAGGCCGTCTACGGCTTTGCCGGGCCCCTCGACAGCTATGACTTCCGAGGCAAGACCGATCCCCAGATCGTCTTCGACCTCATGGGATCGGCGGGGTTGCCGGCCACCCGAGTGCGGGAAGGCCTTGATCGCTTCTACGACCAGTACGTCGAGGACCTTCGCGATGAGATCGTGCGGGTGGGGGGCGTGACGCTCATGCCGGGAGTCGCCGAGCTGGTGGGACGACTCAGCGGGGAGGCGGAAGCGGTGCTCGGGCTCCTCACGGGCAACATCGAGGCCGGTGCCAAGATCAAGCTGGAGCCCACGGGGCTCCTGCCTCACTTCCGGGTGGGCGCGTATGGTTCCGACGAGCCTGATCGTGCCAAGCTTCCCGCCGTCGCCGTCCGCCGGGCCGAAACTTTGGCGGGGAAGGCCATCAGTCCGGATCGGGTGGTGGTGATCGGCGACACCCCGCTGGACATCGCGTGCGCCCGCGCCTACGGCGCCCGGTCGGTGTCGGTGGCGACGGGGGGCCACGGCGTGGAAGAGCTGGCCACGCACGGGCCAGACGTCCTCTTTCCCGACTTCTCCGACGTCAGCGCCGTGCTCGCCGCGCTTCTGAACGGCCAGAGCGGCCGATGAAGTTGCTGACGCTCTGGCTTCACCTGCTGGCCGCGGTGGTGTGGCTGGGTGGGCTCCTCTTCCAGAGCCACATTCTGTTCCCGATCTTGGCGAAGCGGGGTCCCACAGATGCCCTTGCGTCGGCGGTGAGGCGGTTCCGGCGCGTGGCCTGGACGGCCCTCGTGGTGCTGGTCCTGACGGGGCTCCACAACCTGACCCGCCTCCCGCCTGTGGCGACCTGGAGTCCGAGCGGGCTCGCCCCGCTCCTCGCCCTCAAGCTGTTTCTGGTGGTGGTGGTCCTCATGCTGTCGGCGCATCGCGATTTCGGGCTCGCGGCGCGGCTGCTCCGGGAGCTGGCGGCGGGAACCAGCACGCACCGCATAGTGCGGACGATCGTCCGGGTGGACCGGGTGGTGCTCTTGCTGGGCGTCATCCTCCTCTATCTCGGGCTGGCCGTGAGTCGCGGCGGGATCTCCTAGCCCGCGCGTCGTCGGTTCGCCGGAGCCTAGCCCGAATTGTGCACATAATCCGAGCTGAGACCCATTCGGCTGGGCTTCGCATCAGTCTCGTGTAATCCCGTCATCGTGTATTTTCTTGTTGAGCGTCTTGATGTCGACCCGGAGGACACGCGCCGCCTGGCTCTTGTTCCATTCGGTGGCTCGTAGGACCCGCTGGACGTGGAGCCGCTCGACCTCCGCCAGGGAGAGCCTGGTGGGATCATCGGGCCCTTGCGCCGGCGTCGCCCGGATTTCCGCTGGCAGATCCTCCGGCCGGATCTCGCCCCCTTCGTTCAGGAGCTGCAGGCGTTCGATCACGTTTTGGAGCTCGCGGACGTTCCCCGGCCATGCGTAGCGGACGAGCCGTTCAAGGGCCGCCGGCGAGAAGTTCAGGGGACGGCGCCCGCGCCGAGGCCGGCCCGCGAAGTGATGAACGAGCGGGGGGATGTCCGAGCGGCGCTCGCGGAGCGGGGGGAGCCGCAGGATCATGGTGCTGATCCGGTAGTAGAGATCGGCCCGAAACCGATGTTCGGCGATCTCGCGCTCCAGGTCTTTGGCGGTGGCCGCCACGATCCGCACGTTCACATGCACCGTTCGCTCCGTGCCGACCCGTCGGACCTCGCCCGAGTCCAGCGTTCGCAGCAGGCGGACCTGCATGGCGGCGGACATCTCTCCGATCTCGTCCAGGAAGAGCGTCCCGCCATCCGCGGCTTCGAAGAGGCCCACCTTGGTGACCACGGCCCCGGTAAAGGCCCCTTTCGTGTGGCCGAAGAATTCCGACTCCAGCAGTGGGTCGGGCATGGCCGCGCAGTTCACCGAAATAAACGGCCGGTCGGCCCGCGGGCTCCTGAGGTGCACGGTCCGGGCGATTAACTCCTTCCCGGTGCCGGTCTCACCCTGGATCAGAACCGAGCTGTCGGTCAGGGCCGCCCGCTCGGCGGCGGCGAGCAGCTGCCGGATCGCCTGGCTCTCGCCTACCACGACGGGAGGTGGGTCCCGGCGGGTGATCACGCCTTTCAGGTGAACGTTCTCCCTCCGCAGGGCCGTCTTCTCGACCGCCTTGGCGACAAGCTCCCTCAGCTCGGCATCGTTACAGGGCTTGGCGAGGTAGTGGTAGGCGCCGAGGCGCATCGCCTCCACGGCCGTCGGTACCTCTGCGTGTCCGGTCAAGACGATGACCTCCGATTCCAACTCCGACTCTTTGATCCAGCGCAGCAACTCAAGCCCGCTGATTCCGGGCATGACGAGGTCGGTGAGGACCAGATCGAACCCCTGGCGGGCCAGGCGGTCCATGGCTGCTTGGCCCGACTCGGCCCCGGCCACGGTGTAACCCGTGACCGCGAGTGTCTCGATGAGCACGTCCCTGATCCCGGAGTCGTCGTCCACCACCAGAATCCGCGCCATAGGCCCATGATACGACGCCCGCTCTTTTTCCCGGGAGAATCTCCCATCCCGCAACGCAATGACTGGCACTCCAAAGCGTGAGGGTTTCCAGCCTGGGAGAAACTCCTATCCAGTGACAGGCGGCCTGGCACGGCCTGGGACCCCCGGGGAGTTTCTCGTTAAGCGTCGCTAGGTTACCCGTCATAGGGCTTGGCACCCGCGTTGCTTCCTCTCCCCGCATGGGGCTTCACGAAACCTGGAAGCGAGGAGAGAGGGTTATGGACAGGCACGCGCGAGCGGTGGTCGTCTCTTCTCCGCTCTCCGCTGTCAAGGATCAGGCTTCGCTGCCGACCGAGGCACCCGGCCCGTTACGCGAGGCTGAGGAGGGCCGACAGGCTCTCGAACGGCTCTACCGCGTCGCCCTCGCCATGCAGACGTCGTGGGGACGAGAGGAGCGGCTCGGGGCATTCATCCATGGCGCCCATGAGGTGGTCGACTTCGACCGCGTCTCTGTGCTACTCGCCACCCCTGACGGCACCGGCCTGGAGCTCGTGAGGACTCACGGGGAGAAAGGGACGATCCCCCCCGCGATCCTTCCGCTCTCCCGATCGGCCGGGCCCTTCTACCAGGCGTTCCAGACCCGCCGCCCCGTCGCCGTTCTCCGGGACGAGGATCTGGGGAAGATTGTTCCGCTGGACTCCGGCTATCAGAGCCACCCGTCGTTCCGCACCACCCGCTTTGTGATCGCCCCGCTCATCGTGGGGGGGCGCACGATCGGCGTGGCGGGGGCCGACAACAAGCCCAGCCGGCGACCGATCAGTCCGGCGAGCATCGAGCCGTTTACGCTGCTCTGCCAGCTGCTCGCCGTCGCTCTGGAGGAAACCCGCCTGCACCTGGAAACGCGCGCCCGGGAGCAGGAGACCACGCTCCTCTGCACCGGTCTGACGCTCCTGAACCAGGCGAGCCGGGCGCTCCAGCGCACGCTCAACGTCGATGGGATGCTGAACAATGCGCTCGGCGAGCTCGCCCGATCGTTCGGGGCTGGCACGGTCTTCGTGGACCTCCTCTCCGAGAGCGGGGACGTGGAACGGCGAGTCGGCGACTGGCTCTCGGAGGCCCATGGCCGCGACCTGTCACGTTCCGGGGGGCGCGCCAGCGAGTTCGTGCAGCTGACGCGCGCTCCCCTCGTGCTTCGTGACATCACAGAGCGTCCCGACATTGTCCACCCCGCCCACTTCGCCCACGGCGTGAAGTCGCTGGTCGCCTTTCCGGTCGTTGGCCAGGAGCATCGCGTGCTCGGCGTGCTGTTCCTCTGTTATCAGGTGCCACAGCGGTTCCCGGATAGCGAGATTCACCTCCTGTCCGCGTATTCCGACCAGCTGGCGATGGCGCTCGAAAACGCCCAGCTCTACGAGGAGAGCGAGCGGCGGCGGCGGGAGGCCGAAGTCCTGGCCGAGCTCACAGGGACGCTCAACGCCTCCCTGGATGTCCGCACGGTCCTCGGGCGGGTTCTTGAAGGAGCCAAGGAGCTGTGCCGGAGCGATCTCGCCCGGGTCGCTCTTCGGGAAGCCGGGTCGGACGCGCTGGTCGTCCGTCATTGGCTTGGGCCCCGCCGTCCCTGGTACGAGACCACCCGCATCGAGCCGGGGAAAGGCGTTGGGGGGCGGGTCCTTAGAACCGGGCGCCCGTTTCGGACCGCCCACTACGCGGAGGACCCCCGGATCAGCAAGGACTACCTCGAGCTGGCCCGAGAGATGGGGGTCGTCGCCGGGATGGCGGTGCCCATCCGGATCGATGGCCGCGTCGACGGAGTGCTCTTTGTGGACAACTGCTCTCCCCGTCCGTTCACTGACCGGGACGAAGCGTTCCTGCTGCGGGTGGCCGACCATGCGGCTATCGCCATCAAGAACGCGCGTCTCTACGAGGAAGCGACGCGCCGACGACGGGAGGCGGAGGAGATGGGGCGGGTCGCGCGGATGCTGACGGAGAGCCTGGACGTCTCGGCCCTGAGTGAGCGGATCGTGCAGAGCGTCTTGCACCTCTTCGGCGCCCGCTCATCCGGCTTGCGTCTGCTTCAACCCGACGGTTCGCTGCTGGCCATCGCCGCCGGTGATCCTTCCCGCGCTCACTCCTGGTTGGGGCACGTTCTCCCGTCGGGAA
>JACQWA010000437.1 GCA_016209425.1 Candidatus Rokuibacteriota bacterium
ACCTTGTAGTAGTCCTTGTACTCCATCACGGAAATTGTAGCAAATAGTGGGCGCGGACGACGGGAAGCCGGCGGGTGACGAGGCGAACGGAGCGGGTCGCGAAGGGAGGAGGCGCCGGACTACGACTTCAGGCGGCGGACGGTCCCGACCGAGGTGGCCCGGGCGAGCTCGACCCCCTCGGCGTCCTTGACCACGGCCTTCATGAAGAACGTCGAGCGTCCCCGCTTGACCACGCGGCCCTCCCCGAACACGGGGTGAGAAATATGGCTCTTGCAAAGTCGATGTTGCCTTGGGAGAATTGGTCCGATTCATCAGCCAGGCAAGCGCAACAGCTGGGAGTTGGATGACAATGAACCCCAAGTTCTGGCGACACGCCCTTCGCACCGCCTCCGTTCTTGTATTTCTTCTCGCGTGGCAGGCGGGCAGCGTGCTCAACGCCCGCTATCAGTACCTGAACCCGATCCTCTTCCCCTCCCCACTGGACATGGTACGGGCCGCTTACGACGAGGCGGTCCAGGGCATTTTGTGGGGGGACATCGGGGCAAGCCTTGCCCGGGTGTTTCAGGGGTTCGGCATAGGTGCGGTGGTCGCCATTCCCCTGGGCTGCGCGACGGGCTACTTCCGTCGCCTGGAGGACTGTGTCGACCCGATCGTTGAGCTGTTTCGCCCGATCCCGCCCCTCGCTCTCCTCCCACTCTTCATCATCTGGCTTGGGATCGGGGAGATGTCTAAAGTCCTCTTGATCGCCTTCTCGACCTTCTTCCCGATCTTCCTGAATACCACCGAAGGGGTCCGGTCCATCGACCCGATCCACCTCCGCGCCGCCCTGTCGCTCGGAGCAAATCGCTCGCAGATCTTTACGAATGTCATCATCCGGTCGGCACTGCCTAGCATCATCGTTGGGCTGCGCCTCGGCTTCGCATTAGGGTTCTTTGTGCTCGTGGCGGCCGAGCTGATCGCCGCGGACAGCGGCCTTGGCTACCGGATCCAAGAGTCGAGAAATTTCTTCCTGGTGGACCGGATGTTTGTGGGTGCCGCGATCATCGGTGTGCTGGGGTTCAGCTTCAACTACGCCCTCCGGCGACTCGAGGATCTCCTTCTGCGTTGGAGAACCACCATCGTTCAAGCTCAGGCGTAGGGGCGAACTGGGCAACTGGGGTGGGCTACGAGCTGCAAGTAATCGGGGTCCGGAAGGTCTTCCGGCCGGAGGATGGGCGCGCGCCCCTCGTGGCCCTGGAGCGGTTCGACCTCGCGATCGAGAAAGGCGAGTTCGTCTGCATTCTGGGGCCTAGCGGCTGCGGGAAATCGACGCTGCTGAACATCGTGGCCGGCTTCCTCGTCCCCACCGAGGGGCAGGTGATTCTGGACGGGGTGGAGGTGACTGGGTCTGGACGGGACCGGGGGGTGGTCTTCCAGGAGCACGCCCTCTTTCCCTGGTTCCGGGTATGGCAGAACGTAGAGTTCGGCCCGAAGATGGCCGGAGTCAACCCGGCGGAGCGTGCACGGATCGCCGACCGGTACCTCGACTTAGTCGGCCTCGGGGCGTTCCGCGCTGCGTTCCCGAAGGAACTCTCCGGAGGGATGAAGCAACGGGTCGCCATCGCCCGCGCTTTGGCCAATGATCCGAAGATCCTGCTGATGGACGAGCCATTCGGCTCGTTGGACGCGCAGACCCGGCGGCTGATGCAGGACGAACTGACCAAGATTTGGACCGCGACCGGGAAGACGATCCTTTTCGTGACCCATTCGATTGAGGAATCGCTCCTGCTGGCGGATCGGGTCGTAGTCATGACCGCGCGACCGGGTCGGATCAAGACGGTTCTCCCGGCCCCGCTGACCAGGCCCCGATCGGACGTCGCGCCTGATTTTGTGGCGTTGAAAGCGGAATTGCAGGGGCTCCTCAAGGATGAGATCGAAGCGGGGGGAGAAGCGAGACCCACGACGGGGAACAATCCAGGGCGGCAAACGTTGTGACGGGGGCGGCGGACGCCGCAGGAGGGGACGTTATGGAGACCCGACGGTACGGTCGATGGTTCATCAGGACGGGAGGATTCCTCGGTGCGGCTCTTCTCACAACGCTTTGTCTCACCGCCGAGCTTTCAGCCGGAGCGGCGCCGGAGCGGAAGAGCCTGGACATCCACACAGCGCGGGATGCCCAGCTCGCATCGCAGCTCGTGATCGCTCAGACGAAGGGGTTCTTTCGGGAAGAAGGGATCCAGGTCCAGATCAAGTATTTCACCGCTGGCTCGGAGATTCCGCCGGGAATGGCCGCCGGGAGCATCGTGATGGCTTCGGCCGGCGCGCCGAATGCGATTTCACTGGCTGCCAGCAACTTTCCCATGCGGGTGATCGCGCAGATCGCCGATATCTCCGGGGCGCAGGGGATCGTCGTCCGCTCGCAGGCCGGCATCCGGGTCCCGAAGGACCTGGAGGGGAAACGGCTGGGGATCGTCAAGGCCGGCCCCGCGCTGGATCTCTTCGGAAAGTTCAGCCGGACCTATCAGGTGGACCAGTCGAAGATCACTATGGCTAACATGCTCCCACCGGACCTCCTTACCGCCTTCGTGAAAGGCGACATCGACGCCTATGCGGTGTGGGAGCCCTACCTCACGCGGGGAGAGCAAGCCGGCGGAAAGCTTCTCCACACGGGAACCTATTCGTACGTCCCGGGCGCGGAGGGGGCCAAACGGATCTTCTCAATGGCGTGCGTGCTCTTCACTCTGGAGAGCTTCCTGAAGGACAACCCGAACACCACGGTGGCCGTGCTCCGGAGCTTGCGGAGGGCTCAGCAGTTTCTGGAGAACCCCGCCAATGCGGAGGCGGTGTTGGACATCCTGACCGAGCCGCTGAACATCCCGAAAGCCGATCTTCGGAAAATCATGGGACGGAACAGGTACCAATTACAGATCGATCAGGCTCTCTTGGACTCGATGGATAGCCAGACCGAGTTTCTGCACAGCAGTGGGTTTCTCCGCAGCGCGCCGAAGGCACGCACCTATGTGGAGCCCCGATTTCTGGGTCAGGTGGACCCCGCACTCGTGAAGATTCGGTAGCGCCCGGGATTGGTGAGGTAAGGTAGTTCACCGATGGAGAGTTGGCTCGTGGCGAGGAATTGGCCATCCGCGCACAGGGTATGGGCGGCCATCGCCATGTCGGCGTACGCGGTCACGATGCCGCCCTGGACGGCGTTGCCCGGGTGCATGAACTCCGGCTTGACCGCGTAGCGGACCCGGACCCGCCCGGGATCGACTGACTCGACGTGGGCGTCGACATGCTTCGCGATCGGCGCCAGTTTCTGACGGTTGTGGATGAGCTGGCGGAAGCGCTCCAGGTGCGTGGGGTTGCTGTCGGTCCCGCTCATCGGGTCACTCACCGCGCGCTACCGCAGTAGCTCTTGTTCGAGCGCGGGCTTCGCCCGTGCAATCGGCTCCTGGGGGAGGTCTCGGAGGGGGCCGCCGAGGCCCCCTCCGATGTTATCCCCGCGCGACCGTGAAGGCCACGTAGAGGGACATCGGCCCGCGCTGGAGCAGGATCGTGACGCGGTCCCCTTCCTTCAGGTCCTTCGTGAGGCGCTCGAAATCGCCCATCCCCTTGACCTTCTGGCGATTCACCTCGCGGATCACGTCGCCGCGCTGGATCCCCGCTTCCGCCGCCGGGCTTCCCTCGTCCACCCGCGCCACGATCACGCCGCTGGGATCCCTCAGATTCAGTTGGCGCGCCAGTTCCGGGGTGACGGGCCGAACGTCCATCCCGAGGAGCGTCTTGCCCTTGGCGGCGGAGCGGAGGCTCCGGCCCTCCTCCGGCGCTTCGGCGATCTTGATCTCCACCTGCTTTTCCGCCCCCTCGCGCCAAAGCTTGACCTGGGCGGACTTGCCGGCCGGGGTGAGGCCCACGGTGCGCTGGAGGTCGGGCGGGGTCTCGATCTTTCGGCCATCGAACTCCAGGATGATGTCGCCGGCCTGGAGACCGGCCTTGTTGGCCGGACTGTCCTGGATCACGTCGGCGATCAGGACTCCCTTGGTCTCCTTGGCGCCGAAACTCTTCGCCAGCTCGGGCGTCAGCGGCTGGACGCTCACCCCGAGCCAGCCGCGGGCGACCTTCCCCCGGGCGACGAGATCCGTGTAGATCTTCTTGGCCATGTTGATCGGGATCGCGAACCCCAGCCCCTGCCCCTGCGCGACGATGGCGGTGTTGATCCCGATGACCTGCCCCGACATGTTCACGAGAGGGCCGCCGGAGTTGCCCGGGTTGATGGCGGCGTCGGTCTGGAGGAAGTCGTCGAAGGGACCCTGGCCGATCACCCGCCCTTTGGCGCTGATGATCCCCGCGGTCACGGTCTGCTCCAGCCCGAAGGGCGAGCCGATGGCGAGGACCCAATCACCCACGTTGACCTTGTCCGAGTCGCCGAGGGATGCGGCCGAGTACGACCCGCCGCCCAGGAGGCGCAGCACTGCCAGGTCCGTCTTCTTGTCCATGCCCACGATCTTCGCCTTGTGCTTCTGGCCGTCGGCCGTGACGACCTCGATCTCGGTGGCCCGCTCCACGACGTGGGCGTTGGTGAGCGCGATCCCGGACGAGTCCACGATGAGGCCGGAGCCCAGGCTCCGCTGCATGAACTCCGGCGGTGCCTCGCCGAAGAAGCGGCGGAAGAACTCCTCCCCGAAGAACTCTTCGAACGGGGTCCGGGCCGTCCCGCGCATGACGGTGTTGATGTTGATCACCGCCGGCTTCACCGCCGACGCGACCTGGGCGAAGGTGCCCGTCGGGAGGGGTAGGGCCGCCGGAACGATGGGCGCTTGGATCTCGGTCAGGACGGGGCGGACCTTCATCCGCTCCACCCCGGCAGCTCCCCAGCTCCCCAGGCCTACGCCGAAAATCAGCGCGACGATGACGACGGCGACAAACGTTTTCCGACCGAGTTGGATCATGAAACTTCCTCCCTCGCGGCTTCATATTCTCCAGCCAGGAGACGGCGGAGGAGCTCGCCCTCCACCGTCTCCCGGATCTTGAGCTCCTCGGCGCCCCGGAGCAGGATTCCCTTCTTGGCTCCCAGGATTCCCCGGACGCGGGCCAGGCCGCGCTCCACGATGGCCCGCACCTCCTCGTCGATGACCCGGGCCGTCTCCTCACTGTAGTCGCGCTCCGGGGCGAGGCCGGTCCCCCTGAGGAACGGGGACCGCTGATCGGTGCCGAAGGTCAGCGGGCCGAGGCGCTCGGACATCCCGTAGCGGGTGACCATGAGGCGCGCCAGCTCAGTCGCCCGCTCCAGGTCGTTGTGGGCGCCCGTCGAGACCTCGCCGTAGACGATCTCCTCCGCCACGCGTCCGCCCAGCATGACCGCGAGCCGGTCCTCCAGCTCCGAGCGCGTGAGGAGGTAGCGGTCCTCGGTCGGGCGCTGGTAGGTCATCCCGAGGGCGGCGATGCCGCGCGGGATGATGGTCACCTTATGAACCGGGTCGGCGTGCTCCACCGAGGCGGCCACCACCGCGTGCCCCATCTCGTGATGGGCCACGATGTCCCGCTCCTTGTCCGACAGCACCCGGCTTTTCTTCTCCAGCCCCGCGACCACCCGGTCGATGGCCTCTTCCAGTTCCGCCATCTCCACCGCGTCCTTGCCCTTGCGGGCGGCGAGGAGCGCGGCCTCGTTGACGATGTTGGCCAGGTCGGCTCCTGAAAAGCCGGGGGTTCGCGCCGCGATCAGCCGGAGCTCCACGGAGGGAGCCAGGGTGACGGTCCGGG
>JACQWA010000441.1 GCA_016209425.1 Candidatus Rokuibacteriota bacterium
AGGCAGAGGAAATAACTCGGAGGGGGGCTTCGCCCCCCTTCCGACGCCTCCCCCCCAGGGAGTTGCGCGGGCGGAGCCCGCGCTCGGCACCGTGAGAGCGACGCCGTGAGCTACAAAGCGTATTCGGTTTCGTGGAACCTGACGCAGCGCTGTAACCTCACCTGCGCCCACTGCTATCTGTCGGCGTTTCCGGGGGCCGACGCCACGCGCGAGCTCTCCACCGAGGAATGCCGCCGGGTCATGGACGAGATCGCCCAGGTCAACCCCAACGTCTTCCTCATCCTTACGGGCGGCGAGCCGCTGTTGCGAAAGGACCTTTTTGAGCTCGCGTCCGCCGGCAGCGACAAGGGGTTCACCGTCGTCGTCGGCACGAATGGGGTGCTCCTCCGCGACAGGCAGGCCCATCTCCTCCGCGAGCACGGAGTCCAGGGGGCGAGCCTCTCCCTCGACTCCACCGACGCCCGGAAGCACGACGCCTTCCGCCACCTCCCCGGCGCCTGGGAGGGAGCGGTACGGGCCACCAAGGCGCTCCAGGCTGAAGGCCTCGACTTCTCTCTGCACATGTCGGTCACCGACTGGAACGTCGAGGAGATCCCCGCGATGATCGACCTGGCCGGGGAGCTGGGCGCCAAGGTCTTGAATTTCTTTTTCCTGGTCCGTACCGGACGGGGGGAGCGTTTGACGGACATTACCCCGATGCAGTACGAGACGATCCTGACTTATCTGGCGAAGGCCCAGGGAGTCGGAAACGGTGGAGGGCGCTCCGTACCACCGTCCGTCTTCGAGGCGCAGGAGGATGCGTGGAGCGTCACGGCGGGACGCGTCGGCGGCCTCCTCCTGCGCGCCAAGTGCGCTCCTCACTTCCGGCGGATCATCTGGGAGCTGGACCCGACCTCCCCCCTCCTCAGGAACTACGCCCATGGCTCCTGCCCGGCTGGCAAGTACTACTGCCGGATCACGCCGGACGGCGAGGTGACCCCGTGCCCGTACATGCCGGTGTCCGCCGGGAACCTCCGGGAGCGCTCCTTTGACGACCTCTGGGCTTCCGCCGGCGTCTTCAATGACCTCCGCGACCCCAGGCTCGGTGGCCGCTGCGGGGCCTGCGAGTTCTCGAAGATTTGCGGCGGCTGCCGGTGTCGGGCCTACGCCATCTACGGCGACTACCTCGCCGAGGACCCCGCGTGCGGGTACCAGCCGGGAACCCACGGCGGCAAGCTCATCGACCTGCCGCCGGATCAGACCTTCGGCCTCGAGGTCTCGTGCGAGCTCGCGTGGGAGGAGGCCGCCCGCGCCCGGCTCGAGGCGATCCCGTCCTTCGCCCGCGGCATGGTGGTGAAGGCGGCGGAAGCGTACGCGCGAACGACCGGGCGCTCCCGGATTACCACCGAGACGCTGGCGGAGGTGCGCCAGAAGTGGGGCGTCCGCTTCCGCCCGCGCGGGTAGCCGATGGCGACGCGCGAAGAGCGGTTCAAGCAAGCCGCGTGGGCCTATCTGGTCTACGGCGTCCTCTACTGGCTCGGGGGCCTGTACCTGTCGGCTCAGGGTCTCGCCATCGGTCGCGGGATCATCTGGTTCGTCCTGGGGGCGCTCTTCATCGTGGTCTTTCCCTGGCTCATCGCCCGGGGGTCCCGGGGACAAGGCTATCTATGGTTCTCCCGGATTCTCACGCTCCTGGTCGCCTGGCGGGCCTTCGAGGTCGGGCGCATCGCGCTGGCCCCGAAGTTTCGGTCGGTCCCGCTCCCCGGCGGCGGTGAGATCCCGATGTCCCTCGGGGCCTGGGTCTTCTTCGTCATCACCCTCGGGACAGCCGCCATGCTGGCGCGCGCCGCCTGGAGCCGCCGGCAATGAGACACCCTGCGTCAGTGGCTTGCCAGTTGCATTACTCCGCGGCTGTTCGAGCGCTGGCTTCGCCAGCGCAATCTTCGGGGGAGGTATCGGAGGGGAGGCGGTAGCCCCCCTCCGAAGAAAATGAGCTGCGCCTGTGATGGGCTGGCTCACCGCCCCGAGGCTGCCCGGGCGATCTTGCTCCGGACGGGTGTTCGTCTGGAATGGTTCACCATCGGCTGGAACAGCGTGGAGGCCGTCGTGGCCATCGGGGCGGGCCTCCTCGCGGGCTCCATCGCCCTGGTGGGGTTCGGCCTGGACAGCGTGATCGAGACGACGGCGGGTCTGATGGTGCTCTGGCGCCTGAGGCGGGAAGTGGTCGGCGCTCACGGCGACCAGGTGGAGCGGGCAGAGCGCGCGGCGCTCAAGTTCGTCGGCCTCACGTTTCTGGCCCTCGCGCTGTACGTGCTGTACGAGTCCGGGCGCAAGCTCTGGAGCCGGGAGGCGCCGGCGGAGAGCTGGGTCGGGATCGGGTTGGCGATCTGCTCGGTGATCGTCATGCCACTCCTGGCCATGCGGAAGCGGAGTGTGGCCCGGGCGCTCGGGAGCCGGGCGCTGGCCGCCGACGCGGTGGAGACGCTGGTGTGCTCGTACCTGTCGCTCACGCTTCTCCTGGGCCTCGGGCTGAACGCCTTCGTCGGCTGGTGGTGGGCGGATCCACTGGCGGCCCTGGCCATGTTGCCGTTGATCTTCAAGGAAGGCGTCGAGGCGCTCGGGGGCGACGCGTGCGCGGAGGGCGCGAGGTGCGCGTGCGCCTGTTGCGTTCCCGTCTGCCAGCCGCCCGTCTGCGTGTGCGCCCCCTGCACCTGCTGCTAGCGGACCTGGAATGAAAAAGTACAGAGACATCGTCGGCGATGGCGGCTCCAATATCGTCGGCCAGGTGGAGGAGCAGCAGAGCCGGCTCAGGGAGAGGCTGACGGCCGTCCGGCGCATCGTGGCCGTGGTCTCGGGCAAGGGCGGGGTGGGGAAGTCCGCGGTGGCCGTCAACCTCGCCGCGGCGTTTGCCCGAGAGGGTTCAGTGGTCGGTGTTCTCGACGCGGACCTGAACGGTCCGTCTCTCGCCCGGATGCTCGGCGTGCGCGGCCGGACGCTGAAAGTGACCGAGGCCGGCGTGCCCCCGGCGATGAACGCCCAGGGGATCCGGGTGATGTCCATGGACCTGCTCCTGCCGTCGGACGAGACGCCCCTGAGCTGGGACGCGACCACCCAGGCGGAGTCTCACGTCTGGCGTGGCAACATGGAAGCCAACGCCCTCCGGGAATTTCTCGCCGACACGGCGTGGGGCCCTCTGGACCTCCTCCTCTTGGACCTGCCACCCGGCGCCGATCGGCTGATCACCGTGGCGGGACTCGTGCCCTCGCTGTCGGGCACGGTGGTGATCACCATTCCCGCCGAGGTCTCCCATCTGGTGGTGAAGAAGTCGATCACGGTGGCCCGGGAGACCCGGGCGCCGATCCTCGGCCTGGTGGAGAACATGGGCGGCTACGTGTGCCCTCAATGCGGAGCCCTCGGCGAGCTCTTCCAGGGGACTGGGGGCGAAGCGCTGGCCGCCGAGGTCGGGATCCCATTCCTGGGAAGCGTTCCCTTCGATCCACGCCTCGCTGCCGCTGCCGACCGTGGCGTCCCTTTTGTGACCGAGCACGCCGACACTCCGAGCGGCCGGGCGTTCCTCGACATCGCGGCTCGCATCCGCTTCGCCTTGTTCGCCCCCTCACCTTCGTCCTCTCCCCCGCCGGGATGACCTACCGCTTCTGCATGGCATGCGGGGGACGGTTGCGCCGCGTCCGCCAGGAAGGACTCGATCGCCTGCGCTGCCGTCGCTGCGGCTGGATCTTCTACGGGAACCCCATCCCGGCGGCGGTGGCCTTGGTGGTGCGAGCGGGACGAGTCCTTCTCGGGCGCCGGGCCAACGCGCCCTATCGCGGGACGTGGGATCTACCCGGGGGGTTTCTGGAGGCAGGAGAGACGCCGGAGCGGGGGCTCAGCAGAGAAATGCGGGAGGAGCTCGGGGCGCGGATCCGGTCGGCCCGGTTCCTGGGCTTCTTTCACGAGACCTACGGCCCCGGCGGCTTCCCGATCCTGGCTGTGGTCTACCGGGTCAGGCTCGCCCCGGGGCCACTCCGCCGCGGGAGCGACGTCTCGGAGCTGCGGTGGTTTCCCCGGCGTGAGCTTCCCTACCGCGGGATCGCCTTCCCCTCGGTGCGCCGGGCCCTGGCGCGCTTCGTCGCACACCGGGTTCGGGGAAAAGGCCGTGGGAAGTGAGCGGGTGCGTCAGCAGCCCAGGTTCTTTTTCTCCGGCTCGTAGTCCTTCAGCTTGAACGTCGTGGCGAAATCGTCCTCCCAGATCTCCAGCGGGATCCGGCCCAGCCCATCCTTGCCGTCGAAGGCCACGATGGTCGCCGCGTCGATGAACTCCTTGGCGCTCATGCGCCTGGCGAGGAAGGCTTTCACGCTGGCCTTGTCGGCGAACACGCCGAGCGTCTCCGACTTTTCCTGGGTGCCGACCTTCGCGTCCGGCTTCAGCCAGGTGAGGATGACCGAGTAGCCGGTCAACGTCGCGTCGGCGAAGATGCTGGCGTCGGCCGCGAGCTGGCGAAGGAGATCCACGCCGTGGCGGGAGAACATGGCCGAGTGGCGCCGGGCGACGGGGAGCGCCGCGAACTCCGGGGTGATCTGCTGGTCCACCCAGACCCAGATGTTCAGGAAGCGGTCATCGCCGGGCACGCCGGCGGGGCGGCTGAAGCCCAGGCCTCCCTTATGCACGTCGAGCCACGGCCGGCAGTGATAGACCCTGTCGTAGATCTGACGGAGCTGGGCGGCGAAGGCTGTCGCGAGAGCCTTGCCCTTCTGGGTGGTGTACTTCTCCAGCGCGATAATGGCTTCCTCCGGCGGCGCCGCCCTCGCCCCACCGACGAGGGCCAGGAGGATGATCCCGATCAGCAGTGAACGGGAGACCATATTATTCCTGGATGATTTGTCCGGGGGAGACCGTGATCACCCTGCCCCACCACTGCTCGGTCCGCGCCCGCTCGACGTCACTCCGCCGGACACGGGGCGGAGATCCTTCGGTGTTCCTGAAGGAGAACATCGCGTGACCCCCCGAGGCAAAGTGGGTGGGATGCTTTCGCCATTCGGCCACCTCATCGGAGCTGGCGCAGGCGGAGGAGACGACCATGATGCCGCCGAGGAGCAACGCGCGCGCTATCCACGTTCGCATGAGCATTCCCTCCTTTGGAAGGTACGGATATGCGACCGGCAGCTATGCTACCCGGCCGCCTCGCACCCGTCAACCTCTTTTCGTGATAGACTGAGTCGAGCTCCCGTCATGAGTGAGCGCGTCCGCCGCGATCCCCTCCTGGTCGAGCCCGAGTGGCTGGCTCTCCATCTGGACGATCCCCTCGTCCGATTGGTGGATATCCGGGGGATCATCAAGCCTCCCGACGCCCCGAAGCCGTGGTACCTGGCCCAGCGCGACGCGTACCGGCGAAGCCACATCCCCGGCGCGGGATTCGTGGATTGGACCGACGATATCGTGGAGCCGACGGCCCCGATCCACATGACGCTGGCGGGCCCCGCGCGCTTCAGGGCCCTGATGGAGCGCCTCGGAATCGGCGACGCCCACACGGTCGTGGTCTACGACGACACGGGGACGATCGGGCCGCGCCTCTGGTGGGCGCTCAACTACTACGGCCACGCGGAGGTTTGCGTCCTCAATGGCGGGTGGGTCAAGTGGCAGGCGGAGGGACGGCCGGTGACGGCCGACCTCCCGAAACACCCGCCCGCCGTGTTCACCCCGCGGCTGCGCTCGGAGTGGCGGGTGGGGACCGAAGAGGTCAGGGCAGGGGTCGGCGATCCGGGGACCGTGCTCGTGGACTGCCGGAGCCCCGGGGAGTTCGTCGGCGAGATCGGGCGGGGCACGCGCAAGGGGCGGATCCCGGGAGCCGTCAACGTGCCGGTCGCGCGCTTCATCGATTCCCGGGGGAAGTCGTGGAATGACCTGACCGAGATCCGGAAGATGTTTGAGGCCGCCGGGGTCACGCCTGACCGGCGGATAATTACCTACTGCAACGCGGGCGTATCGTCCTCGGTCGGGCTCTTCGCGCTCAAGCTCTTGGGCTATCCCGAGGCTACGAACTTTGCCGGCTCGTGGTACGAGTGGGAGGCCGACCCGGCTAATCCAGTCCAGACAGGGTCGTAGGGGAGTGTCGCGATGGCGAACCCGCTGACCATCCAGGAACTTCCCAGAAACCTGCGCCGGCCGATCCTGATCATGGCGTTCGCCGGCTGGAACGACGCCGCCGAGTCGGCCACCACCGCGGCGCGCTTCCTGGCCCAGGCCTGGTCCGCGGAGAAATTCGCCTGGATCGATCCCGAGGAGTTCTACCACTTCGGCCTGTCGCGGCCGTACGTGCGGTTCAAGGCCGGCTCCGAAACCGAGCGGGAGGTCATCTGGCCCGCTACCGAATTCTCCATCGCTCAGGTGCCGGAACTGGCCCGCGACGTGATTGTCGGGGTGGCCATCGAGCCGCACCTCAAGTGGAGGACGTACTGCGCCACCGTCCTGGACCTGGCCCGCACCTGCCAGGTCTCCCTCCTCCTGACCCTCGGCGCGCTCCTGGCCGAGGTGCCGCACACGAGGGCCGTGAGGCTGGTGGGCGGCGCGTCCGATCCCGAGCTGGCGGCGCGCCTGGGGATCCGGCCGACGCGCTACGAAGGGCCCACGGGGATCGTCGGCGTGCTCAACACGACCTGCCGCGAACGCGGGATGGCCACGGCGAGCTTGTGGGCCAATGTCCCCCACTACGTCTCCGGCATCGAGAACCCCAAGGCGGCGTTGGCTCTGGTCCGGCGCGTGCTCGGGCTCCTGAACGCCGAGGTGGACCTGGCGGACCTGGAGGAGGCGACCAAGCAGTTCGAGCGGAACCTGGCAGAAATCGTCTCCCAGAACGCGAAGATTGCCGCCTACGTCAAGAAGCTCGAGGCCAAGAACCTCGAGGAGGAGCCCGAGCCGGCCCTCCCCGGGGAGCTCCCCCCGGCGTCGGACCTGGTCGCCGAGATCGAGCAGTTCCTCCGCCAGCAGCGCCCCGAGGAGTCCAAGGAGTAGGACCGGGGGATGGGCCTCTGGGTCCTCCTCGCCTTGCTTTTCTCGGCAGGACCTGCGCTGGCTCACGACACGCTGTCCGTGCGATGGGAGCCGCGCGTCGTCGGTCAGGGAGACCTCGTGGTGGTGTTTCTCACACGCCTTCCTGACGCCAAGACCGTGGAGGGGAGCCTCGCGGGACGACCGCTCTCCTTCTTCCCCTATGGCGACGGGTACGCGGCGCTGGCCGGGATTGATCTGGAGGTCAAGCCCGGGCATGCCGCCTGGCGGATCGGTGTCCTGGACGGCCGGGAGCGTTCGATCAAGGCATCGGGGAAGCTCCAGGTCAAGGGAAGAAAGTTTCCCCTCCAGCACCTCACGCTCCCGAAGGAGATGGTGGATCTGGATGCGCCGACGCTGAAGCGCGTGGAGGAGGAGTCGGAGCGGCTTCGAACCCTTTACGCTACCGTCACTCCCGAGAGGGTCTGGCGTGGCGGCTTCACCAAACCCGTCGGGGTCAGCGATGGCGGAAACGGATTCGGGGCCCGGCGCATCATCAACGGTCAGCCCCGAGCCCCTCATGCCGGGGTGGATTACTCGGCAGATCCTGGGACGCCCGTCGTGGCTTCCAACGCGGGCCGGGTTGCGCTCGTCGCGGAGTACTTCTTCCCCGGGCGCCTGGTCGTGCTTGACCACGGGCTCGGGCTCTACACCCTCTACTTCCACCTGGAGCGGGCTGAGGTCGCCGAGGGGGACCGCGTGGAGCGGGGGCAGCCCATCGGTCGCGTCGGCTCCTCAGGCCGCGCGACGGGCCCGCACCTGCATTTCGCCGCCCACCTCCGCCAGGCCCGCGTCGACCCCGCGTCGCTGCTTCGGCTCAGACTTCCCGAGTAGCCCCTCCGGCCGGCCCTTAGCCTTTGAGCTGCTTCGCCCGCGATGCGGCCCATCTCCTGGAAGATCTTTCCCTGCATCCCGCCCTCGCGGTGGAAAAGCTCCATGGCGTTTCCCCTTCCCTTACGGGATTCGGATGGTCCCTGCGAGCACGGTGACGGCCTGGCCGCCGACCCTGACGCGGGCGGGCTGCCCGTTGACGACGTGGAGTTCCAACGTGAGGCGGCCCGGGCGGCCGAGAAAATCGCCCTGCTCCGCCTGAAACCGGGCGACATTGCCCGTTGCCGTCAGGAGGCCGGCATTCAGAGCCAGACCGGGAGCGCGGCATGGACGGATCCTGTGACGGGATCCTCGGGAATCCCGTAGTGCGGCGCAAAGAATCGGCTCGAGATCAGCGCGTCGGGGTCAACGGTCTCCCGCGCGGTGAGGCAGAAGCCGCGGATACCGCGCTCCTCGCCGAAGCGCCCCAGGCGCTCCATGGCTCAAGCCAGATCATGCGGCCCTGGGAGGAGGTGGTCCGAGAATCCCGCGGCATCGAGGACGACGCCGGCGGGGTTGCCGGCGAAGGGCCCGGTCGTGAACGCATCGATTTGCAGGATCTCGAGGACCCGCTTCACAGCGGAATCCGCGCGCGAAGTCTCCGCGCTTCGGCGGCCAGGGAAGCGTCGGACCAGACCAGGACGAGGGAGCGAGCGAGGATGGCGTACACCATCGAGCGCGGGACCTTGAGCGGCCGGCGGGGGTCCAGGAGGTTCGGGGACTCGGCCAGTAGCCCCAGGGTCCTGAGGCCGATCAGGAGGGGCCAGCCGCAGGCCAGCCTCATCCGCCATTCGGCGCGCGGGATCGCCAGCGTATAGTCCCATCCCGCCCTGTAGTGCTCCAGGGTCAGGGCGAGGAGCTCACGGATCAGCGGGCGGACTTTCAAGAATGCCGCCGGGTCCAGGAGATCGGCCGGCTCGAGCGAGAGCCGCGCCAGCTCCGTGCGCGGGAGGTAGCAGCGGCCGATCCTGAGATCTCTGGCCAGGTCGCGCAGGACGTTCGTCATCTGGAGACCCTTCCCGAAGCTCACGCCCTTCTGCTTCATCGCTCCGAGGTTCCACTCGGCCAGCCGTGGCCGATGGGCGGCGTGCATCTCGGTCCAGAATTCCCCGACACAGCCGGCCACGTAGTAGGTATAGCGGTCCAGCTCCTCCCGGCTCTCGAGGGCCGCCAGCCGCCCCTCGTCCTCCCCCGGAAACGTCTTGAGGTCCCAGATCATTCCTTCCGTGATGGTGAGGAGGAGGGCTCGGACCCCCTCCCGATCCGCCTTGTCCAGCTCCCGGTAGCGGGCGAAGCAGTCGGGGAGGCGCGCGAGCAGCTCCCGTTCGCCGGCATGGGGGTTTGGGCCGGTGCAGGCGGTGATGATCTCCCTCAGGCGCGAGGGGACCTCATCCCTCAGTTCGGCCCTGAAGGCCTCCAGGTGGCTCAGCCGCTCCTCACGGCTGATGAGGCGCGTGTCGGCAATGGTGTCGGCGGCCCGGGCGAAGAGGTAGGCGAGGCCGACGGGGGCGCGGACAGGGCGCGGCAACACGGCGAGCGAGAGGTAGAAGGAGCGGCTGACTCGTTTGAGGAGGTTACCCTGAAAGTCGCCCCGCGCCACTCTAGCTAGTCGAGGTCTATGGGGCGGGGCCCGGGGTCCGGAGCGTCCTTGGCCTTCTTCAGTCCCTCCTGGAACTTGCGGTCCAGGACCTTGCCCTTGGTCTGCTCCGACTTGAGGCTCTCCCTGAACGCTTCCTCCCGTCTCGTCGAGGCGCCCTGGAGGGCCTTGAACGCCGCGCCGAGATCCTCGGCCGCCCGCTTGGGGGGAGGCGGATCGTGGGCGATGACCGCCTCCAGGGCGGGATCCACCGTCAGCTTCGCCTGGCAGTGCGGGCACGTGACCCTGACCATGTCTTTCTTGGCTGGCATGACGTCCCCACGCTACCAGCCGTCCGGACGGCCGTCAAGCTCGCGTCTGCGGCCGCTCATCGTCCACGCGCGCGGCGGCGGGTTCAGGGGATTCGTCACTGCGTGAAGAGGGCGCTCAGCGTCTGCCGAACGATCGCCTCGTCGTCGACCTCGGCGGCCGCCATCACGTCTTCGACCTGCCGATGGTCGACCCCGCGATCGAGGATGATCTGGATCGCCACGCGTTGCACGAGAGCATCGCTATCCCTCAACGCCGTGGCGAGAGCATCGACAAGCGCTTCACGCCTCCCCGCCAGCCAGTGGAGCGCGGTGATCCGAACCGAGCGCTCGGGGTCGGACAGAAGATCCTGCAGGAGACGGGCGCCCTCCGGGGACTCCGCCACCGAGAGGGCGCTGAGTTCGGCCTCGAGGGGCGCCAGAATGTCGACCTCGCGGTCTGCGGCTGGTTCGGCTGCCGGCACCTTCATTCCGGCGGAGGTACCCGCAGCGAGAGTGCCCGCAAGGGGCCCGAAGACGTAGACGGTCGAGGGGGGTCCCGGGAATTGGTCGTAGACGAACAGGGTGTTCCGATGCCTCAGGAGATGCCGGAGTCCCTCGTCGAGGCTGACATCGTCAAGTTCCACGCTGACCCGCTCCTGAACCGGCGCCTCCAGGCGGAACACGATCCCCAGCGTTTCGGCAAGCCGGGCCAGAATGACGGCGAGGGGGGCGTCATGGGCTTGAAGGGTGAGGCGCTCACCCTGGACCTCGAACCCCACCGTGGTCTCGCCCTCCAGAGACCCTCCCGGCGGACCCGGGAGGAGCAGCGTGAGGGTCAGCGCAAGCCCCGCAAATGCCGTCATAGACCTCCTCGATGCGACGACCACAGGCCCGCGGAGCTACGCCGAGCGCCTACGGGGTCGGGGCCTGGGTGTTCCAGTTGTCGTAGCACTTCTTGTCGCGGTTACGGCCGAACTCGACGTACCGCGCGTTGACGTTGGTCGTGGCGCTTCCCCCGTTCAAGGCATAGTTCGTGGCGTTGAACCACTTCTCGCACGGCTCCCACGGGTGCGCGGTGAAGTAGTCGCCGTAGCGGCCGTCCGAACGGTTGTGCGTGCCCGCGGCCGTCAGGGCGAAGGTGCCGAAATTCCCGATCCCCGAGGTGAAGTCGTCATCCATGCCGACGAAGCCCTGTGCCGCGGTGCCACCCCCACCCGCCTTTCCACCGGCGGCGATCGTCATGCCGAGGTCGCCGCGCTTGTTGGCGGCGACGGCGGGGTACCCGAAGCAGAACGCGCTGTTGAAGATGTGCGGCTGAGCCAGGAGGCTGAAGCTCCCCTCGCTGAAGACCGCGGCGTGGACGTGCCCCTGCGGGTGTGCACTGTCAGGCCCCACGTTCCAGAAGAACGCGATCTGCCCTTTGCCCACCGCGCCGCGGAGGCGGAAGCCGGTGATGCTCCACGCGGTGCTTCGTTCGATGAAGTCGAAGTTCCCGACGCCGCCGCGGCAGTCCGGGTTGGCGAAGGTTGAGGCCTGGATGATCCGGGTGACGCTCGTCGGGGTCGGGCTGGTCTGCTTCCATTGGAAGATGCGGAAGGTGGTGGTGTTCTCCAGCATCCCCCAATAGATCGTTTCCCAGGCGCCCTGGGCGGGGACAAGGACGCGCTGGCCGACCCTGCCCTTGTAGGTGAAGACGTCGGTCGTGACCGTCGCGGCACAGTCCGCCATTTGGTCGATGTTGAAGCGCCTGACCTGGGCCCCGACCCACCCGGCGCTCCCGATGTTGTTCGTCGTCAGGTAGAGGTGGTTGTTGCTGAGCCCGAGGTGCGGGTAGTCGGGGGTGATGTTGTTCGCCGTGCCTGCGGGGTCGATGTCGTACGAGCAGCTGTTCGCCAGCGGGATGTCGGGCCGCACGAAGATCCGGATGACCCCGTTGGTCCCGCCGGAGTTGAGGTAGAGCACGGACCAGAACGTCACGCGCCGCGCGTTGTCGAGGAGGACGTCGAGGTCGCAGCAGGCAATCGGCGCGTCATCCGGCCCCCCCGGAATGGTCACGGCCGTGTACGTGGCGCCGCCGTCAGTCGAGAACTCCGCGTGGGTGTTGCCCGTGTAGAAGACGTGGACGCCGTTGTTCGCCGCCCCGGGCTCGGCCAGCGTGCTGCCGACGCCGGAGGTGGCGGCCATGGGGTTCGGGTTGTTGCGCCCGATGACAAAGGTGCCGGGCGTGCCGTGGAACTCGGCCTGGGGGTCGACGACCTGCGTCTCGCGGCCGCGGACGTGCGGCAAGCCGGGGGGGCTGGGCGGGTTGTTGTCCACGAGGCTATCGAGCCGCTCGCGGAGCTCCAGCTTCCGCAGCCGGAGCGCCTCCAGCTCCCGGGCCGAGAGCCGCGGGGCGGGTGCGGTCTCCACGTGGGGCGGGTTCCGTAGGATCTGCTCGACCGTCACGGGATGTCGCGTCACGCTCTGGGCTTCGGGTGCCGGCGTGGAGGCCAGGTAGACGCCGGCCGCGGTCGTGAAAGGGAGAGCGATCAGCCCGACAACTGACCGGACCCTTCGCGTATGCATGGAGCACCTCCTCGGCGCTGTGGCCCATTATCTGGCACCCGGCGGCGGGCCGTCAACAGAGGCGACCCGGGCTGCTGTTGCTCGAGTGTGCCAGAGGAACGCCCGACCACGACCCAAGCTCGATCCCGCCCGGAGACGACCGTGAGCGGAAGGCTCGTCGCACCCTATCGCCACGGCGCTCGCAGCGATCGCCGCCGTCCTGATTCTCCTCCTGCTGCCAACCGGCATGGACTGACCCGTCGCCGGCCTCGTTCCCCTGGCAAAAAGCGAGGCCCCCCAAATCCCGTTTCGACTTGGCGGGCCTCCCTACCGCTTCAAGGGGGGAGGTTCTTTCCGTCGCTCTGCCCGGTCCTCCTTCCCGCCGAACTCGGCTGGCCTCGGTACCCTACTTGAACGGCAACTCGTTCACGACGTGACAGGTTCCGCAGGAGTTGGTGTACGGGATAGGCATCGCTCTGCCCGGGCTGACCCCCCTTACTCCCACGTTCGTTTTCAGAGGCACTTTGAACGTGTGCGAGTTAATGTGGCCTTCCCAGTAGGCGCTCTTCTCCTCCTCGGCGGCATCCTTGTACGGAGGTGTCTTAATAAACCTTCCATACGCGCCTGCGTCGCCGCCGGCAATCATCGTTCCCGGCATATGACAATCGACACAGCGCGTTACGCCCAGAGCCTTCATTTTGGCGCCGAGCTTTGTTTCCATGTGCTGGAGTAAGTCCACCCCGTGACACCTCTGGCACAAAGGTGACATGGGATCATCGGGCGTGTAAATGAGCCACCGGCGATACGGCGTGTCGCCGTGCATGTTGTGGCAGTCCGCGCAGGAAACGAGCAGCCGCTGGTTCCTGTACATCTTCGACTTGTAGAAATCGGGGTACTGCTGGTGAGGGCTCCTGGAGTGTATGTCATCGGCCCAAATCTCGCGTCCCGGCACCGGCCCCTTTTTCTTGGGGTCGGTGTATTCCGTGAGCAGGGTGTGACGGCTCTCGCCGGGCATCATCATCTTGCTTTCGGCGTTGATCGGCTGGGTGTACCCGTAAATCGGCCCCCCGATTCCCTGGCGCCGGTCGTGGCACCTTCCGCAGACGACACTGGATCGCTCTGCAGAGAGGTACTTGGGATTAACGATGTGGCGGGGAATCCCGGCCGCCGAGTGTTTCGAGCCTGGACCGTGGCACACCTCGCATCCGATGTTGATTTCGTTATTCCCGGGGGCGCCGTCGATATTCAGCTCGCCACCAGGGTCCTTGACAGCCCGCACCAGGAACTGGCCCGTGCCTGGATCCCTGTACCGTTCGTAACCCGTCACATGGCAGGCCGCACACATAGTCTGGATCGTCTGCTCGTTTATCGGGGGCGCCTTGATCACATCGTCCCCGCTGCCGTACTTCTCATCCTTGCCAGGCCCCCAGAAGAGCTTGAAATAAAAGTCGCGCCAGACCCGCCTCTCCCGATTCAACCTCTCGTCACGCCCGTCGGGGTTAAATTGAAGCACCACATACCAGCCCTGCCGCTCCCCCAGATTCGGCGGAACGGAGACGATGAACCGCTGCCGGTGGACCGCCCCGCCGTACAGGAGCTTCACCTCCAGGTGAGAGGGGCTGTTGGGGTCCTGCGGGTTGAGCCGGTTCACGATGCTGATGTAGTGCTTGCCGTCGGCCTTGCTCTTCCACAGATAGAGATCGGCGAATACGCTTTCTATGGGCAGCCGGGCATCGCCAAATTCCCTGGCCTTGAAGGGATCGGAGCTCCTCCTG
>JACQWA010000442.1 GCA_016209425.1 Candidatus Rokuibacteriota bacterium
AGGCGACGATCGTGAACACCTTCCCCTCGAAGGAGTGGGCCGCCGACCGGATCCGGATGGCGTCCTTCAGGTGGTTGTTGTGCTGGGCGCCGTGATGTAGGATGTGATAGGCCGGGGGGGAGTTAGATTTGTTCAACTGCTAGCATTGGGGGAGGAGGTGTTAACGGGCGAGGGGGTTCGTGTTCTCGCCACAGATGAGCGCCCCCACGCGTCCCACGTCCGTTGCCACCACCCTCAGTCCGGATCCGTCTCCGTTGGCCCACGAGAGCTTTTCCACGAAGGTCGGGACCAATTTGCGGTGCTTCAGGAGGAGCCGCCCCCGACGGTCAATGATCAAGTTCGTGTTCCAAATCGCTCCCATGCTCTGATCCGTCTTCTCGTTGATCCCGATGGACACGTACGCCTCGCACCGGCGCGCCGCCTCGCAGAGCTTGTCCGTCTGGGGGCTCGGCACCCGCACAGCGTTCTCGAAGAGCCGCCGGAAGAAATGATGGGTATCCGTCGGCGGGAACAGGAAGCTCCAGAGGGGATAGGCCGGCACGAACACCTCGGGGAGGACGATCAGGCTCGCGCCCTTGGAGGCGGCCTGCTCGATCAGGGCGCAGGCCTTCTCGATCGTGGCATCGCGATCCAGGAACACCGGGGCGGCCTGGACAGCCGCCGCGCGGAACGCCGGGTACCTATCACCACCCATGAGAGTCCTCCTCTCGTTCGCGACCGCCGCGCCCGGGGCACGTCGCCGCGCTCACCCAGCCCGCGGCGACCCAGAGGTTCACGATCATGAGAACGATCCCGAGAGCCCCGACGGCGCGATTGTGCTCGGCCAGGAACAGCCCGACGCCGGCTCCAGCCCCCAGGAGGCTCAACAGGATCGACCCGCCCGCCCCGCCGCAGCAGGCGACCGTCGCGGCCCCCGCGGTCAGGACGCCCAGCACTGACCCTCCACCTCCCACCCCCACGGCGGCGGCGGTTCGCTTGGTCGAGACACGACGCCGGAGGGCCCGGCCGGCCAGCAGACAGTACAGAGCGATGAGAGCGGACATCACGAGGAAGTTGAGCAGGGCCAGGAGGGTGAGGGTGTACGCCCCTTCGAGGCTCCCCATGACGGGGTGACGGTAGCCGAAGAGCAGGATCGGCTGCTCGGCCAGAAGCTCGATCCGCTCCCGAAGGGGCATGGACAGGGTCAGGGTCTCAACGATTCCCTCGAACACGCGAAAGCCTTTGAAGTAGTTCGGCAGCGCCCCCGCGTTCAAGGCGACCATGGAGGACACGAAGGCCCCGTAGCCGCCGAGCGTCAACAAGGTGAGGAGGCAGAAGCCCCCCCACCTTGCCGCCACCTCGCTCCGGGCGACCTGCCACGTCTCGTGGATAGCCCGGACCATGCCGGTCGCCTCGGCGTGGGCTAGACCTTCTCCTTTCTGAAGTCCACCGGCGGGGCGTAGACCACGCGCTCCACCGCAATGGGGAACTTCACCTCGAGCTTCCCCTTCTCGATGCGGGACATCCAGTGCTGGTGAAAGCCCTGGTGATCCTCCGCGCGGATCCAGAGGTCCCCCTGGGGGAAGTCCGGGGCTTCCTTCACCCGCATCCCCTCCAGGGCCTGGATGAGCCCGGCAGTGTCCTTCTGGCTCTTCCAGCCGCTCGTCTCGACCCCTTTCTTCACGAGGTAGATCGACTCGTAAGTGGACCAGTAGTGGGACCCGGCGATGACGCGGATCGGGTTGCCCACCTCCCGGCCCTCCTCGTCCGCGCCCGCCAGCTTCCGGAATTCCCGGTGAAACGGCGTGTCCTTGTGCCTGAGGCGCCGCGGCAGGTACTCGAGTACCCAGGCCCCCTCCACGGCATCCCCGAGCTTCTCGAGGTCGATCGCCTCCAGCGTGCAGATGGCCGAGAACTTCTTCCCCTTGTAGCCGATCTCGTGGAGCTGCTGGAGGAAGCCCAGGGTGTCAGCGCCGAAGAAGATGTAGTAGATGGCCTCCGTGTCCGGCGGGATCTTGCTCACGAACGGCACGAAATCCTTGGTCCCCTGGGGGATGGCCATGGCCATCAGGATTGTCCCCCCCAGGGCCTCGACTTCCTTCTTGAACCAGTCCCGGTGGGACCAGCCCCAGGCGTAGTCCGAGACGACGATCGTCCACTTCTTGCCGAGATTCTCTACGACCCAGCGCGCGGAGGCCTGGACCTGCTCGCGCACGTGGCTGTTGGCCCGGAAGACGTACCGGTTCCCCTTCTCGGCGGTGGCCTCCGACGCCATAGCGATGGGCCAGTAGAGCACCTTCAGCTCCTGGGCCACGGGCGTGCTGGCCAGCATCACGCCGGAATGGACCGACCCAATGACGAAGTCGGCGCCCTCCCGCTGGACGAGGCGCCGCATTTTCCGGGTTCCCGTCGCGGGGTTGGTCTCCGTGTCCTCCACCACGTACTTGACGGGTCGCCCGGCGATCCCGCCATCCCGGTTGATCCGCTCCACCGCGGCCCGGGCCGCCTTGTCGAGCCAGTACCCCCACGACGAGATGCCGCCGGTGAGGTCGGCCTGGTGGCCGAGCACGATGGGATCCTTCGAGGCGCCCCGGACGATCGCAGGGGCCAGCCCGGTCCCCGCCGCGGCGAGGGCACCCGCCCCCGTCACGCCCAGGAACCATCGGCGCGTCCACGCTCCTTCGTGCTTCGTCATACGCTCCTCCTCCCTATTTCCATTGACGCTTTCCACCCCCTGCCCCGTGACTGCCTGCCGTCCATCACCTCCCCTCGGGCGAGCTACACCTTGACGGCGAGATAGCGGGAGATCAGCTCCTCGTCCGTTCGAAGGTCCCCTGCCGCCACCTCGTGCCGAACGATCCCTTTCTCCATGAAATACATGCGGTGGCACGTGTCGAGGGCCAGCCGCACGTTCTGCTCCACGAGGAGGATCCCTACCCCGCTCGCCTGGATGGCCTTGATGCGATCCCGAACGGTCGCCAGCATGACCGGCGAGAGCCCCTCGCTGGGCTCGTCCATCAGGAGCAGCGCGGGGCCCGTTATCAACACCCGCGCGATGGCCAGCATCTGCTGCTCCCCGCCGCTCAGCGTTCCGCCGAGCTGCTTCAGGCGCGTGCGGAGGACCGGGAAGTGGCTGAAGACCGCCCCCAGGCGGTCGGGGGGCACCCCCTTCTCCTTGACGAGGCCGATGGTCAGGTTCTCCAGCACCGTGAGGTCGGAGAAGATGTGGCGCCCCTGGGGGATGTAGCCGATCCCCAGTCGCGGGATCTCGTGCGGAGGGAGCGAGGAGATCTCCCGGCCGTTGAACCGGACGCGGCCCCGTCGCCGGACCAGGCCCAGGATCGCCTTGAGCGTGGTCGTCTTCCCCACCCCGTTCCGGCCGAGGAGGCCCGCCACCTCGCCGGGCCGCACCTCCAGGGTGACCCCCTGCAGGACGTGGCTCTTGCCGTAAAAGGCGTGAAGCTCCTCGACCTTCAGCATCTCACTCGACACCGAGGTACGCCTCCCTCACCCGTGGGCTCCGCTGGATCTCCTCCGGCGGCCCCTCGGCGATGACCCGCCCCTGGTCCAGCACCGTGATCGTATCGGCCACCGACATGACCACGTCCATGTCGTGCTCCACCAGGATGATCGTCATGTTCCGGGCGAAGCCCTTAATCGTCCGCGCGACCTCCCGCGTCTCCTGGACCCCCAGCCCGGCGGTGGGCTCGTCCAGGAGGAGCAAGGAGGGGCTCGTGCTCAGCGCCAGCCCGATCTCCAGGAGCCGCTGGTCCCCGTGCGAGAGGTTCGAGCCGAGCTCGCGGCGCTTGTCCCGAAGGCCGATGACCTCGAGCACCTCGTGCGCCTTCCGCTCCACGTCTTTGAGGCTCGAGAAGTGCACGAACGGGTTGAAGAAGCGACGGCGGGACTGGGCCGCAATCCAGACGTTCTCGTAGACGGTGAGCCCGGGGAAGAGGCTCGTGATCTGAAGCGTCCGGCCGATCCCCTTCCTGGCCACCCGGTGGGGCGGCAGGCCCGTGATCTCCTCCCCCTTGAAGAAGATCCGCCCGCCCGTCGCGGGCAGGAGGCCGGTGATGAGGTTGAAGAAGGTGGTCTTGCCGGCTCCGTTGGGCCCGATGACGGCGCGCAGCTCCCCCGACCTCAGGGCGAAGTCCACGCCGTCCAGGGCCCGGAGCCCCCCGAAGCTCTTCGCGAGCCCCTGGGTCCTCAGGAGAGACCCGTCAGCGCCCATTTCCCGCGCCCCCTCTCGCGGCCCACCGGGCCCGGATCACTCCCACGATCCCCTGGGGCGCCGCCAGCACCACCAGGACGATGACGACGCCAATGATGATCTTGTAGTTCTCGATCCAGGCGCTCACGTAGTCGGTGAAGGTCACGAGGAGCCCCGCCCCGAGGACCGGCCCCACGAGGCTCCCGGCACCGCCCACGAGCGTCCACACCACCGCCTCCCCCGACACCGTCCAGTGCATCAGCCCCGCGTTGGCATATCGGAACGTCAGGGAGTAGAGGGCCCCGGCGAGGCCTGAAAGCGTCCCGGAGATGATGAAGGCCAGGAGCTTGAACCGCTCCACGTGGTAGCCGAGGAGGCGGGCCCGCTCCTCGTTCTCCCGGATGCAGACGAAGATCCTCCCCAGGGGCGAGTGGACGAGCCGCCGGCACAGGAGGAAGGCGACGGCGCAGAACGCCAGGACGAAGTAGTAGTTGGCGACGGGATCGTAGAGAGACACCTCCCACCACCCGAGCGACAGGGCCGGCACCTTGATCGAGAGCCCGTCGTCCCCCCCCGTGAGCCAGCTCCAGTTGAGCGCCCAGAAGAAGAACACGAGCGAGAAGATCACCGTGATGATGACGAAGTAATGCCCCCGGATCCGGACCGCCACGAACCCGATCAGCGCCGCCGCGACCGTCGAGGCGACCAGACTCAGGAGGAGCGCCACCCAGAGCCCCGTCCGGCCCCGCAGGATCGCCAGCGTGAGGGCGTAGGAGCCGAAGCCGAAGAACGTGGCCTGGCCGAAGGAGAGCATCCCCGTGTAGCCGTAGAGAATATCAAAGGCGATCGCGAAGAGCCCCCAGATGAGGATCTCGGTGAGCAGGACACGCTGGAACGTTCCGAGGACGTGGGGCGCCAGGATCAAGGCGGCCAGGACCAGGCCGAACGAGAGCCCGAATCCACCCCCACGGACCTTCACGACGGTTTCCCTCCATCGGCAGATACCGACCCCAGCGTGAGCCGCCGGACCACCCCGACGAGGCCGTCGGGGGCGAAGGTCACCGTGAGGAGGAGGAGAAGACCAATGCTCAGCGGGACGTTCACGATCCAGGCGCTCAGGTAGTCCGTCGAGATGATGAACACGGACGCCCCCAGGAAGGCCCCCACCAGCGTCCCCGCCCCCCCGATCACCGTCCACGCCACCGCCTTCCCCGAGAGCGCCAGCTCGAAGAAGGAGATGTCCACGTAGCGGAGCGTCAGCGCCAGGAGGGCCCCGCTGAGTCCGGAGAAAAGCCCTCCCAGGACGAAGGCGATCAGCTTGAACCGCTCCACGTGGTAGCCAATGAGCCGGGAACGCTCCTCGTTCTCGCGGATGCACTGGAAGACTTTGCCCAACGGGGAGTGGACGATCCGCCAGCAGGTGACGAACGACACGACCACGAAGACCAGCACCCAGTAGTAGTTCATGAGCGGATCCACGAGGGAGAGCTTCCAAGGCCCCAGCGGCACCGGGGGCGGCGTGAAGGGGCTTGCCACGTACCCACGGCTCAGCCACCGCCAGTGACCCGACTGGAGTACGAGCACGCTGATGACGGAGAACGTGATGGTGAGGATCAGGAAGTAGTGGCCGGTGACCCGCACGGCGACAACCCCGACCAGGAGCGCCAGGAAGGCCGCCACGAGGATCCCGAAGGCGAGGGCCTCCCAGATCCCCCACCCGAGGCGGAGCACGGCAAAGGCGATCCCGTACGCCCCGGCGCCGAAGAAGAGGGCCTGGCCGAAGGAGAGCATGCCCGTGTAGCCGTAGAGGAGGTCGAAGGCCATGGCGAAGAGGCCCCAGATCATGATCTCCGTGAGGACGGAGCGCTGGTAGGGCGTGAGGAAGAGCGGGAGGACGATCAGGCCGATCAGCCCCCCCATGGGGATGGCGATCCGCACCGCCGAACCGACCCGGCCCCTCACCGGTGTCGCCCCAGCAGCCCCTCGGGCCGGAAGAGCAGCACCGCGGACATGAAGACCAGCGAGAAGATGCGGGCGGTGGTGGGCGTGACGAAGACCGACGTGATCCCCTCCAGCTCGCCGATCAAGAGGGCTGCGAGGAGCGACCCCTCGAGGCTCCCCAGGCCCCCGATGATGACGACAATGAAGACGGCGGGCAGGATGTCCAGCCCCATGCGGAACTCGAGCGCGACGATGGGCGCGGCCAGGATGCCCCCGAACGCCGCCAGCGCCGCGCCCAGCCCGAAGGTCAGCATGTAGACCTGGGAGATCGGAATCCCCAGCGCGAGGGCCATCTCCCGGTCCTGCCGGACCGCGCGCATCCACATCCCGTACTTGAACCGGTGGAGGAACCCCCAGAGGGCCGAGATCGCCAGGAGCGAGCAGAGTGCGACGAAGAAGCGGTACCCGGAGTAGCCGAACCCCATGATCGAGACTTCCCACCCGACCGGAGCCGCGATCCGCTGGGGCGCGCCCCCGAAGACGGAGAGGACCGCCTGCTGGAAGATCATCGAGAGGCCGAAGGTCGCGATGATCGTGATGATGGGCTTCCCCTCGATCGGCCTGAGGACCCCACGCTCGATGGCGAGCCCCAGGAGCCCCACCACGAGCGGCGCGAGCAGCAGCGACACCCAGAAATTGCCGGTTAGCTGGAGGATGTACCAACCCAGGACGGCCCCGAGCATGTAGAGCTCGCCGTGGGAGATGTTGATGATCTCGAGCAGCCCGAAGATGAGGGTGAGCCCGAGCGCGATGAGGGCCAGGATGAACCCCCATACGAGGCCATTGATCGCCCCCAGGATCAGTTGGGGTAGGATCTCCATCGCCCTTGCGCCTCACGGGGATCAGGTTCGTTGGATGACCAGACCTCCGACGGTGCCGGGACTCGATCGCGTCTGCACCTCGCTACGCCCCCGGCACGCAGGTAACTTGTGTCGCAATTTAAGAGGGAGAGCCTTCCGTGTCAAGGGGATTCGACATTTCGTGGAGCTGTGCGGACGAGGGCGGGATCGACTCTTACTTTACAACTGCTTGGAACTATGTATGCTTATGTGGTGTCGTCGGAAATCTTCGACAACCGCCCGAAGGAGGGATGCGCGATGGGCGTCGAGGAAACGCTCGCCAAGTTTGGCATTCACGGGAAGCAGGCCAGGTTCTACCTGGCGGCGCTGGAACTGGGGGAGGCCCCCGTCCACCAAGTGGCCCAGAAGGCCGGGATCAGCCGCACGACCGCCTACGACGTCCTGGCCAAGCTGCTCCACGAAGGGCTCGTGACCCAGGTCCAGAAGGCGGGACGATACCACGTCATCGCCGAGGACCCCGCGCGACTCCTCCACGTGCTCGACGACCGGCGCCGCACGGTCGAGGAGGCCCTCCCGGAGCTGCGCTCCATCTTCAACGTGTCCATCGTCAAGCCTCGGATCCGCTTCTACGAGGGGCTCGACGGCATCAAAACTGTCCTCTACGACACCCTGACCTGCCAAAGCAAGTCGCTCCTGGGAATCCTCTCCATGGGCGACCTCCTGGAGGTTCCCGGCCGGAAGGAGATGGAGGATTACATCGCGCGGCGAATCGCCACGGGGATCTCCCTGAAGGTCCTCCGCTCGCGCGAGAAGGACGTCGGCGACATCTGGCCGACCCGGGCCGCCGACCTCCGCGAGCTGCGCTACGTCCCGGCCGGGCTCGTCTTCACCATGACCACCTACATCTACGACCAGAAGGTCTCCTTCATCTCCTCCCGCCGGGAGAATTTCGGCATGATCATCGAGAGCGAGGAGTTCGCCAGGATGCACGAGAACCTCTTCCGCATCCTCTGGCAGGCCAGCCAGCCCGTTCCCGACACTCCACCGCAAGCCCTCAAGCCACTCCGGCACGCTTTCGCCGCCCGCCGGCCGGAGTAACCGCCCTCCACCACAGCTGGGAACGCGGCCGGCCGGAGCATAGGTCGGGGGGCAAATCCGAAGGTCAGATTCTCCTCGAACGTTTCAGCCCGGGTGAGGCCGAAAGGAAAACGACGGGAAAAGTTCGACGAGAGAACTCACGGCTATGTCAGGCGCGGAGGCTCGATCAGCTCGTGTGTTCGCGGGCGGGGGCGCCACAGAGGGCCCGGGGGCGAGGCCCGTCCCCGGGCCCAAGACCCCCAGGTGAAAGTGTTCGCCGCGTGCGATGCTTTGACGATGGCGTTCCGACGGGCCGTCAAGCGGGCCGGCGTCAAGGACTTCCGCCTGCACGACTGCCGGCACGATGCCGCCTCGCAGCCGCCATGCGGAACGTCTCGCTCAGCACCATCCAGGAGCTCTTGGGCCATGCCGATCCTCGCATGAGCGCGAAATACGCGCACCTCTCTCAGGCCGCGCTGGCCGACGCCACGGGCCCGGCCCTCTGAGTTTGAACTCATCGAGCAGTTGGGGACAGGACTCACCTACTGAGCCTCGCATAATATGGTGACGAGAGCGTCTCGCCGGCATATCATGGAGGCATGACTACTCATGTTGCGCAACTATCCGAAAAAAATGGAGCGGGCGAGCGGATTCGAACCGCCGACGTCCAGCTTGGGAAGCTGGCATTCTGCCCCTGAATTACGCCCGCTTGACTCCCATTCTAGTGGCTCGCTCCGGCCTGTCAACTCTCGTTTACTTGACCGCCATGTCGAAGCCCTTCAGCCGCTCATCGCCGCGCGCCTTCCACACCATGCGCTTGGTGGCCCCGTAGAGGTCGAGCTGCTGGTAGAGGGGCATGGCGGCGGCATCGTCAACCCAGAGCCGATTGATCCGGTGGTAGAGCTCCAGGCGCTTCTTCGGGTCCATGACGGTCTGAGCCTCGTCCACCATCCGGTCGAAGTCGGGGTTGTGGAAGTTGGACAGGATTTTGCCCGACCGGAACAGCGGGACGTAAACGGTCTCGGCGTCGTAGGTCGTAGTTCCCCAGCCGATGAGCCAGACGGGGCCGGCATTGTGGACGTACACCATGCTGTTCAGGTAGCTCCCCCACTCGTGGGTCTTGAGCTGGGTCCGGATGCCAGCCTTCGTGAGCTGGCCCGCCACCGCCTCCGCGACCTCCTTGTCCCGCACGTACCGCCCCTGGGGTGAGTTCAGGACCATGTCCACGCCGCTCGGGAAGCCCGCCTCGGTCAGGAGCTGCTTGGTCTTCGCCAGGTCCTGCTTGATGGGCTTGAGCGCCGGGTCGAAGCCAAAGTGGTTCGACGTCAGCATCGTGGCCTGCCGCACCCCCTTGCCGTCCAGGACGCTCCTGATGATCTCATCCACATCCACCGCGTAGTTCATTGCCTGGCGGATCCGCCGATCGGCCACCGGCCCGGGATAGGGGCCCACCAGCTTGTGCTGCCTGTCGAACTGGTGGGTATAGTACATGAGCTGGATGGTGCGCACGCTGGGCGCCGTGGAGAGGAAGAGCCGCGGGTGGTTGGCGATGATGTTGGCCAGGTGCGGGGGGATGTTCACCGCGATGTCGATCTCCCCGTTCTGGAGGGCGGCCACCCGCACCGCGTCGTCGGGGATGGGGCGGAAGATCAGCGTCTTGATCTTGGGCGCTCCCCGCCAGTACTGCTCGTTGGCCGTGAGCTCGATCTGCTCGTCCTTCACCCACCGGACGAACTTGAACGGGCCGGAGCCGACCGGGTTCCGGGCCACGTAGGCCATGTCCTTCTCGCGATAGTACTTCGGGGGAAGCATCGCAGCCTGCCCGGCCGACATCAGCGTGTCCAGGATCGGCCAGGGCGCTTTGGTGTGGATCCGGACCGTGTGGGAGTCTACAATCTCCACCTGGCTGATGGGGGCGAAGGGCGTCGCCCCGCGCAGCTTGAGCTTCGGATCCACCAACCGCTCGAGGCTGAACTTCACCGCCTCGGCGTCCACCGGCTCCCCGTTGTGGAACTTGATCCCCTTGCGGAGCTTGAATTCCCACGTCGTGGGCGCCACGTTCCGATAGGACTCGGCCAGGAGGGGGACGATGTTCAGGTCCTGGTCGCGCTCCAGAAGGGTGTCGAAGATGTTCGCCGCCAGGTTGGACGCGGGGGTCTCCTGGTGGTTCATGGGGTCCAGCGTCGTCGGGTCCACGCCCTGGGCCACCACCACCTTGCCTTGAGGCGCGGCCCACGCGAGAAGCGGGATCAGGAGAATGACGAGCGAAGCGGCAAAGAAAGCTCTCAGGCGCATGCGGTCCTCCTCCCGTGACGAAACTCTCGCCTGCCGGGTGCCCCTACCATAGAAGCCTACCTGTCAGCTGTCAAGCCGCTCCTCGGCCCGGTCGGCCCGGCGGGCCGCAAGACAGGCAAGAGCCTCCTCGCGGGTTCTCACCTGCCCAAGATCCTGAGCTTCTCGCGCCAGGGCGAGCAGGCGTCCCACCTCGGGCCCCGGCTGGATGCCGAAGGCCGCCATCACGTCCTCTCCCCTGACGAGGGGTGGCGCGGCGGCCTGAGCCCGGTCCTCTTGCCACCCGCTCAGGAGGTCGGCGACGAAGCGCCCGCCGGGGCCCCGCCACACGGCCAGAGGCGAATCACCCCGAACCGCCGCGGCGTCAGCCAGCGTGAGGAGCAGCAGGTCACGCGCCTCGGCGCCGAGATCCCTGAAAAAGCGGTAGCGTGCCCGCCGGGTCACCTCGGCGACCTGGCCGAGGTGCATGGGGCGAAGATGATGACGCACCAGGCGTTCCAGCACGCCGACAGCCCTAGTCGAGAGCCTCACACGCTGCCCGATGGCGCGGACCATCGCCGCCCCCTCGACATCATGGCCGATGAACCGGATCCGCCCTTCGACGACCTGGCGAGTCTGGGGCTTTGCCACGTCGTGGAGGAGGGCCGCCAGCTTCAACACGGCGGCGCGGGTGAGCCCATCTCCCAGGGGCTCGGCGACGTGCGCCGCCAGCTGGTCGCCATAGGGGGCCAGGGAGGCGAGCTGGCCGAGGAGCGCCTCCACGGCCTCCACCGTCTTGAGGGAATGCTCCCACACGGAGAAGCGATGGGGTTTGGGCTGGCTCGCCGACTTCATGGGCCCGACCTCGGGGATGATCGTCTCCAGCAATCCCAGCCGATCCAGCTCTCGGAGCCCGCGCGCCGCCTGGGGAAGGACCAAGAGCCCAGCCACTTCGTCGCGGATCCGTTCAGCTGCGACCCCGGCCAGCCTCGCGGCAGCACCTCTCGCCGCCCGCCTGGCCCGAGCGTCCAGGGCGAACCCGAGCTCGGTCGCCAGGCGGACCCCTCTGAGGGCCCGGAGCGGGTCCTCTGCCAACACCCCCGGGCTGCAGAGTCGGAGACGGCGTCGAGCCAGATCGGTCACCCCGCCCGTCGGATCGAGAACTGCGGCCATCCCGGCCCGGACCAGCGGACCGAGCGGTACGGCGATGGCGTTCACGGTGAAATCGCGCTTGCTGAGGTCGGCCTCCAGCGTGGAGTCCCTGAAATCGGTGATGTCCACCTGCTGCTCCCCCGCCTCGCCCCTGAGGACGACCCGGGCGGCGCCGCGCATCTTATCCAGCGCGACGAAGGAGGCGCCGACATGCTCCGCCAGGGATCGGGCCGTCGCCAGCGCACCGGATGGAAGCGCCAGATCGAAATCTTCCACGACCCCCCGGGAGAGCAGGAGGTCCCGCACCGCCCCCCCGACGAGGAACGCTTCCCCCGAGGGGCCGAGGAGGTCGGCCAGGGTGACGAGAACAGCCCGGGGAGCGGGAGGGAGCGCCGACAGCATGAGGACGGCGGGTGGCGCGGCCGGGCGTGGTCTGGGAGGTCGCCCGGCGCCGCGCGGCGCAGGCCGAGGGCCCGGAACCGGGCGGCCGCGTTTCAGCCGCTCAAGCTTCGGCAAGTTGCGGAACCCCTTGTGCCCACCCAATGAAGGTTACCCTTCCTGATTTACTCTACACCGTGGCACGATATCGGCCGCGGCCAATCCCACGGAGAGGAGACGCCTCATGCGCAAGCTCAAGAAGGTTTTCTACCAGAAGAAGGGGCACATCGCCTACGTCACCATCGACAACCGCGAGAAGGAAAACTGCCTGACCGAGCAGGTGGACCACGACCTCTGGGCCGTGTGGCGGGATTTCCGCGACGACCCCAAGATGTACGTCGCGATTCTGACCGGGGCCGGGACGAAGTCCTTCTGCGCAGGGTCGGATCTGAAGGACTACGTCCGGCGCGTCGCGAAGATGAGCCCGGAGGAGAACCGTCGACGGGCCTTCGAGGGGCCGAATCTCGGCGGCATCACCAAGGGGATCAACGCCTGGAAGCCCATCATTGCGGCAATCAACGGCTACTGCCTGGCGGCCGGAATGGAGCTGGCCATGGCGTGTGACATCCGGATTGCCGCACTTCACGCCAAGTTCGGGGTGGTGAACCGACGCTGGAATGTCGGCTGCGAATCGGGGCTCACCCAGCGTCTGCCGCACATCGTCGGGCTGGGCGTGGCCCTGGACCTGATCCTCACCGGCCGGTGGTTCGACGCTCAGGAGGCCCTGCAGATCCACTTCGTCAACCGGGTGGTGCCGCGCCACCGGCTGATGGCAGAAGCCACCTCCGTGGCCGAGCAGATCTGCGCCTACCCGCAGAGCTCCCTCCGGACGGACAAGGAGGCGCTGATCCGAGGTCTCGGCATGACGCTGGAGGAGGGGCTCCGCCTCGAGTGTGCGCTCTGGAATACGAACCTGGGATTGCGCGATACCCTCGAAGGCCCCCGGGCCTTCGTCGAAAAGCGGAAGTTCCTCCCGACTAACGAGACCTGAGCGCGGCGGCGTGGACCAGCCAACACCCGGGCCACCCGCCGACGACGCGATCGCGGACGAGGGCCCCGGCCCGCACGAGGCGATCCACGGCCTCTGAAATCTCGGCCCGGGAGAGCCCGAAGAGCCGCGCCAGGAGCGCAGGCGTGCTGAAGACGGCGCCCTCCAGATAGCGCGTGACCAGCCGCTCCACCGCCGCCGGTCGCCCGAGGCGCCGCCCCTCCGCGACAGGCTCCGGGAGCCACGCCTCGAGCAGCTCCCAGCGGTAGGAGAAGGTCGGCTCGTATCGCTCCTCGCTCTTGACCACCCATAACCCCTGCTGAAGCTCCGCCATCGCGCGCTCGAACTCCCGGGTCGTGGACGGCGCCAGCATGAAGCAGTTGCCGCGGATCTCCCGCGTGTACTGGGGGTGCTCCCGCGTGAGGGTGTCCATGATCCGCTTGGCGGTCAGCGAAAGACGGCCGGCCTCGTACTCGAGGCAATAGTCGCGCGCGCGTTGCCGTCCCCTCACGAGGGCGTAGAAGGCCGGGAAAAGGTCCAGCGCCACGAGCACCGGGCGCCCCTTCAGGAGCTTGCCGTAGTAGACCTGCCGCTTGGCCGGCAGCGCGTCCTTCAGTTCCCAGGTGATGCCGATCCCCGAGTCATGGTGGGAGCGGCGCGGCCATCTGGGATCCCGCCGCCCCTCCACGGCCTCCCAGAGACACGCCAACCCCTCAGGGAAGCGGTAAAACGTCGAGCAGCAGCCGACGGCATTGACGAAGGCCAGTGCCGCCCGCTCAGTCTTCACGCTGAGATCGCGCCGGCGGCGGAAGCGCCGGTCCCTGAGCCTCAGGAGCGCAGCCGGGGAGAGAGCGGAGCGGAACGGGTCGCGGGCGGCAGACACGGACTAGGCGGCGAATCCCGGAGGAAGCAGCCGCCCTAAGAGGTACCCGACGCCCGCCGCCGCGGCGGCGACCAGCAGGAACTCCAGCCCCGAGACCAGGAGCCGCGTTCCCGCCAGGACGGCCTGCGCCACGCCGATCCCGAACAGGGCGACCGCGGTGAGCCCCGCGGCCGTCCAGAGGGCCCCGTACCCCGCCAGCACGAAGTAGGGGGCCAGCACGATGATCGCCCCGATGGCGAACGAGAACCCCATGAGCAGCGCCGCCGGAACGGGGACGCGCTCCTGGGCCGCGCCCACGCCGAGCACCTTCTCCCGGAAGGTCCGGAGGAACGCGTCCCGCTCGGCTGAGATCAGCTTGACCACCCTGTACGCCTTGTCCCGCGGAAGGCCGTCGGCCTCGAGGGACCCGAGCAAAGCCTCCTGGGCCATGTAGGGCTCGTCGGCGTACCGCGCATACTCGCTGCGGACCTGTCCCTCTACCACCTCCCGTTCCGCCTTGGTGGAGAGATACGCGCCGGCCGCCATGGAGAAGGCGCCGGCGATCATCTGGACGATCCCGGCCAGCAGCACCAGCCGGTTGTCGGCCGTGGCCCCGTGGACACCCGCGACGAAGCCCACCGTGGAGATGAGGCCGTCCTGCATGCCGAACACGACCTCGCGGATCTGGCTGAGCCAGCGGATCTCCTCACGCTTCTCGCCCGTCGGGGCCATCGATCAGCGCGGCGTCGGATCGCCGGGGTGCCAGTCGGCCGGGCACTGGCGACCGGAGCGGAGGGCCTGGAGGACGCGCAGCGTCTCGCTCACGCTCCGCCCCACGTTGTAGGCGCTCAGCACGGCGTACTCCACCCGCCCTTCGGGTGAAATGATGTAGGTCCCCCGCTGGCAGCGGTTGGACTCGGAGTCGAGGACGTCGTACAGGCGCGCGACTTCCCGGCCTTCGTCCGAGAGGAGCGGGTAGGCGACCCCGCCCAGCTCCTTGACCCACTCCAGGTGCAGGCTCGGCGGGTCCACGCTCACGCCCAGCACCTCGGCGTCCTCGCGCCGGAAGTCCTCGTACTGGGCGTGGACCCCTTTCACCTCGGTCGGGCACACGAACGAGAAGTCGGCCGGATAGAAGAAGAGGACCACCCAACGCCCCTCGAGGTCCCGCAGGCGGAAATCTCCGAGGCGACCCCCGTGGACGCCGGGGAGCGCGAAGTCGGGGGCCGGGAGGCCCACCTTCATCACGCGGAGTCCCCCTCCGAGAAGCGGTGGAAGACCAGGCCGTCGAGGAGCTTCGGGTAGAAGAACGTGGACTTCTGGGGGAGCAGCTCCCCGGCCCGGACCACGGCTTGAAGTTCCGCGGGGGCCGTCGGCGGGATCAGAAATCCGGCCTGATAGCTCCCCTTCCTGACGGACGCAACCGCCTCGGCGGCATCCGCCGTGTAATCCACTCGGGTCTGCTGACTGAGGGCCGCGTCAGTGATGCCCAAAAACGGCTTCAGGAGGCCCTCGTGGAGCACCGAGACGGCGAGTCGGCGCCAGGCCTGGGAAGTCCCCTCTGGCCACGGGATGGCGTCAAATGCCTGGGGGCGCAGCGTCAGGAGCCATCCCGGGCCTTCGGCCCCCGCCACCAGGGCGACAGCCAAGCGCCCGAGCACGATCCGAGCGTCGAGGGCGACCAGGAGGGCTGCCGCCTCCGCCACGGCGCTTTGTAGCCCCGGCCCTCGCTCGATTTCGAACCAGCGCGCGGCCTTCGCCACGAGGGCCTCGGCGTCGAATCCCGGGACGTCGTGGAGCAGGCGGTGGGTGGCAAAGATCGTGAGCCCGGGCGCCTCGAGGGGGAAGATCGCCATCAGCTTCCAGTCGGCGCCGGGGTGGGGGCGCCGATACTCGAGGGCGGTCTCATAGCGGTGATGGCCGTCGGCGATGATCAGCCGCTTATCCGCCATGAGCGCCTGAACCCGGGCGATGGCGGCGGGATTCGTCATCCGCCAGAGCTGGTGGAGCTCGCCCCTACCGTCGCGGGCCGCGGCGACGGGCGGCGTCGGGGGCGACGCGGCGGCGCGAAGAAGCTCGCCGGACGGGTCGCTCGCGAGCATGAAGATCACGCCGGTATCGGCCCCCGTCGCCTCCAAGTGCGCGAGGCGCTCAACCTTGGGGCCGGCATGGGTGCGCTCGTGGGGGAGCACCACGCCCTCCTCGTACTCGGCGAGCGCGCCGAGGCAGATAAAGCCGAGCCGGCTCAGCGTTTCCCCGCCCACTTGATAGGTCGTGAGGACCGGATAGAGCGCGGGCTCGGGGTCGCGGATCAGGACCTGCTCGGCGATCCACCGGTCGAGGCATTCCCGGGCCCGCCGGTAGCGATCGCCATCGCCGACATCGCCGGGCTCGGGGCGCCCCTGCGTGATCCGGACGAAGTTCCAGGGATGGAGCGCGTGGAGGGTCTCCCGGGTCTCCGGGTCAATCTGATCGTAGGGCGGCGCCACGACTTGGGACAGCGCCGGGACCTTGTCCGGGTTATACCGGTATCCCCGGAACGGCACGATCCTCACGGCAGGTCGATCCCCCGGAGGCCGATCCGGAACTCCGCGATCTCGTCCGACATGGCGCTCCCCCGATGCTTCACGACGCAGAGGAAGCGGCCCACCCGGTTTCCCACGCGCTCGCTCCCCATCACCAGGACGGTGTTGGCCACCGCGCCGAGATCGCCGGCTTCAGTCTTCCGCCCGAGGAGGTCTTCCAGCCGCGTTTCCTCCGTCGTCACCAGCAGGAGCGTCGTGATCGCGCCGTGATCGTACCGGTGGGACTCGATGAACTCGCGATGCCGCCAGACGGGCAGACAGATCTCCATGCCCAGGGTCTCCGAATCCCTGTGGATCACCTTCCGGTACAGCTCGTCGAAGAGGACGCACTGGATGGCCTCGGCCGGGACGCTCATGGGCTCGACGCCGTCCACCACGACGCGACGCGACCCGGCGCAGAAGTGAAAGTAGAAGAAGGGGCGGACGGTGTAGAGCGCGCGGTTATAGGCGGCCTTCCAGCTCCAGTCGAACTCGAGGCCGTCGGGCGTGGCGACCTGGTAGTCGCGGAGCTTGCCGACCCACGGGAAGGCATCCGAGTAGTACGCCTGCATCTGGCCGTCAGGCGGGTACGGGTCCGCCATCGGTGTCACGGTGTGGGTCCAATGGCCCAGAGACCAGGCGAAGAGCCGCCGGGCGTATTCGTGGTGCTGCTGCGGGTCGCCGCGGCCGTTCATGTCGAAGACCAGGCCGGGGGCGCCCTCGGCGTCCCGGCCGTGCTGAGCGAAGGTGAGCCCCAGGTGGGTCTTACCGATCCCTGTGGCCCCGTACACCACCGCGAGGGTGCCCGGAAGCAGCCCGCCGCCGAGCATCGAGTCCAGCTTCGGAATTGATGTGGAGACCCGCGAAGTCACGGGCGCGATTCTACGGGAGGGTCGAGGAACGGTCAAGCTAAAGGCCGTGAGAGCAAGCACCTGCCGGCGTACCTCGACGAGTTTGTGTTCCGCTTCAACCGCCGTCGTACCCCGATGGCCGCGTTCCAGTCCCTGCTTGGTCTCACCGGCGCTCATGCACCCACCACTCGCAAGATGTTGTATGGTGTGGAGCTAAGCGGATAAGCCGAAGGGGCGCTTTATCACGCTGCACGCCAGTCACGAAGGATCAGAAGGTGCAGGGGTTTGCCCCTCGCTCTCATCAAGCAGCGCCTGAAGCTCGGCGATGACCTCCAAATCGCGCGGCCGGCCCGCCGCCCGTTTGACTTCGATCAGCCGTCTCAAGCCCAGGCAGCGGCACGTGACGCCGAACAGCTCGATCTCAATAGCATCCTTCTGAAGATCCTCGAAGGCTCCGCCCCCCGGAATTTCCCCAAAGAGATCGAGCGCGCCCAAATCGGTCGTCAGAGTGAAATTGAGGCCGCGTTGAACCGTCTCGGCGTCGAAACGAAATGGCAACCCAGGGGGTGCTCCTCGCAGGTAGGGATGGTGGGCGCCGAGGCAGGCGGCCAAGCGCGCGATGTTCTCGGGAGTGCGCCGATAGACAATGTCCAGGTCTTCTGTCAGCCGGGCCGATCCATGCGCGGTGGCGGCGGCCCCGCCCACGAGGATGAATTCGACGTGGTGCTGGGCAAGGAGTCGGAAAAGGGAGGCGAAATCGGTCATCGTCGGGCTTGTCGGCCAGCCCGTCGGAGCTCGGTCGCAAACCGCTGCAACTCCATAAGCTTGAGAAACCGCTCCTCAACCGTCAGCTTCAGATTCTCGCGAAGCAGCGTCCGGTCAATGTCACGCTTATAGGCGTCAATGACCGGATCGGGCGGCAAGGCGACCACCGCACGCACCGTCTTATTGTGTTGATTTTTCTCGGGCATCTTGCGCCTCGCGTCCCCATCGCACTCTAGCACGCCATCCCGGAGACATCCACTATAGGGAGGAGAGAAAGTCGAGGACCAGAGCCCAGAGCTGCCAGAGTTCGGAGAGCGTTTCCCCCCAGCCGGGCCGGGCCTCCCCCGGCTCCACATGCTGGACGATCCCCACCACCACCAAGCGCGTTCCCGCTTTTGCCCGCGCGGCGTCGGCGAGCCTCAGGCTCTCGGTGAACGGCACCGCCGGGTCGCGGCGGCCGTGCACCAGGAGGAGCCGGGCGGGGATGCGCGGCACCACGTGCTCGGGGGAGAGGCGGGCCAGGAGCTGCTGAAGGCCGGGCGGCAGGGCGCCGATCAGCGCGACGACCTGGGCGGGGTCCCGGTTTTCCACTAGGCGCAGGACCGTGGCGCCTTCCGGGGAGAGCCCAATCGGTCCGGGTGCCGCGGGCTCGGTGAGCCAGGCGTATAGTCGGCGCCGGTCCTCCTCGTTCTCCAGGAGGTCCAGATTCTCTCGGAGAAAGAGGCGGGCGGCCTCGGGTTGGGGAGAGGCGCGGCCCGAAATCCCTCCATAGGCGTACGTTCCCGTGAGGAAGTAGCGCAGCAGCTCCACCGTCGAGGCATAGCCGCCCAGGCTCAGCACCACGCCCACCCGATCGGCCACGCGCGGGTCGGCAGCGGCGAGCAAGGCAGGACCCGCTCCCACGCTCACGCCCAGCAGCGTGATTTTCCGCGAAGGGTCTGCGTCCGCGAGAGACTGGATCGCCGCCACCACCGGCCCGGCGTCCTCCGGCCTGAGCCGGAAGCGGGTCAGCCCCGGGATGGTGGGAACCGCCACGCGGAAGCCCGTGCGCGCCAGCAACCGGGCCGCCTGGCTGAGGCGCGGGTCGTCCTTTCCCTCGGGCGCGAGGCCGTGGACCAGGACCAGCCCGGGCGGAGGCCGGAGCGTGCGGGGGCGGTAGAGGTCCGCGGTGGAACTGCCCGCGGCCAACGGTTCCCTCGCCGGGTTCGGAGTGAGCGTCGAGAGGAGCGGGAACCTCCCATCCGACAGGAACTCGCCCAGAAAGGTCGTCGTGACGCACACGGTCCACGCCGCCGAGAGCGCGGGGAGGGCCAGGAGGAGGGCGAGGGCGAGCCAGGCGAGCGAAGGGGCTATCTGCCTACTTCCGGTTGACGCACTTGAGCAGACGCCAGCCGTTGAACAGGTTGACCTTGGTCGTGAGGTCGGGGGTCAGCCCGACCTGCTTGAGCAACGGCTCCAGCGGGAGGTTCGATTTCCATCCCAGCCGGGTGCAGAGGGGGGACACGACGTCCTCGAGGAGTCCCACCACGCGGGACTCGCTGCGGAAGTGGTTCAGGATCACGAGCGCGCCCCCGGGCTTCACCACTCGACGGATCTCGCGCAGCACGCCCAGGGGATCCGGAACCGCGCTGATCACGTACGTCGCCAGCGCCCGGTCAAATTCGTTGTCGCCGAAGTCCATCGCGGAGGCGTCCATCACCTTGAGGGTGACGGTGTCGAGGCCCAGCTCCTC
>JACQWA010000439.1 GCA_016209425.1 Candidatus Rokuibacteriota bacterium
CAGCCTCATCAGCCTGCATCGGATCCCTCAGCTCAAGGGCATCGGGTCCTCGCCGGAGGGAGCTTCCATCGGGGCGATGGCCACGTACCGAGCGGTACGGGCCTCACCTCTGGTGCGAGAGAAGTACGGCATCCTTGCCCAAGCGAGTGGCTTGGTGGGACCGATTCCGGTGCAGAACGAAGGGACTGTGGTTGGAAGCACGTGTCACAACGCGCCAGGGGCGGACGTGCCTCCTGCGCTGTTGGCGCTGGATGCGACGGCGAAGGCGGTCGGTCCCCGCGGCGAGAGGAGCATTCCCCTCGCCAGTTACTTCACCGGGTTCATTGAAACAGCCCTTGCGCCTGACGAACTCCTCGTCGCGATCACACTGCCACCCCCACCCCGACACGTCCGCGGGGCCTATGTCAAATTCAACTACCGGCTCATTGACTTGGCATTGGTGGGAGCCGCGGTTGTGCTGGCTCTGGACAAAGAAAAGAAATGCCACCTTGTGCGCGTAGCCTTAGGCGGGGTCTCAAACACCCCGGTGAGGGCCTACGCAGCGGAACGGATCCTTGAGGGACAGCCCCTGACTCAAGAGGCCATCGCGGAGGCCGCTCGGGTTGCCGCGGAGGGACATGAACTGCTGTCGGACGTTCATTGCTCGGCAGCGTATAGGAGAAAGGTGATCCCCCCTGTCGTGCGCCGAGCCTTCCAACAGGCCCTCTCGTCAGGCAACGGGCTCGCCGCATGAAGAGGCGTAGCCAGGCTTGTCCCCGTAATGGATTTGCGAATGGTGGGCCACCCCGGGGCTAGCCGGGCGGGGTGCTCGAGGACCAGGAAGGTGGCCGGCGTCAGCCCCCTCTCATGGTGGTGGGCAGCCAGAGCGCGATCTGCGGGAAGAGCATGATGAGCACGAGCCCGGCGATCATGGCCAGAAAGAACGGCAGGACGCCCAGGTAGACGTCCATGATTGTCTGCTTGCGCTCCGGCGCTCCGCGCTGCCGGAGGCCGTGGATGACGTAGAGGTTCAGGCCCTCGGGCGGCGAGATCAGCGCGGCCTCGGTGAGGAGCGTGGCGATCACGCCGAACCACACGAGGTCGATCTGCAAGGCCTTGAGGATCGGCAGGATCACCGGGATCGTCGTCACCATCATGGCCAAGCCGTCCATGAAGGTGCCGAGGACCAGGTAGAAGACAACGATCAGGATCATGGTCGCAGTGGGGGAAAGGCCGGACGCGGCTACCCACTCCGAGATCGCGGCGGGCACGCCGAGGATCGCCAGCACCGAGTTCAGGATGAAGGCGCCCGTGAGGATGAGCATGACCATGGCCGTCGTGCGGGCGCTGGAGATACACACAGCCTTGAGCAGAGTCGGGGTGAACCTCCGGGCTCCCAGCGCCAGTAGGAGCGCGCCCACCACGCCGAACGCGGCCGCCTCGGTTGGCGTCGCCACGCCGAGGTAAATCGTCCCCAGCACGAGGAAGATCAGCGCAAACGTCGGCAGCATGTGCACGGCGGCCCGGAGCTGTTCCCGCAGGGGCGCCGCCGGCTCGCGCGGTGCCACCTGGGGCCAGATCAGCGCGGCCACGAAGATGATCGACATGAACAGCAGCGAGAGCATAACCCCGGGGATGACGCCGGCGATGTAGAGCTTGCCGATGGAGACCTCCATCAGCACCCCGTACACGATGAAGGTGATGCTGGGGGGGATCAGGATGCCGAGGGTGCCCCCGGCGGCGAGCGAGCCGAGGACCAGGCGCTCGTTGTACCCTCGCGCGCGAAACGCGGGGAGCGCTACCGACCCGATGGTCGCAGCCGTGGCGACGCTCGAACCCGACACGGCGGCGAACGTGGCGCAGGCGGCGACGTTGCTGTGCATGAGCCCACCGGGCAGCGGGCGGAGCCAGAGGGAGAGGACCCGGTAAAGTCGCTCCGAGAGCCCGCTCCGCAGGAGGATCTCGCCCATCAGGATGAAGAGCGGAATCGCCACCAGGACGAAGCTCGTGTTCGTGTTCCAGGCGATGAGGCCCAGCATATCCCAGAGCGGCCGGTCGCTGAAGAAGTACATGAGCGAGAGGGAGAGAAGGCCCAGCGTGGAGGCCACGTGGAGACCCAGGAGAAAGGCGACGACCATCAGGATGCTGGCGACGCCGAGCGCGGTGAAGCCCATGAGGCGCCGTCGCCCAGCCTAGGGGCTGGCCTCCTCCTCGGCCGGCCCGGCCTCCTCGCCGAGGGCGGGCTCCATGAGGTGCCCGGCGGCGATGGATTCAACGAGGCCGAGGGGGAAGATCACCGCCGCCTCCAGCGAGAGGACGCTGAAGCCGAACGCCATCAGCCCCTGGGGAACGAAGAGCGGCGTACGGAGGAAGCTCATCGCCCGGGCGTTCGCCGCGTAGGAGTCGGCAGCCAGGCGCCAGACGTAGACGGCGACGATGCCGGCGAAGAAGACCATGATGAGCAGAGCGGCATAGCTCAGGACAATCCGGAACGTCCGGGGCAGGTGCGGCAGCAGCACGTCGATGCGAACGTGACCCCCCGTGCGGAGGGTGTGCGCGAGGGCCCACATGCCCCCGAAGGCGAGCGCGTAGCCGCCCATCTCGTCGGTGACCGCGGAGGAGATGCCGACGAACTTGCGGCCGATGACGTCCAGCACGATGTAGACCGAGGCGAGCAGGAACACAGCGCCGCTCGCGAAGGCCATACCCGCGGCGATGCGGTCGACCGCGAGCAGCAGCTGCCGCCCGGCTGAGGTGACGGCGGCGGCCTTGCGCGAGGCCGCCGTCGTCTCCACGCCACATCGACCGTACTCCCCGCTCCCCTTCATGGGACGGTGAACCCCGCGTAGGGTCCGACGTATTCGTTAAAGATCGCCCTGGAAGGCTGCCTCGTCAACAACTGCCCATCCTCGCGCGCTTCACTACCGGCCATGCGCTACCGGTCGTCCTGTCCGACTCCAGCGAACAGTTCCGTCACCGACCCCAGGGTCTCGACAGCCGTGAGCCGGGCCAGCAGACAGTCGGCCGCCGCGCCAGGGACCGCGCGCCGGGCGGCCCCGCGGAACTTTTCTTCCAGGCGCGCGTCCGGCATGGGGTTTGTCGGCATGCCCGTGGCCGCGCCGTTAGTCCTCCGGATGGTATGGCCATCGGCCGTGTGGATCGTGACGGAAGCGCCCTCGGGATGATCCCGACGGCTTTCCGGCGTGTCGAAGAGGTGGTCGGACACCTTCATCTCGACCTTGGCCATGGCCTCCAGCAGGCGGGGATCCCGGAGCGCGGACTCCGTGAGGTGATCAACGTCCAGTCGCCCGAAAGCCAGCGCGCACCCCACGGCGAACGGCATGCTGAACTGCGCCTCGGTGACGCTCTGGGGCCGGTCGTAGGCGAGGCTCATGGCAACCAGGGGTGTCACCTCGCACTGGACGAGCCGGACGTCGTCGGCACGAAGCCGCTCGTCGGTCAGGATGGCGATCACCGCTTCAACGGCCGCCTGCGCCGCGGAGCAAACCGGATAGAGCTTGATCGCCACTCCGGGTGTTTCCAGGCTGAACCGGCGGCCGAGGTCGCTCATGACGGTCGGGTCGTGCACGCCATCGTTGAAGAGCCGCACGAAGCCGCGCTCGTCCTCGAACGCCGCCGGCGGTCCGGTCAGGCCCACGCGCGCCGCCAGCGCCGCCTGAAGCCCCGCCTGCGCCGCGCGACCGCAGGCGTAGGGCTTCACGGGTGTGCCGAGGAGCACGCGAGGTCCCGTGGCCTGACACGCGGCGATTCGAATGGCTTGGCTCGTGGCTGCCGGATCGAGTCCCAGCGCCCTGGCGGCCCCCGCGCTGGCGCCGATGGCACCGAGCACGGCCGTGCTCCACCAGCCCTTCCAGTACAGGCGCTCGGTCAGTGCCCGCCCTAACGCATACTCGACCTCCACGCCCGCGACGAAGGCCTCCAGGAAGCGCGTCCCCGATGCCTGCGCCAGCTCTGCCGCCGCCATGACCGCGGGCCAGACCACGGCGGAGGCGTGAACGATCCCGTCATACGAGGTGTCGTCGAAGTCCAGAACGTGAGCCGCCACGCCGTTGGCCAGGGCCGCGCCGGACGCTGATTTGCCGATCCAGTCGCCCACCACGGTGCACGGGCCTGTCCCGTACTCGGTCCGGACGAGCTCGCGCACGCTGGCTACCACGGGCTGCTCTCCGCCCGCGAGGGCCACCCCCACGACGTCGAGCAGCGAGCGTTTCGCCGCCCGCATCACGGATGCCGGCGCCAGCTCCAGTCGGAACCCGGCCGCCCAGCTGCCCAGCGTGTCGGCGATCGTCACCCCTTCCTCCACATCCGGGGACCCGGGTCAGTAGGGCCAGCGGGCATACCGTCCCCTGAGGACGGTGCCGGTCCGAAAGCGATCCAGGCTGAAGGGCGTGAGGTCGGCGCTCTTCGGCTGCCCGTCGAGCACCCACTCCGCGAGGAGACGCCCGATCATGGGCGCATGCTTGAAGCCGTGCCCGCTGAACCCCGTGGCGAGGAGGAGTCCCTCCACGGTCCGGGGCCGGTCGATGACGAAGTGCAGGTCCGGCGTCAGATCGTAGATGGCGGCATACCCGCCGCGCCACTCCGCCCGCTCCATATGCGGAAACCTGTGCGTTGCCAGGATCGCGGCGCGCTCCACTGCGTCCCCGTTGACACGCGGGTCGTAGCGGTCAGGGTCCGCATCCGCGACCACGCCGGCGGGGTTGCGGACGCCGACGAAGACCTGGTGATCGACCTCGGGCCGGAAGTAGCACGCCTGCACCATGTCCACCAGCACGGGCTGGGGCCGGCGGGGCTCGGGCCGGCCGAACAGCACCACCTGCTGCCGGCTCGCCCGGAGCGGGAAGTCGAGCTCAAGGGGGCGGACGAGGTCCAGCGTCCACGGACCGGCCGCCAGAACGACCGTGTCGGTGTGCAAGATCCCGGCCGGCGTCCGGACGCCCGTCACCCGCCCGCCCGCGACGAGGATCTCCAGGGCGGGCCGGTCCTCCAGCACGCGCACCCCCAGCTCACGGGCCCGGCGGACGAAGGACATCGTCGTCGTCACCGGCTCGGCATACCCGGACATGGCCTCAAACACGCCGGCCGCCAGGTCGTCCGTCCGAATCTCGCCGAAGAGGTCGCGCAGCGTCTCGAGGGGAACGAACTCCGTCTGGATCCCGATCGCCTGCTGCATGCGCACCGTCTCCCGGGCAGGCTCCAGATCGTCGGGACCGATCGCGACGGCCAGGCCACACCGGATCAGCCCGCAGTCACCTCCGACCCGCTCGCGGAACGCGTGATAAAATTGAAGGCTTTCGTAAGCCAGGCGCGCGTAGATCTCGATGGAGTAGTGCTGGCGCAGGAGCGCGCTCGAATGTCCCGTCGGGCCCGACGCCACGCCCTGCCGCTCGAGTAGGGTCACGTCCCGGCATCCGCGCTCGGCCAGGTGGAAGGCCGTGCTCGCCCCCATGACACCGCCGCCGACGATGACCACGCTGGCGGTCTCGCTCACGACCGCTCCTCCCCGCCCGCGCCGCGCTCCGCGGCGGCCAGCACCGCGCGCACGATGCTGACGTAGCCGGTGCAGCGGCAGAGGCACCCGCGCAGGAACTCCCGCACCTCGTGCTCTGTCGGCCGTGGATTCTCGTTGAGGAGCGCCCGGCTCATCATGATCATCCCGGGGGTGCAAAAGCCACATTGCACAGCGCTATGATCGAGAAACGCCTCCTGCACCGGATCGAGCTGTCGATTCCGGGCGAGGCCCTCGATGGTGACGATCGCGCGTCCATCCACGGCCACTGCCAGTACCAGGCACGACAACATTGGCTGTCCGTCGATGTGGACCGTGCATCCTCCGCACTCGCCAATGCCGCAGCCGTACTTGGTACCCGTCAGATGCTCCTGCTCCCGGATCACATTCAGGAGCAGATCATTGGGGGAAACCGAGACCTCGCGTTGCTCGCCATTGACTGTCAGGTGGATGACTCGGGGTTTCACTTGAGCTCTCTTCCGCCGGCGCGCAGCCAGGCGGTTGTCAGCGCATCGCGGACGATGACGCGGGACGCGTGTCTCCGGTACTCCTGCGTGGCACGGACATCGGTGATCGGCTTCGTGTCCTCCCCGGCGATCCGGGCCGCATCGTCCACTCGCCCGCGGTCAGGTCGTTGACCGGTCAGGAACGCCTCGGCACGGTGCGCGCGTACAGGCGTCGGGGCGACAGCCCCCAAGGCAATCCTGCAGTCAATGACATGATCTCCATCCCGCACGACCCTCACGGCGGCACACACCTGGGAGATGTCCGCAGCGACGCGGGCAACCTTCACGAAGGCACTGCCCGCTCCGCGTACCGATTCTGCCAAGTGGACGGAACGCAGGACCTCGTCGTGGCGCAGTGCCGTCTGCCCCGGGCCGAGAAAAAAATCCTCGAGAGGCACGACCCGTTGGCCGGCACGGGACACGAGGGCCACGCTGGCGTCAAACGCGAGGAGCGGCGGCGCCGTGTCGGCGGCGGGGGAGGCATTGCACAGATTTCCACCGAGCGTGGCCATGACCATGATCGGAATCGTGCTGAAGGCATTGCACGCCTCCGCCAGGGCGGTGTAGTGACGGCCGATGGGCTCGGACCTGGCGAGGCTCCGAATGCTGGCAGTCGCACCGACGGTGAGGCCACTATTCGATGTCATGCCCTGGAGCTCGAGCACCCGGGCCAAGCTGATCAGACAGGCCGGGTTCTTCCGCTCCATCTTCATCTGAACGAGAAGATCTGTGCCCCCTGCAATCAACCGGGCCTGAGGGCCGTGTTCGGACAGGTGCCAGAACACCTCCTCCAGCGTGGTGGGCTCCACGTAGTCGAACTCGGCCACGAGGATGTGGGTGTTCGTCGCTATGTACACAGACAGATCCCCGAACAGCGGCCACGAGCCGAACCGGACCCTACCAGGGGCATCCGGCCCACCACTTCTGCGTGGGTGTCGTCACCCGTTCGGTCATCGTGCAGGCGCGACTGCCGTCCGTCTCTCATCCCGGGCGTCATACGCCGGTTCCTTCCTCTGAAGCGCAGCGAGAATCTTCTCGGGAGTAACCGGCAGCTCGTAGAAGCGAACGCCGAGCGCGTTGTAAAGGGCGTTTGCGTACGCTCCGGCGCAGGGATTCGTCGACGCCTCGCCAAGGCCCTTCGCTCCGAAGGGCCCACTGGGTTCGTACGTCTTGGCGAAGTCCGTGTGGACGTCCTCAAGCAAGGGTGACTCGCTGACGGAGGGCGTCTTGCCGTCGATCCAGAAGCCCCTGCTCAACAGCTCGCCCGTCTGAGCGTCCCACCGGCAGTCCTCGATCAGTGCGTACCCGGCTCCCTTCGAGAGTCCACCTGTGAGCTGGCCGGCCGCCAGATCGGGATTGACGACCGTGCCGCAGTCGCTGCCGATCGCCGCGCGGCGCGTTCTCACGTTGCCGGTGTCCGTGTCGACCTCGACTTCCACGAAGTACGTCACGTAGGCTGGAGGGCAGTTGACCTGTCGCAGGCTCTCGACCGCCGCGATGGTGCCCCAGCTGTTGACCTGGCACGCCTTCGCCACAGCGCCGACGGTGATCCGCCGGTCGGCCAGGCTGGGGCAATGGATCACGCCCTGCCCGAGTCGCACGTCCGGCTCAATGACCAGCGCCTCCGGCAGCACCCCCAGGAGGCGAGAGGCGTAGTCCAGGAGTATCGCCTTCGCTTTCCTTGCGGCTTTCTGGGCTGCGGCGCCGCCCGCGTAGACGCCGCGCGTCGCGTGCGTGGTGACGTCATAGACGGTCGTTCGTGTATCCACGGGCGATAGACCGACCTTCTCGAGGGGGACCCCCAGCTCGTCTGCAACGATCTTCGCAATCGCCTCGAGGGTTCCACCTCCGTGATCCATCAGCGACTGGACGACGTCCACCGACCCGTCCTCGTTGATCTTCACGAAGGCCCCGGAGTAGTCGATCATCTCCGCCCCCGTGGCCTTGGGGTGACCGACGCCACTGGTGTGGAACCCGCGCGCCATCCCGATCCCGCGCCGGTAGCGCCCGGTCTGCGATCCCGGCCGAGGTCGCTCCTTCCAACCGATCTTCTTGGCGCCGAGCCCGACCAATTCCGGCACTCCATCGCTCCGGACGATCGACTGGACCGTTGGGCCGTGGCCCCAGAACGTGCCTCCCAGTCCCACGTAATTCTTGAGCTTCAAGTCGATCGGGTCCATGCCCAGCTCATGCGCGATCTCGTCCATGAGGGATTCGACCGCGAAGGTGACCTGCGGAGCTCCAAACCCCTGCATGGCACACGACGGCGTTCGGTTCGTATAGACCGCCCTGCCTTCGTACTTCATGTGCGGCAGCCGGTAGAGGGACGCCCAGAACCCCGCCAGCACCCCCAGGAAGGGAAAGGCCTGAATGTTGTGGGCACCGATGTCGACGATGGCGCGCATGTGCCCGGCCACCAGCGTGCCGTCCCGCTTCAGGCCGAGCCTCAATCGGATGTTCGTCGGGTATCGGACGTGGTCGTACATGTCCTCTTCGCGTGTGGAGACGAGCTTCACGGGGCGCAGTGCCCTCAGGGCGAGTCCGACACAGATCGGAATGACGGAGTTCACCTGGATGCTCGAGCCGAACGTGCCACCGAGGGCGACTCGCCTCACGTTCACCTTGTGGAGCGGAATGCTGTAGATCTCCCCGAGCAACTGGCGGACGTTGTGGATCGACTGGGCGGTCGCCCAGACCGTGATCGCCTCATCCGGCTCCGGCCGGCACACCACCGACTTCGTCTCCATCTGGGCGTGATAAATGGGGTGGGTGGTGAACTCGCGCTCGATGACGAACTCGGACTCGGCAAAGCCCTTGTCGATGTCCCCGACCTGGATCGAGCGCGTGACCGCGACGTTGTTCTCAATCGGGATCTCGGCGTCCCCGAGTCTTACGCTGGCATGAATCGGCTCGGCGCCGGAGCGCATCGAGTCTTCCGCGTTCAGGATCGTCTGCAGAGGCTCGTAATCGACCTTGATCGCCCGCAGCGCTTTTTCGGCCAGGGCTTCCGTCGGTGCGGCTACCGCCGCGACGGCTTCGCCGACATGGCGGGCCTTGTCCGCGAGGACATAGCGATCGCGGTAGAGGTGGGGGGGCGTGCTCACGATCCGTTCGTTATACTTGACCTTGGGGATGTCGGCAAAGGTCAGGCAGACCGCGCCGAGAGCCTCGGCGACGCTGGTGTCGATGCGCGTGATCCGGGCATGCGCGTGCGGGCTCCGAAGCACCCGCGCGTACCACATGCGGGAGAGTGCGATGTCGGGAGCGTATTGCTCGGCGCCCGTGACTTTAGCCACACCGTCCTTGCGCCAGGCCACGCTGCCAACCGCACGCAATTCATCCGATGACATATACCGTCTCTCCGCGGGGGTCATGGCTTGGCCTCTCGCTCACCGCCCTCTCGTTCGTCACTTCCCGAGATCTACCCGCTGACGCGTGGATTCTCCGCGAGATCCCTGCTCGTGCCCAGGAGCACGATCCGACATGACCCCTGCCGACGACACCGGGCCTTCCGGCTCTTTCAGACCAAGGCGTCATATGCGGGCCGGCTGTAGTACTTGACATAGAGCTCATGGCGGAGATCCCGGAGGGTGGGCACTTCGATCCGCGCCTTGTCGACCAGCTGCAGATCCAGGACAGCGGAGACGACGACGTTCTGCTCGTCGCCCGCTCGGGCGATCACCTCGCCGAAGGGATCCACGATCATGCTTCCACCGAAGTACTTCTTCTCCCACTCCGTCCCCGCTCGGTTCGAGTAGACGGTGAACATCCCCGTATCGACCGACCGCATCCGGTTCAGCATCTCCCAGTGCACGCCTGACGCGTATCCAGGCGCTGCGTTAGGACATAGCATGACCTCGGCTCCGAGCATCGCCAAGATTCTCGACGTCTCTGGGTACCGCCGGTCGTGGCAGATGATAATCCCGACCTTCGCGTGTGGGGGGAATTCCGTCGGCCACACCTTGAACTCCTGGCCGGCCCGGAAGTAGAGCTTCTCCAGCACTTGGACCCCGGCCACGTGGGTCTTCCGGTAGTTGCTCACGACCGACCCGTCCGGGCCAACCGTCGCCGCGGAGTTAAAGTAGAGACCGGGCTCTCCACGCTCAAACATCGGCATCACCACGTAGGTGCCGTACTGCTTCGTGATCCGGCCGACGGCGTCGGTAATGGGGCCCGGGATCGGTTCGGCCTGGGTGAAGTACTTGGGATCCTTCGTGTAGAACTTTTCGTAGTCGGTGTCCACAAGCTCAGGAGGAAGGATGATCTGACACCCATCCCTCGACGCCTGCTCGACCAGCTTGAGCGCCTGTTCAATTTTCGCTTCCTTCGGTGCGCCCGGCATGGTCGCCGTCTGAACCGCCGCCACTTTGATCTGTCTCATTCCCACCCTCCCCTGTCTCCTTCAGGCAGTCTTCCGCGAGGCCCGCGGCACGTACGAACCCTGCCCGGGGCTTGCCTTGACCTCCCCATCTTCCACGATGACGCGCCCTCGCTGCATAACGAGCACGGGCGCCCCGACGCACCTTCTTCCCTCGTACATGCTGTAATCGGTGTTGAGCCTCTGGCCGGAAGCTCTGATTACGTGTTCCACGGTCGGATCGAACAGGACGAGGTCCGCATCCGATCCTGGCCTCAGTGCTCCCTTCCTCGGATAGAGCCCGAAGATCTTCGCGGGCCGCTCGCACAGGAGTTCCACAAGCCGCGGAATAGTAATCCTGCCCCTGTTGACCCCTTCGTCGTAGACCACCGTGAGCAGGTTGCCCACCCCGGGGAGACCCGCCGGTGCCTTGAAGATGTCATCCCAGATGGGCTCCTTGTTCTTCGTGGTGTGTCCCGCGAAATCGGAGGCAACGACATCGATGGCTCCTTCCCGAATGGCTTCCCAGAGCGCTTCGACGTCACCTTTCTCCCGGAGGGGGGGGCCCACCTTCCCCAGGGACCCCCGAGCGAGCAGGTCGGCGTTGGAGAGAGTCAGATAGTGGGTGCAGGTCTCTGCGTACACGATCGAGCCACCCCACCCTCTCCACATCCTGACGACGTCCAGCGACTGTCGGGCGCTCAGGTGGACCAGGTAGACGGGACATTCAACGACAGAAGCCAGCGCGGCGATGCGCAGGACGGCCTCGCTCTCGGCGATGTTCGGCTGGGCCAGCGCATGATATTCAGGGGTGATCCTCCCAGCCGCGATGAACGTGTCCTGGAGGTAGTCGAGCATGGTGCCGTTCTCCGCGTGGACGCAGAACAACCCTCCGTGGGCGCCGATTACCCGCATGACGCGAAGGAGGTCGTTGTCCTCGAGCTTCATCCCACGCTTGGAGTACGCCATAAAACCCTTGAACGAGGTCACCCCCAGTTCGACCAGCTTCGGAATTGTCTCCTCGATGGTTTCCAGGTCGTCCCTGACGAGACTCCCGTGAGCACAAAAGTCGATGACCGATCCGGCCTCGCCCTCCTCGATGAAATCCCTCGCCGCGTCGAGCAAGCTGCCCGTCTTCCCCCACGCTTTGATCGCCCCGATAAACGAGATGACGGTGGTCACCCCGCCGAGGGCCGCAGACACCGAGAGCGTCCCGATCCGATCCGAGTAGACGGGGTGATTGTGAGCATCGATGACCCCGGGGAGTACGAGCTTGCCCGAGGCATCCACGACGCGCTTCGCCTCGACCTTCTGGCCCGGCGCCGCCCGACCAACCACCGTGCCGTCCTTGATCAATATGTCGTACTTCTGCATGCCGGCCCCATCGACGACGAGGCCCCCTCGCACGACAACGTCGACCTGGGCAGGACCGGCTTCTCGCTTATCCATGGTTCGCCGCGATGTCCATAGCATCCCCCATGAGCTCCTCCCGGTGCATATCTGCACGGTCAGTCGCGTCGCCGGGCAGCCTAGCCACCGACACTCCGGGCCACTGCTGGACCGCCCTGGCCTCGACCAGCAGTCCGTCCCGCGACCCGTGGCTTTGCGGATTCCATCGTGCCCGGGCTCTCGCAGCGCTGGCCCAGAGCCAAGGAGATCTCCTGCGCCGCTTTCACCGCGAGCCGCGCCAGCTCGTCGGTGTGCTCGGGAGTCATCCGAATCGTCGGTACCGAGATGCCAAGCGCAGCGACGGCGAGGCCCGTGTGGTCGCGGATCGGGGCGGCCACCCCGGACACATCGGCGCGAAACTCACCGTTGTTCACCGCATAGCCGAGACGACGGACGCTGTCGAGGACCGCCAGTAGGTCGCGCTTCCGCGTCACAGTCGTGCTCGTGAACCGACGGAGCTTGCCCCGCAGTACCGTCTCCACCTCCGCTTCCGGCCGGAATGCCAGCACCGCCTTGCCGTTGGCTACACAGTAGGGAGGGAGGCGCGCGCCCAACTGGACGTTCGGGCGGATCGCCTTGGTTGAATCCAGCTTGTCGAGGAAGACCATGGAGCCCTCCTCGGTAAGGACCGTGAGGTGGACCGTCTCCTGCGTCGCGGCGTGCAGCTGTTCCATCACCGGATGGGCGACGTTGCGAACGTCCAGGGCGGCCACCGCACCCTGGCCGAGTTCCCAGATCCTCATGCCGATCCGATACTTCGCGGTCTCCCGGTTGCGACTCAGATAATTGCGCTGGACGAACGTGGCGACCAGTCGGGCGACCGAACCCTTGGCGAGTCCGAGACGGCGACTGAGGTCGGTGATCCCAAGTGCTCGGCCTGCCGTCGAAAGCGTTTCTAGGATATCAAGGCCGCGTTCGAGCGACTTGACCGTCTTGTGCCTGTTCGCCATGATGGAATGCTTTTACGCGATGGCGATCACGTTAAACAATGAGCAGGATGCGTCATTCTTCTAGTGAGAAAGGAGGATAGAGAGCGAACAATCGCCTAAAATTGGCTGGTTGGAGGAGCCCCCCCCGCATGGGGCCTCCCCCCCTCCGAACGCTACAGGCTCCTGGCCGGCAAGACGCCGGGCCTCGCCGCCCCAGTTCTGACGCGCAGAAGCACGGGATGTATTCCAGCTCCCCCGCGTGGTCGGTGGCGCAGCGGTATATGCTGCCGACGCCTCAGATCGAGGGCGTCCTTCACCTGCCGGTGGAGCCGGGGGTGATTCAGCGCCAACGCCATCTACCTCTCCTTCCCCCGTTCCCGCAGCACGGCCCTCACGTTCTGACGGAGGCGCTCGAGGGAGTCCGACTCGTCCGGGCGGTGATACGCCCGGATCCTCGCCCGCCGGTCCACGAGGACGAGCCGGGGGCTGTGCAGGACGAGCCCCTTTGAGCCGTGGCTCGCCCATGCCGCTGCCGGCTGGAGCCAGCCTCCCGACGTGGTCGTGTGCGCCTCATCGCCGGGATCCACCACCCCCAGCCGGAAGCCTTCCTTGGCGAGCCCGTAGATCGCCCGCTTGTCCCCCGTCAGGAACAGCCAGCGGGCGGGATGCACGGCGTAGCGCTCCGCATAGCGCGAGAGGACGGCCGGCGTGTCCCGCTCGGGATCCACCTCCTCTCCCGCGAACTCCGAATCGAGCCGGGCCAGCTGGGCGCTCTGGAGGGGGCACGTCTCCGTGCAGTTGGTGTAGATGAAGTTGGCGATCCAGACTTTGCCGAGGAGGTCGGACCGGGTCACGCGTCTGCCGCTCCGCTCGGTGAGGGAAAAGTCGGGGACCTCTCCATAGAGGCCGAGCGCGTCCGGCGACGCTGGGCCCATGCTGGCCTGGCGAGGGACGAGCCACACCCGGGCCACGGCCACCGCCGCGCCGACGGCCACGAGTGTCGTGAGGGCGAAGAGAATGGGGCGTCGCACCACCGGCATCCCTTTCACGTGATCTTCGCCAGCGTGATCATGCCGCCTTCCATGTGCATCGGCTTGTGGCAGTGGAGGAACCAGTCCCCCGGGTTGTGGGCGGTGAACTCGATCGTGACCGACCCCATGTGGGCCTCCACGTCCACGCTGTCCCTCACGATGGGAGCGGCGAGCCGCTGGCCGTTCACGGCCAGGACCTTGAAGGACTGGCCGTGCAGGTGCATCGGGTGGGCCTCCATGCTCATGTTGCGGAAGCCCACCCGGACGCGATCGCCCTTGCGGAGGCGTAGCGGCTCCGTGTTCGGATAACGCTCGTCGTTGATCGTCCAGACGTCCGAGCCCATCATTCCCCCGCTCAGGGTGAGGTCGAAGACCCGCTCCTGCCCCGTCGAGCGGGGGAGGATGTCGCGCCCCCGCCCCAGCCCGTAGTGCCAGAGGCTCAGGCCCGCCACACCCTCCGCCGGGGGCTCCGCCCGCTCCCGTTCATGCCCCTCGTAGAGGACCAGCACCCGCTCGCCCGCGCCGGCATGGCCGGGCTCGGCGCAGGAGAGGAACCAGGCGCCGGGCCGGTCGGCCACGAAGAAGACGTCGTAGCGCTCGCTCGGGGCGAGGGGCACGGCGTCCACCTCCACCGCCTGGAGGAGCGGATTGCCGTCGGTGTGGGTCACGTTCAAGCGATGGCCGGCCAGGCGAATGACGTGGGTGTGGTCGGCGCTGGCGCTGATCAGGCGCAGACGGACCCGCTCGCCTCGCTTCACCTTGAGGGGCCGGGTGGCCGGGTAGGCTCTGCCGTTGATCGTCATGACGTCGTAGGCGGGAGTGTGGCCGCCGCCCATCATCCCGCCCATGCCGGTGGGGATGTTGACGGAGACGAGCACCTTGACCTCGCCACCGGGACCGTCGTCCACGCGGGTCCACCTCCCGGCGCCGTCCGTGGTCCGGTAGATCCCCTCGGCCTTCTCCCGCACCGCCACGTGGAGCTTGTCGGGCGC
>JACQWA010000440.1 GCA_016209425.1 Candidatus Rokuibacteriota bacterium
CTTCTCCTCCTCCCACTCCTCCGCGATGATATCGTTGCAGAGCTCGATACATTCATCGCAGATGTACACCGTGGGGCCCGCGATCAGCTTCCGCACGTCGTTCTGGCTCTTGCCGCAGAACGAGCACTTCAGCACGCCGTTGCTCTCGCGCGATCGGGCCATGGACGGCCCCCTATGGGCTCGAGGCGCCCGCCAGCGCCGCGGCTTCCGTCACCGCCCGCGTGGTCGGCTTGGAGGAGATGACCTCGTCCACGATCCCGTACTCCTTCGCATGCTCGGGGGTCATGAAGAAATCTCGGTCCGTGTCCCGCTGGATCCGTTCGAGGCTCTGGCCGGTGTGGAGGACGAAGATCTGGTTCAGCTCGTCGCGCACCCGAAGGATCTCCTTGGCCTGAATGTCGATGTCCGTGGCCTGCCCCTGCACCCCGCCCAACGGTTGATGAATCATGATCCGCGCGTGCGGGAGGGCGAAGCGCTTGCCCTTGGTCCCGGCGCACAGGAGCAGGGCGCCCATGGAGGCCGCCTGGCCCATGCAGATCGTCGAGATATTGGGTTTCACGTACTGCATGGTGTCGTAGATCGCCATCCCCGCCGTCACCGAGCCACCCGGGGAGTTGATGTAGAGGAAGATATCCTTGTCCGGCTCCTCGGCCTCGAGGAAGAGCATCTGGGCGATGACCAGATTGGCCAGCTCGTCCTCGATGTACGTGGGGAGGACGATGATCCGCTCCTTCAGGAGCCGGGAAAAGATGTCGAACGCCCGCTCGCCGCGGGGCGTCTGCTCGACCACGATGGGAACCAGGGCCATCACCACTCTCCTTCGCTGACCATAGTGTACATCAGGATTCGATCCGTGCGTGCCGAATCAGAAAGTCCAGCGTCCGGGCCTCCTGGAGGGAGGATCGAAGCCCCTCCAGGTCCCCGCTCTTCTCCATCAGCCGCCGGACCGCGGGCGCCGGGCGCCGGCTGGCCTGGGCGATCTTCTCCACCTCGGCGTCCACCTCCGCCTCGCCGGGAGCGAGCCGCTCCGTCTCGGCGATCGCTTCCAGGAGCAGCGCGCGCCGCACCGCGCGAACAGCGCCCGGGCGAAGCTCCTCGGTCAGCTTCTCATAGTCCCACCGGATCCGGTCCGGGTCCACCCCCTGCCGGCGCATGCGTTCGCGCGCCTGCTCAATCAGGTGGGCCACCTGACGGAGCACCATGGCCTCCGGCACCTGGAAGTCGTGCTGGGCCAGGAGTGCATCCACCACCTTGTCTTCCAGCGCCCGCCGGTTGTCCCGCTCCCGCTGCGTCTCAAGCTCTTTCCTCACCGCCGCCTTCAGCTCGTCCAGGGTCGTGTACGCCCCCAGCACCATGGCGAACTCGTCGTCCGGCGGCGGCAGCACCTTCTCCTTGACCTCCACCACCCGGACCGTGGCGACCCCCGTCTTTCCGCGCAGATCCTCCCGCCGGTGGTCGTCGGGGAAGCGGAGCCGCGTGTCGCGCTCCCCGCCCCGGGCCAAGCCGATCACCGCTTCGTCGATCTCAGGCAGAACGCCCTGGGACCCCACGACGAACGCGGATCCCTCCTCGCGCCGGGGCTCCATCCCCTCGGCGGTGAGGGTATAGTCCACGATGACCAGATCGCCGCGATCGGCGGCGCGCTCCACGCTTCGGAACTCGGCGTGCTGCTCCCGCAGGTGTTCCAGCGCGTTCTCGAGGTCTGCGTCCGTCACCACCGTGGGCGAATGCTGGATGGAAAGCTCGGTGTACGTCCCCAGGCGGATCGCCGGCTTGATCTCCACCACCGCGGTGAACTTCAGCGGCGAGCCCTCCTCCAGCGTCACCTCCTGGAGATCCGGCTCCTCCACCGGATGCAACTGGGCCTCCGCCAGGGCCTGGCGATACACCCGGGGAATGAGCCGCTGGACCACCTCCCGGCGAACCTCGTCGGCGAAGTGGAGCTTCACCAGGTTGCGAGGAACGTGGCCCTTCCGAAAGCCGGGCAGCCGCGCCTGGCGGCCGACGCGTCCATAGGCCTCTTCCCAGGCCTGTTGGACGATCTCCTCCGGCGCCTCCACCTGGAGGCGGCGCTTGCAAGCCTCAAGTTCCTCCACGGCAACCTTCATCAGAATCTCCGCGATCAGCCCGGATACCGCTTCACACCCGGCGGGAGATCACCGCGGCGGGAAGTATCCGAATGGTGCGAGAGGGGGGAGTTGAACCCCCAAGGAGTTTCCTCCACTGGATCCTAAGTCCAGCGCGTCTGCCAGTTTCGCCACTCTCGCATGAGAGCGAGGATGAAAAATCCTGCCCGCAGCACCCGAGTATACCCAGGACGACCGATCCCCGCAAGAACCCGAGCCGCAGCGGCGACCGACGGCGCGCCTGGATTGGCCCGCTGCGCGGATGGCAGGGCGACCGTGAGCGCCCGGGGAGGGCTCGCCGGTCAGCGACCAGGCGGCCGGAACGGCGCGGGACGGTTACCGGGGCGTCTCAGGCGGGCACGCCGTCCAAAGAAAATCCCGGCCGCAGCCTCGAAACCGCTCTCCGCCCGGATAGAACTCGCGGGTGCGGTAAATATCGTAGGGATCTCGCGGAAGCAGGGGGGAACCCCCCAGCTGAACTTCAAAGTGCAGGTGCGGCTGCCCTTCGGGCGCGACCCCTGAGTCCCCCGCCGTCCCGAGCCTATCGCCGCGCTTGACGACAGCCCAGGTCGAGAAATCCCCTCGGACGACATCGCGGACCAGCTCGCCCAAGGTTTTCGTCGGGATCCCGGGGGCCGTTTCGTGGAGATGGGCGTAGAACGTGAAGTAGCGCCGCCCCTTGCGATCCCTCTCGTGGTGGGCGACATAGACGGCGGTGCCGTAGACCTTCTGAACGCTCGCCGCAGCCCACCCATCGGCGGCAGCGGCCACGTGAAAGGGGGCCCAGGGTGGCGCGCCGACGGTTCCCAGGATGTAGTCGATCGCTTGATGCCTGAACTCGCTCGGCGGCGTGTAGATCCACCCCTGCTGAATGGCGACATCGGGATCACGGAACGGGAGTGTCAGGAATTCGACCTGGCCCTCGCCGTGTCCGTGTCCGGCCAGGACAGAGACACTCAGGAGCAGCGTGACAGCGCCGAACGAGGCCACCCGTCGCCGCTCACCCCGTCGGCGGACCCGGGCAGCTCTCCTGGTCACAGTAAATAGAACCGATAGGCCAAACGACACGAGTGGGAGCAAAAGCTGAGGGCGGCCCGGACGCCGCCCCCCAAGCGCCTGAAAAGTCTGGTGAGCCGTGGAGGAGTCGAACCTCCAACCTACTGATTAAGAGTCAGTTGCTCTGCCAGTTGAGCTAACGGCTCGCCGACCGTGAATGGTACGCCTGAGAGGATTCGAACCTCTGACCTTCGGATCCGGAGTCCGACGCTCTATCCAACTGAGCTACGGGCGCGTTCCAGATCGGGGTCCCGACCCCGGCACGATCCGCTGCCCCGCGTCGTTGAGAACGTGGGGTGAGCGAAGGGAATCGAACCCTCAACCCCTGGAGCCACAGTCCAGTGC
>JACQWA010000443.1 GCA_016209425.1 Candidatus Rokuibacteriota bacterium
CCTCACGACCCTTCCCGCGGTCCGCGCAAGGCGAGTCCACTCAGTGGACGGGACCTACCTCCATCGCTACGGGCCGCGGGTGGTGGACGGGCTCGAGATGCTCGCCCGGGTCATTCACCCGCGGGCATTCCGATGATCGCTCCTCGGCGGCTGGCCCTGACGCTCTCCGTGCTGGGGGCGGTGCTGCTCACCGTCGCGGCGGGTGCGCTCCTCGTGGGGAGCGCTCCAGTCTCACCCCGCGCGGTCCTTGGGGTGCTGGTGGGCGAGAGGGGCGAGGGGATCGAGGCGGTCGTCGTGCTCAATCTTCGCCTGCCGCGCATTGCCGTGGCGCTCCTGGCCGGCGGCGCCCTGGCCGTCGCGGGGGTGGCGTTCCAGGCACTCACCCGAAATCCCCTGGCCGATCCGGCGATCCTAGGGGTGGCGAGCGGGGCGGCCTTCGGCGTCGTCCTGGCCCAGCTCTTCGGAGTGGGCTCAGGCGTGGTCGCGGCGCTGGGGCTTTCTGCCTTCGCGTTTGCGGGCGCGCTGGTGGCGGCCGGGATCGTCTACCTGATCGCCGCCACCGATGGCCGGCTCCCGATCCAGACGCTGCTGCTCACGGGGGTGATCGTGGGGCTCTTCTTCTCCTCGGCGATCACGGTCGTCATCTCGGTCGTGGACTTCGACCGCCTCGGCGGCGTCATCCACTGGCTCCTGGGAAACCTGGGCCCCGTTCCCGCCGGATCCCTCGCCGTCTTCGGGGCGCTCATGGCCGTCGGGACCTGGCTCGTGCTCGGTCGCGCCCGCCAGCTCAACCTCCTGGCACTCGGGGAGGAGTCGGCGCTCCAGCTGGGTGTGGAGACCGAGCGGTTGAAGCGGCGGATCTTCGTGGGGGCCTCGCTCCTGACCTCCTCCGTGGTCGCGTTCACCGGCCCCATTGGCTTCGTGGGGCTGATCGTTCCACATCTCCTGAGGGGCTTCCTGGGTCCTGACAACCGCCTGCTGATCCCCGCGGCCGTCCTGGGCGGCGGCGTTTTTCTCCTGCTGGCGGACACGCTGGCCCGCACGGTGGTGGCGCCCGCCGAACTGTCCGTGGGGGTCATCACGGCATTCTGCGGTGCCCCCTTCTTCGTCTACCTCCTGCGTAGCCGCTACCGGGTGATTCCGTGACGCCGCTGGTCGAGCTTCGGGGAGTGGGCTTCGTGTACCCGGCGCCCGAGCGACGCCAGGCTCGGCCCTTCAGGCTTGCCGACGTTTCGTTTGCGATCGCCCCGGGAGAGCTTCTCGGGGTCGTCGGCCCCAACAGCGCGGGGAAGACGACGGTGATCCGGCTCCTCACCAAGGTGCTGGAGCCCACCACCGGGGAGATTGTTCTGGACGGCCAACCGGTGGGCTGCCTGACGCACTGGGAACTCGCCCGGCAAGTGGCGGTGGTCCCCCAGGAGGTGCCGCCGGCCTTTCCGTTTACGGTCGAGCAGCTCGTGCTCATGGGCCGCTACCCCCACGCCCCGGGTCGCTTCTTCGAACGGCCCGAGGATCTGGCCGTCGCGCGGGAAGCGATGGCGGCGACGGGCGTCCAGGAGCTGGCGCCGTGCGTGCTCGAGAGCCTGAGCGGCGGCGAGCGCCAGCGGGCGATGCTGGCGAGGGCGCTCGCCCAGCAGCCACGCCTCCTGATCCTGGACGAGCCGACGGCACACCTGGACCTTCGCTATCAGGCCGAGGTCGCCGGGCTCCTCAGGCGCTTGAACCGGGAACAGGGGGTGACCATTCTCCTCGTCTCCCACGATCTCAACCTGGCGGCGGAGCTTTCCGATCGCCTGCTCCTCCTCGCCGGGGGCCGGATCGCGCGGGTCGGCCCCCCCGCTCAGGTCCTCGATGAATCACTCCTCACCGCGGTGTATGGCTGTCCCGTCAGCGTCGAGCGAAGCCGGGGGCATGGCCGTCTCGTGGTGCAGGTGGCCTGGTCTGAAGGGAGGTGAGAGGGCCCGAGATCGAGTGGTGCAGCGTTGCCCCGGGTCCAGGGAAGCTGGTGAAGCTCGCTGAGCCGAAGCCGGCACGGTCCCGCCACTGTAAGTGAGGAGCGGCGTCCAGATCCGAACGCCGGAGCCACTGTCCGCACTCCCGCGGATGGGAAGGTTGGGCGCCCGCGTTGATCCACGAGTCAGGAGACCTGCCCGGGGCCGCTATCCAACCCTTTCGCGGAAAAGGAGCGGGGCAATGGTGCGAATGCAGTGGATCGGTCTCCTGGCGGTGCCGATGCTGGCCCAGGCGGTGTTGGCTCAGGAAGTCAAGAAGCTCGAACCGGTGGTGATCACCGCGACGAAGGTCGAAGCGCCGCAGGAACGGCTGGGCGCATCGGTGACAGTGATCACCGAGGACGAGCTCCAGAGCTACAACTACGATCGGATCGAGGACGCGCTGCGGTCGGTGCCGGGGGTTGAGGTCCAACGCTCCGGGACCCTCGGCAAGGCGACCAGCGTCAGAATCCGCGGCGCCAACCCCAACCAGGTGCAGGTTCTGATCGACGGGATGCGCGTCAAGAGCCCCACCCTCGGCCAGTTCGATTTTTCCGACCTGTCCCTCGACGACGTCGAGCGGATCGAGATCATCCGCGGCCCGCAGTCCACGCTTCACGGCGCCGACGCCATCGGGGGCGTCATCCATCTCATCACCAAGAAGGGGACGGGGCCGCCGGCGGGCGCGTTGAGCGTTGAAGGCGGCAGCCATCAGACGTTTCGCGAGCAGGCCGCCACCAGCGGGGCACTCGGTCGCCTCAACTTCTCGCTTTCCGGCTCGCGCGTCGACAGCCGGGGGCAGGAACGGACCTTCAACAACGACGATGCCGACCAGACCGCCTTCGCCAGCCGGTTCGGCTTCGACTTCCCGTGGAACGCGACCGCCACCGCGACCGGGCGCTACGCGAAATCGACCACCGACGTGCCGAACCAGGGCTTTTTCCCGTTCGATCGGGATCCCGACTCTCAGCAGCAGACCGAGTTCTCTCTCTTCACCCTCCGATACGACCAGAAGGTCTTGCCGTGGTGGGCGGTCGCGGCCCGGATGGGCCAGCTCTGGAACAACCAGGGGTTCCAGGACGGCCCGCTGCCGGTTTCTCCGGTGTTCGGTCCCGACTTCGCCTTCAACTCCCAGGTCAACACCCGCCGCCGGGAATTCGAGCTCCTCAGCACCTGGCACCTGGGTCGGGTGAACAGCGTGACGCTCGGGCTCGAGCACCGGAACGAGCGTGGCCGGATCCGCGGAACCTTGCGGGAGGAGATCAACACGCGCTCGCTCTTCCTGCAGGACGAGCTGCGGCTTTTGGACCGTCTCTTCCTGGGCGGGGGCGTCAGGTTCGAGGACAGCGACGCCTTCGGTGGCGAGTGGACGCCGCGGCTTTCCCTGGCCTTCCTGCTCAAGGAGACGGGGACGAAGCTCAGAGGCGGGTACGGGAAGGGCTTCCGCGCGCCGACGATCAACGACCTCTTCTTCCCCGACTTGACGGGCGGGTTCTGCCCGCCCTTCGGCAATGTCAATCTCCAGCCCGAGCGGAGCAAGAGCTGGGAGGCGGGCGCCGACCAGACGCTGTGGGAACACCGGGTCCGGCTCGGCTTCACGTACTTCCGGAACACGTTCAGAGATCTCATCTCGATCGTGAGCCTCCCGCCGTTCTGCGCTCAGGCGGGGAACGTGGGCAAAGCCCGCACCGAGGGGCTCGAGTTCTCCACCGAATTCGAGCCGCTGGACTGGCTCCTCTTCAACGTCAACTACACGTTCACCGATACCGAGACCGATGACGGCCTCATGCGGCTCGAAGTCCCCCGCGTCGCGCGGCATCGCTGGAACGCGGGCGTGACCGTCACACCCGTTCCGCGGCTGTCGTTCTTCGTCCAGTCCTACGTGGTCTCCCGCCAGTTCGAGACGAGCGTGACCCCCAGCCGCCACAACCCGGGGTATCACCGGATCGATGCGGGGGGAACCTGGCGGCTCCTCCAGCGGTCGGGCATCCTCGACGGGCTCGATTTCACGCTGCGAGTCCAGAATCTCACCGACGAAAACTACGCCGAGGTGCTCGGCTTCCGGGCGCTCGGATTTTCCGCGCTGGCGGGCCTCAGGGCCTCCTTCCGGTAACGCCATGCGCGTCGTCTGCGGACGCTCGCTCGTGAGCCTTTCGGCTTCGCTCGTGCTGCACGGGCTCGTCGTCTTGATGGCCGCGGTGCTGGTCCCGCGCGGATCGCCCCCTCGGGCGATCATCGTGGAGTTGGGGGAGGCAATCCATGTCAGCGGATCGGCCTCGCCCCCCGGGCTGCCCCCAAGAGCCTCCGCGCCTGCTCCGGTCTCCCAGGGGGTGCGGCGAGGGGCCAGGTCGGCTCCATCGGTTCGAGCCGAACGTTCGGTCACATCCGAGCCGATCGCTCAGCCGGGTGCTCCCCCCGCACCCCCGCTACTGGACCAGGATGAACTCGCGGTGCTCGGCCCCCCATCCGGGACCGAACGATCTGCCGCCCTCACCGACGAGCCGTCCAGGGTCGATGGGCCGGATGGCCGGCAGGCCCGTGAATCGGAGGGGGGCGGGATCGCTGCCAGCGGGCCAATGGCGACGCTGGCTCCATCAGCACGGGAAGGGGGCCAGGGGGTGGCGGAGGGCCTGGTGGGAGCCGTGCCCAGTGGGGGAGAGGGGGGGATTCAGGCCGAGTTTGGCCCATACCTGGCCGGATTCAGACGACGGATCCAGGAGTCGCTGCACTACCCCCCGGCAGCGCGGCGGCGTGGTCTGGGCGGGACGGTACAGCTGGAGATCGAGCTGCTGCCGACCGGGAAGGTGGCCTCCGTCGTCGTCAGGAGCTCGTCTTCCCACGCGATCCTCGACGAGGCCGCCTTGGACTCGGTGACCCGGCTTTCGCCGGTTCCATTTCCCCCGGGGCTTGCTCCCCGGCCCCTCAAGGTCCGCCTGCCGATCGTCTTCGAGCTCCAATGAGTCACCCCGCGTCATTGAACGTTTCCGCCGTCTTCCGAGCGCGGGCTTGGCCCACGCCACCCCGGGGGGGAGGTGTCGGAAGGGGCGGGGACCCGGGCGTCCACGCCGGAGGCGTGGGGGGGCTCGGGTGGCCCCCCTCCGAGAGAAAATGAGCGTGTTGCTCCTGGCGCTCCTGCTGGATGTGCTCGTGGGTGATCCACCGAACCGGTGGCACCCCGTGGCCTGGACCGGCCGCCTGATCGCCTGGGGACGGAGGGTGGCGCCGCGCGCGAGCCCCTTCCGACTCACGGCCTACGGCGGAGGCTTCCTGTGTGGGACTCTCGCGGCCGTCGTCGCCACGGTGGCGGCGGCTTCCTGGGCGGTGCGGCTCTGCGGATGGCCGGGGCTCCTGCTCGATGCCGCGCTGCTGAAGTGCACCTTCTCGCTCCGGGGGCTCCTCACGGCTGCCAGGGGGGTCCGGGAACTGTTGGCAGCGGAGAACCTTCCGGGCGCCCGGGAGCGGGTCGGTCGGGACTTGGTGAGCCGTCCCACGGCTGTGCTCGACTCTGAGCAAGTGGCCTCAGCGACGGTGGAGTCGGTGGCCGAGAACCTGACCGATAGCGTCGTGGCTCCAATCCTCTTCTTTCTGCTCCTCGGCGTGCCGGGGGCCTGGGCTTACCGCCTGGTGAACACGGTGGACTCCATGTGGGGCTATCGGGAGGGTGAGCTTGAGTACCTCGGGAAACCGGCGGCTCGGCTCGATGATCTGCTGAACTGGATTCCCTCCCGCCTCGCCGGATTCGGCATTGTTCTGGGCGCTCTGCTCGCCGGCGAGTCAGCGGCAAATGCCTGGCGCACCATGTGGCGCGAGCACGGTCGGACGGCCAGCCCCAACGCCGGGTGGACCATGGCGGCCATGGCCGGGGCCTTGGGCGTCGCGCTCGAGAAGCCCGGCGCCTACCGGCTGGGATCTGGGGCATCACCCACCGTCGAGACGATCGACAGGGCCATCAGGGTGATGGTCAGCGCCGGCGCTCTCGCTGTGGCCGCCTTCCTGGTGATTGCAGCCTGGCTGACATGAGAGCGGTGGCCGGGGCTGCGGAAGGGCGCCGAATTGGGGAATGAGCCTTAATTAATTAAGGACAGCCTGGCATTTCGGTGTCACGATGGCCCAGGCATCGTGGTTAGCCGGGCCGAAGACCAACCCGGGACGATCAAAGAAATCAGCCGGTTGTTCCGTTGACCGTGTCTGGTATCAAACCTGCTTCCACCGGTGAGCACACCGTGGGGGATCGTAAGTCAGGCTGCTAGACAGAGAGGCTGGGGGAGATGTCTCAACTGCTGTTGATCGTGGCACGAGATCGGCGCGAGCCGCTCCGCGGGATCCCTGATGCTTAGGACCGGCAATGGAGAGGTCGCCTTCGCAGGCCAGTCGGTCAAGAAAAAGACCCTTTTTGCCCTGCTCCTCTGC
>JACQWA010000448.1 GCA_016209425.1 Candidatus Rokuibacteriota bacterium
AAGCTCACGAGGGCCTCATCGCTCCACCCGTGATAGTGCCCCTCGAACTTCGCGATGCACTCCCGGCCGGTGAAGGCGCGGGCGAGCCGCAGCGCGACGAGAACCGCCTCGGTTCCCGTAGTGTTGAAGCGAACGAGCTCCACGCACGGCGAGAGGGCCACGATCCGCTCGCTCAGCTCCGCCTCGAGCGGGTGGCCGGCGCCGAAGATGTGGCCCCGGTGGAGCTGCGCCTCCACGGCGGCCACCACCGCCGGGTGGCGGTGGCCGAGGATCAGGGGGCCGAGCGACAGCGTGTAGTCGAGGTACCGGTTGCCGTCGACGTCGAAGATGTGCGCTCCGTCCCCGCTCTGGAAAAAGAGCGGAGGGGCCGCCGACACTCGGGCCGCGCTTCCAACCCCGCCGGCGAGGGACCGTCTGGTTCGCTCGAAGAGGGCCGCCGAGCGTTCGGTGCGCACGACCGTGGCCGCGTCAGTAGACGAACTGGGCGTTCCGGATGATCTCGCGCCCATCCACGGTCATCGACCCGTTCATGATCATCGCGTCCGTATGTGAGGGGCCGACGATACGCCCGCCCGGGAAGCCCGTGTTGTCGCCGATGCCCAGGTGAATCACGCCGGAGATGCTCTCGTCGGGCCCGGGCACGCCGCTGAGGCTCGCCGTGGGGTTCACGCCGACGCCGAGCTCCACCACGTAGTAGCTGTTCGGATGCTGGTAGCCGGCCAGCCACGCCTCGAATCGCCGGGCGTCCTCCCCGCCCTCGATCTTCACGATCTTGCCGCCGCGCACCGTGCAGCGAACCGGCGAGCGGAGCACACCGAGGGGCGGCGCGATGGATCCGTCGAAGACCATCACTCCCTCGCTGGAGTACTCGTCGGGGATCGCGAAGGCGATCCCGCCGGGGATGTCGTCCTCCTCGCGCGGGTCGCACGAGATCCCGTCGTGGGCGAGGACCGCGCGGCCCTCGATGTCCATCGTCAGGTCGGTCCCTTCGGGGGATGTGATGCGGACCGTCTTGCCCTTGGCCCAGATCTGGGCCAGGTCCTGGCACCGCAGCCGGTGCATGGCGTAGTCGATCTTCAGGACGCTGAGGAGCGTCTCCTCGTTCAGGTCGGTGGAGATGAGGAAGCGCGGGCAGCTCGGCGCCGCCCGCACCTCGCTCATGCCCTTGGTGTATAGGAACGAGCGCGTGGGGATCAGGAGAGCCGCGTCGGTCGCCTTCAAGGCCTCGATCACGGTCCGCGGAATCTCGCGCTGGCTTTCGACCGTGGGATAGATGATTGACTGCACACCGAATCCCTCGGCGTGGGCGGCCGTGTAGAACGCGTCCGTGACCTGACGCCGCTGGTGCGTGTCGGCGACGATCAGGAGGTTCTCGTGCGGCTTGAGATCCAGGCACTGGTGGAGGCACTTCTTCGCCGCGCGGACGAGATCGGTGAACCTCGGCTCCATAGCTCGCTCCTCACACCGCCGTCATTTCGTGCGGTGCAGGTTGTAGTAGTAGGCGTAGTTCGGCATCTTATACGGGACCGCCTCGAAGCCCGCCACGTCGGCCCGCAGGAAGTCCAGGAACATCAGCTTGTGGAGATAGATGGCGGGCGCGTCCTCCAGCAGGAGCGCGTTCACCCGTTTCCAGATCTCCAGCGCCTTGTCGCGGTCGCGCGTCGTCTCGGCCTGGTCGATGAGCCGGTCGACCTCGGGGTTGCCGTAGTAGCCGAAGTTGGCGAGCCCGGTCGGCTTCGACAGGTGTGAGGCCGAATGGTACATGCCGATCAGCGGCCACCGCGGATGCGGAGTCAGCGCCACATTGAAATAGATGACGCCATGGAGGAGGTCCGCCTCGGTCTGTGACGTGGCCCAGCGGCGCACGCGCTCGTTCATGGCCGGCCACGTATCCTCTACCAGGCGCGTGCCGACGCCGAGCTGCCGGAAATTCGCCGACAGGAGATCGTACATCGGCTTCCGCCAGGCGATGGGGCCCGTCCAGAGCTTCAGGGTGAAGCCGCCGTTCGGGTAGCCTGCGTCGGCCATCAGCTTCTTGGCACGCGCCATGTCGAACTTGTACGGGTTCGGGATGGCGTAATGCGGCCCGAAGAGCGCCACCGGCACGGGTCCCTCGGGCGGGAGCGTGAGCCCCACGACGAACTGCTTGTAGGTGTCGAAGTCCCACGCGTGCGCCAGGGCCTGTCGGACGCGCTTGTCCTTCAGGGGGGCGACCGCGGTGTTCCAGAGGAGCTGCTCCTGGACGAAGGACGGCGTCTTGACGATCTTGATGCCGGGGTTCTTCTCGAGCGCCGGGATGGCGTCGTTGGCGACGTACACCGCCCAGTCCAGATCGCCCTTCTCGAGGAGCAGTCGCTGGGCGCCGGCCTCGTGGATCCGCTTGATCACGATGCGCTTGAACTGGTTCGTCCAGCCGCGCCAGTAATGGGGGTTCTGCTCGTAGACGATGTCGACGCCGCGGCGCCAACCCGCCAGGAGGTAGGGACCGGTCCCCGCGGTGTGGTCCTTCAGCCAGTCGGCGGCGAGGTCCCCGTCCTTGTCGTTGGCCTTGATCGCAGCCGGGCTTGCGAAGAACGTGTGGGTGAGCCAGGGCGTCAAATCGTAGGGCTGGTCAAGAAGAAACTGCACGGTCGAGCTGTCGAGGACCTTCACCTCGCGGATCCGGCGAATGGCCTCGTAGGGGCCGCCGCGCTTCCCTTTCTGGATGCGCTCGATGTTGACCCGCACAGCCTCCGCATTGAAGGCGGTGCCGTCCGAGAACTTCACCCCTGGCCGGAGGGTGAACGTGTAGGTTCTCCGATCGGCCGACACTTCCCACTTCGTCGCGAGGAGGGGCGTGAGGGTCAAGCCGTCGGGCGGCTTCAGCTCGAAGAGCGACTCGTAGCTGTTCGGCATCCACCGCTGCAGGTCGCTGTCGCCGCCGAAGTGAGGGTCGAGGCTCCTGGCCTCGCTGCCCATTCCGACCGTCAGGATACCGGGATCGCCCGCCGCGAAAGCCGGGCCGGCCACGGCC
>JACQWA010000449.1 GCA_016209425.1 Candidatus Rokuibacteriota bacterium
CGCGGCGGCTTCGCACCGCCTTCCCTGTGGCCCGCACGCGGGCCACCCGGAACCCGCAATAACGGCCGAACCATAGCAAAAGCCGGACACCACGTCAAGGGCGGACCGGCGACTTCAGCCATCCGAGAAGTCGCCGGAGGACGGCTTTATCCCGACCGGAGGATGAGCATGGCGCGGAGCCGTGGGGGTGCGTTCCTCCGAAAAAAGCCCTTGAACCTCAAGTTGCTAGAGGTTTTAGGCTCTTTCGCAAGACTGAGAAAATTCGACTGGAGGAGACCAACTCGAATGACAGGCGGTTGACACTGCCGCCGCACGGTGAGACCATTCATGTCTGAAGTGGCCCGGTGGTCCGTTGGAGGAGTGCTACCATGTCTGGTCCGCTGATATGCTCACCTGAGGCAGAGAGCCCTGTAAGGCTAATCAAGCGGTACGAAATCGATGATCGCTTTACGGTCGCGCCAATTCGAGCAGGCGCGGACGCGGTTGATATCTGGTGCCCCATCATTCCTGACACCCCGTACCAACGGGTGTTGGGGATCGCCGTCGAGGCGCCGGGTCCATGGACGGTCAACCACGACGCGGACCATGGCAATCTCATTCTCCATGCGCGGCTCCGGTGCCCCCTGCCCGCCGATCCGGCATTCCAGGTCCGTTACGCCGTCGAGCGGAGGCCGGTGACTCACATGCTGGACCCGGCCTGCGTACGGCCACTTGAAACCCCGTCGCTGTTTCTGCGCTCGCTCGGGGCGGAGCAGTTCGTGGACGTGAATGACACGACGCGCCAGCTCGCCCGTCGCGTGATTGGTGGAGAAACAAACGTGCTGGACCAGGCGCACCGCATTTACGATCACGTCGGCGGCACAATGACCTATAACGCCGAGAAACAATCGTGGAAAGGGAGTACGGAGCACGCGCTCGCGTGTTCGACGGGCAATTGCAACGATATCCACGCGCTGTTTATCTCGCTCTGCCGGTCCGTCGGCATTCCGGCGCGGCTGCTGCTGGGGCAGGCGTTCGAGCCGCCGGCCCCCGGGCAGAAGCCTGCGAACTCTGCGGGTATCATTGCTGGGCAGAGTTCTTCGCCTCAGGGCTCGGGTGGGTACCGGTGGACGCCTCGTGCGCCTGCAAGTACGGAAAGGGTCATCTGTTTGGCGATCTGGAGATGAATCACATCGCCTGGTCGATCGGCCGGGACATCCTGTTAGCGCCTCCCCAGCGTGGCGGCCGGGTCCTGTTCTTCGCGGCTCCCTACGTCGAAGTGGACGGTGAGCCGTACCGGGCCGTAGAGCGGCGTATCCTCTTCACGGAAGTGTAGCCGTCAGGCAATTGGCCGCTCCTCTCGGCCGGTCTGAATACCGCGTTCGGGAGGTCGGCTCGGCGTGCGTCCCGATGACCTCCCCGGGACCTCTCCCGCCAGGGAATCGTTCCGCTCACCTAGCCCCACGACCCGGAGGGGTAAATCTTGTTTGCCTATGGCCCGCCGGCGCCGAGTTGGACTCGGTCGGGAATTCGCAGGCCAGGTCGGATGTTACCCAGACGGAAGTCGGGTCTTGCGGGGGAGCGTGATGCACTCGAAGATCCTGGCTGCCGCACCGGGAGCCGTTATCCTCGGAACGAGCGTCGGCTGGGCACAGAACTTCGGTGCCCTGCTGCGCCGATGGCTTAAGGAAGCGGGCCCCGGAGTTCCACCTGCCCACCCTCCCGGAGCACCGTGATCGTGACCTCCACGCCTGGATGGAGCCGGCTCAGCCGCTCCTGGATCCTCTCGTAGCTGCTTTGGTCCTCGATCGGGATCCCCTGGACGGCGAGGATGATGTCACCGCCCACCGTCAGCATTCGCCCATCGATCGTCGCCTTCATGGTTCCCGGACGCAACCCGATCAGCGCCGCCTGTGAGCGCTCCGCCACCCGCTGAACCAGGAGGCCCACCGGCTGGGGGAGGTTGAACACCTTGGCCAAATCGCCAGTGAGCACGTACCCTTCCATCCCGGTCCAGAACGACTTCCGCTCCAGGAGGAGCCGCCGCGCCATGTTGGAGGTGACGACGAAGCCGAGCCCCTCGAACCCGCCCGATTTCGAGATGATGTGGCTGACGATCCCGATCACCTCGCCGGCCATGCTGAACATGGGCCCCCCAGAATTGCCCTGGTTGATCGCCGCACCCGTCTGGAGAAACTCCGCCAGTGAAAACCCGCTGTAAACGGTATTGGGCTTGTGCCGGGCGCTGATATGGCCGGCGCTCAGGGTATGCCCGATCCCGTACGGCGCCCCCACGATGAAGACCTGATCGCCGACGTCCACCCTATCGGAATCGCCGAGCTTCGCCACCACCGCCCGGGGCGGCATCCGCTCGAGCTGGAGAAGCGACACGTCCGCCTCCGGCTCCGAGGCGATGACCCGGGCCCCCACGATCTCTCCGTCCAGGAACTCCGCGCTAATCTCGTCGGCCGTGTGAACCAGGTGTGCCGCGGTCATCACCTTGCCGTCCGCCGAGATGAGCACCCCGGAGCCCACGCCGGAGATGTTGACGGTCTGTCCCTGGCCCCGGGCTGCCACCTCCTGCTCGCGCGTGCGGACCACAACCACCGACGCACTCACCCGCTTGAAGACCTGGCCCAGTGTCTGGGCTTCGGCCGGCAGCCCGATCCATGAAAACATGGCTGCCGTCAGGAGTGCGACCAAGCGCGTTCCCATGGGTTCCTCCGCACCGATACGAAATGCCCGCAACGGAGCCGCGTCCCGGACCGGATACGCCCTTACCCGGTGGCGTGCGGGTCGAAATCCGGCTGGAGCTGAAGGGCGTCGGCGATCTTGGTGACCGTGTTGAAGCACTGGACGACCTCGATGACCTCCGTGAGCCCCTGGTCGGAGAGCCCGAGCCGCCGGACCTCGCGCAGGTGGAAATCCACCCCATAGTCAGACTTCGCGGTGAGGGAGGCCGCGAGCGCCAGGACCTCCTTCGTCAGCCGATCAAGCTTGCGATCCCTAAACGCCTCGCGGGTGGCGGCCCAGTAGTCTTGCAGGAAGCCGGCATCGCGCGCCATCCACCGGAAGACCGCCGGGGGCCGGTCCACGGCGTAGAAAGCCATCATCTCGTCGAAGACCGCCTTCACCTGCAGGGGGGCGTCGGCCGGCTCCAGTAGCACGAGCACCGGTGTCCGGGCCGACGGGGAAAAGTCGAGCGGCAGGCGGAGGCCATCGGCCACCGCATTGAGCCCGTGGGTCACCCCCGCCACGTACGCGGTCTCGTACCAGATCAGATCGTCGGCAAAGCCTTGCAGCTTCCCGGCTGCGCTGTGGGCGACCGTTCAGTACTCGCAGACGTTGATGGCGCTCACGGTCGCCGCAACCAACTCCTTCTGCCCCCGAGTAAGCGCTCCATCCCCCATGGCCCGGCGCGAGGCCCGGCCGTACGGACGGCCGAACTCCGGGACCACCCGGAGGACCCGGCTCATCTTCGGCACGAAACCGATTTTGAACCACGCCTTGGTCGCCTCCAGAAAGCGCTGATCCTCAGGGTCCAACTCCTCCGGCTTAGGGATGCGGACGATTTCCATCGCGATCTCCTTTACGGACTTCTCCCCAGGATAGGGGGCCGTGAACTTAGCCGCCTTGGAGCGCCCGACTCGCCGGGCTCACGGACCTCCGTAAACCGACGTCGAGGGGTGGAACGCTGCCCAGGCAAACCAGAACGCGTCCACATGCGGGACAGCCCGGAGCCGCTGGCCGGCCAGCGGGCCCTTCACTGCGTGGCCCAGGAGGTTCCACACGCTCCCGGTCTCCCGGTCGCGGAACCCGTCGCCCGCCGGCTCGAAGGTGAGCGACCGCCCCGCCACCGTCGGGCTGAAGACCCCCGTCGCGCCGATCGACCGTGACTGCTCGATTTGGGGCTCATCCAGGGCTGACAGCGTCCCCGGCTGATAGAAGATGACCAGGGGCTCCACGCCCACCGCGTCATGAATGACCCGCTGCTTCACCAGGGCGGGCCACGGGTAGGCGCGGGGCGCCCCGCCCAGCAGCAC
>JACQWA010000447.1 GCA_016209425.1 Candidatus Rokuibacteriota bacterium
CTGGCGTGGGATGAGAGGGCATGGAGTTTTTCCATCACCTCGCGTCCGGCTTCGCCGTCGCCCTCACCCCCGAGAACGTGCTCTTCGCCCTCATCGGGGTCGTCCTGGGGACGGCCATCGGCGTCCTCCCCGGCCTGGGCCCACCCGCGACGATCGCGCTCCTCCTCCCCGCGACCTACACGATCTCCGCCACCTCGGCCGTCATCATGCTGGCCGGGATCTTCTACGGCGCCATGTACGGCGGCTCGACCACGTCGATCCTGCTCAACATCCCGGGCGAAGCCGCGTCGGTCGTCACCTGCCTGGACGGGTATGTGATGGCCCGGCTGGGACGAGCCGGTCCGGCGCTCGGCATCTCCGCCATCGCGTCCTTCATCGCGGGGACCCTGAGCGTCCTCGGCCTGTCGCTGCTCGCCCAGCCCCTCGCCGCCTTCGCCCTCCGCTTCGGCCCGCCCGAGTACTTCGCCCTGATCCTGATGGGCCTGATGATGGCCGTCTATCTCTCGGAGAGCTCGGTCCTGAAGGGACTGATCTCGGCGGCCCTGGGCCTCCTGTTGGGCACGGTTGGTCTCGACCCCGTGCAGGGGGCGGAACGGTTCACCCTGGGCCACCCGAAGATGACCGACGGCTTCAACTTCGTCGTGGTGGCGATGGGGCTGTTCGGGATCGCCGAGGTCCTGCGCAACCTCGAGGCTCCCGAGGCGCGTGAGATCTTGCGGACCTCGCTGCGCGGTCTGCTGCCGACCCGGGAGGACTGGCGGCGGTGCTGGGCCTCGGTGGCCCGCGGATCGCTGTTGGGGTTCTTCATCGGGGTCCTGCCGGGTGGCGGCTCCATCGTGAGCTCCTTCGTCGCCTACGCGGTGGAGAAGCGGGTGTCCAAGACGCCCGAGCGGTTCGGGCGGGGGGCGATCGAGGGGGTGGCGGCCCCTGAGGCGGCCAACAACGCCGCGGCGGGAAGCTCGTTCATCCCGTTGCTCACCTTGGGCATCCCGGGCAACGCGTCGATCGCCATGATCTTCGTGGCCCTGATGGTCCACGGCATCCGGCCGGGACCGCTCCTGATCCAGGAGCACCCGGATCTCTTCTGGAGCGTCGTGGCCTCCATGTACCTCGGCAACCTGTTGCTGCTCGGGCTCAACCTTCCTCTCATCGGGCTGTGGGTCCGGCTCCTGGACCTCCCGTACCGATTCCTGGCGGTCCTGGTGGTGGTGATCTGCATCGTGGGCGCCTACAGCGTCAACAACAGCGTCTTCGACGTGGGGACGATGGTCGCCTTCGGGGTGGTGGGGTTCCTGATGAGGAAGCTCGGGTTTCCTCCCGCGCCGATGGTCCTGGCGTTGATCCTCGGCCCGCAGCTGGAGCGGACCCTCCAGCAGTCCCTGATCGCCGCGCGCGGCAACCCGCTGGTGTTCTTCCAGCGGCCGATCTCTGCCATCCTCATCGGGGTGTCGGCGCTGGTGGCGCTCCTGCCGGCGGTCCGCTGGGCGGTCCGGCGGCAAGGGTCCGCGCCGGGCGCGGCGGTGGGGGTCCGGTAGGTCCGATGACCTGCGAAGGGGGAGGCCGCTACACCCGCCTCGCCCGGGCCGAGCGCACCCTCGCGGGTCATGTCTGAGTATCCGCCGCTTCGTCTGGCGTTTCCGAACCGCGAGGAGTGGATCTTCTCGCGGATCCTGGAGCACTGGGCCCGGAAGGCCCCGGATCGGCCCTTTCTACAGTTCATGGAGGACGCGCCGCTCAGGTATGGCGAGGTCGATCGACGGGTGAACCGGCTCGCCCATGGGCTGCTCGCCGCGGGGGTCCGAAAAGGCGACCGGGTGCTGATCATGCTCCCGAACTCGGTCGAGTTCATGCTGATCTGGTGGGCGGCGAACCGGATCGGGGCCATCGAGGTCTCGGTGAACAACGCCTACAAGGGCTACTTCTTGGAGCACCTCGTGAACGACTCGGGTGGGGAGATCATGGTGGTCGCCCGCGACTTCCTCGAGCACGTCCGGGCCAGCGAAGACAACCTCCGGCGGCTCAAGACCCTGGTCGTGTACGGCGGGGGGAGCACCGCCCAGGTGCCGGTGTTCCGGCGATTCGGGGTGCGCCTGCTCGAAGACCTCTATGCCTCGCGCGAGGATCCGCCCGGGATCCCGCTCTCCCACCGCGACCTTGGCGCCATCATGTACACGTCGGGGACCACCGGGCCGTCCAAGGGCGTCATGATGCCCAACGCCCAGTGCCACCTCCTGGCCGAGTGCACGCGGGACCTGACGCGTCTGAGCGCGGACGATGTCTATTTCGTGTCCACGCCGCTCTACCACGCGAACGCCCCCGTCATGCAGATCTACCCCTCGCTCCTGGTCGGGGCCCGCGCGGTGATCTGGTCGCGGTTCAGCGCGAGCGAATGGGTCGATCAGATCCGGCGGGCGGGCGCCACCGTGACGAACCTTCTGGGCGTCATGATGGACTTCGTCTTCCGCCAGCGGGCCCGGCCCGAGGACACTCAGCACGGCCTCCGCGTGGTCCTCGGCCAGCCGGCCCCTGCGGCGATTGCCCTGGACTTCAAGAAGCGGTTCGGCCTCGAGCGCGTGCTCGAGTACTACGGCATGACCGAGATCGGCCTCGTGACCATGATGCCCTACGACGAATACCGTCCCGGCTCGTGTGGCAAGGTGGTGAGCGAGTGGTTCGAGTTGCGCGTCGCGGATCCGGAGACAGATGAGGAGCTGCCGCCCGGGCAAGTGGGCGAGCTCCTGGTCCGGCCCAAAGCGCCCGGGGTCTTCAACCAGGGGTACTGGGGGATGCCCGAGAAGAGCCTGGAAGCGCTGAGGAACGTCTGGTACCACACGGGCGACGGCCTCAAGCGCGATGGGGACGGGTACTACTACTTCGTGGACCGTATGCGGGACGTGATCCGTCGGCGTGGCGTGAACATCTCGTCGTTCGACGTGGAGAGGGTCATCGCCGAGCATCCGGCCGTGGTGGAGTGCGCGGCGGTGGCGGTTCCGTCGGAGTTCGTCGGCGGGGAGGACGAGATCAAGGTGTGCCTGGTGCTCCGGGAGAGCGCGCGGTTCGCTCCCGAGGCGTTCCTCGCGTGGTGCGAGGAGAAGCTTCCGTACTTCGCGGTCCCGCGCTACGTGGAGGTGCTCCCGGAGCTACCAAAGACCCCGAGTAACAAGGTGCAGAAGTTCCCCCTGCGCCAGGCCGGGATCACGCCCGGGACCTGGGACCGCGTCAAGGCGGGCTACCAGCTGAGGGAGGAGATTCGCAAGGCCGAGGCGAGGCGTCAGCGAGAACGGGAGCGAGCGGAAAGCGGTTAACGATCCGGGGTCGAGGTGCGTGTCCCGCGTGCAAGGACCACGGCAACGGGACGGCCCTTGACAGCGCAGGATCGGTGAACCAAGGTGCTTGCCAGAGCGGTGCCCGTGTCCTATTTCCGCCCTTTGAGCACCGAACGGGGAGAGCGTGATGATTCATGAACTCCGGACCTACACGATCCAGCCTCCGAAGTTTAAGGACTTCGTGGCCCTCACGGCAAAGGTTGGGATCAAGCTCCGCACCAAACACTCCAAGGTCGTCGGCTACTGGACCACGGAGATCGGCGAGCTGAACCAGGTCGTGCACATCTGGGAGTACGAAGACTTCGATCACCGGACGCGGGTGCGGGCCGCCCTGGCCAAGGACAAGGCGTGGAACACCCAGTTTCTGTCCAAGTCTCGGCCGATGATTCAACATCAGGAATCCATGATTCTGGTGCCGGTGGACTTCTGGCCTTTCACACCGCCGGCGAGTCCGGGCATCTACGAACTTCGGAGCTACCGCCTCTACCCCGGGAAAGTCGCCGAGTTTCTCGAGCACTTCCAAGGCGGGCTCCAGGCCAGGCTGAAGTACTCCAAGCCTGTGGGCATTTGGTCCTCGGAGCTGGGCGAGCTGAATCGGGTGGTTCATCTCTGGCAGTACGAGAGCCTGGAACAGCGCGGCAGGGTGCGAAAAAAGGTTCTCGCCGACCCGGTTTGGAAGGAGACAGTGGGCCGGCTCTCACCTTTCATGCAGGTGATGGAGGCCAAGATCCTGGTTCCGACGGAGTTCTCGCCGCTCAAATGAGGGGCGGTTCCGCCATGACGGACGGGGAGATCCCCTGGACCGAGGAGGCGCGGCGGCGGGTGGAGAACGCACCGCCGTTCGTCCGTCCCGGCATTCTGAAGCTGATGCAGAAGCGGGCGCGCGAGCAGGGGCGGACCCTCATCGATAGCGAGTTCTTGACCGAAATCCGGAACGAGTCCATGCTTCTGGTGGCCAAGTGCATCCGCGGCTTCGGCTTCGAAGAGCTCTCGATGGAGGCGTTCGAGGTCGCCAAAGCCAAGATGCGGAAGCTCCCCCGGAAGGTGGCGGTGATCGAGGAGATCAAAGCGTTCCTCGGAGAACGGACCGAGAAGAACGAGATGGTCCTGGCCAAATTCCACCGCTATCTGGAGCTGATCCCCGAGCGCGGGCTCCCCTGGACCGAGGAGGCGCTGGCGCGGCTCGGGCGAGTCCCGGCGCCGTTCCGCCGCGCAGCCGAGCAGACCATCGAGCATGAGGCCCGGCGTCTCCGGGAGCGTCTCGTCACGGGCGAGCTCGTGGAGCGGGTGATGGGAGTGCTGCCCCCACGCACCGGGCCGCCGGCGGAATCCTCGTCGCGGGCCGACGGCCCGCTCTCCGGCGTCACCATGCTCTGGACGGCCGAGGCGGAAGAGCGTCTGCGCCGTATTCCCGTCCCGTTCGTCAGGGAGCGGATCATCCGGCGCGTCGAGGCGCTCGCCCGGCAGCAGGGGCTCGAGGTGGTGGACCTCCAGGCCTTCGAGGCCGGGTCATCGGGGGGGAGGAGGTGGTGGAGCGGGGGCGCGGGTGGCGGGGGCTGCGGACCAACCTCACCGGAAAAGGAGGCGGAGCCATGAAGCGGAAGGTTCTCTCACGAGTCTGGGTCTTGGGCCTGGGGGTTCTCGTTCTGGCGGTATCCCTGACTTCCGGCGATCGAGGGCTTACCCCCCGGGCCGCCGATGCGACATCCCACCCCATCAGGATCGGGCTTCTCTACGGGATCACGGGGTTCGCCGCCATCTACAACAAGCCGGCGATCCATGGCCACGAGGTCGCGCTGGCCGAGATCAACGAGGCCGGCGGCGTGCTCGGAAGAAAGCTCCAGTACGCCCTCCGCGACGATAAGACCAACCCCGAGGTGGCGGTGCGAATGGCCAACGAGCTGGTGCTCAGGGAGAAGGTCGATTTCCTGATGGGCACCCTGGCCAGTCACGTCTCCCTGGCCGTCTCGGAGGTCGCCAGGAAGAACAAGATCCTCTATCTGGCGACGATCCCCAAGACCGAAGCCCTCACCTCGGAGAAGGGCCACCGGTACGTCTTCCGGGTTGCCTCGAACACCCTCATCGAGGGGCGGCAACTCGCCGAGCTGGAGAAGACCACCCCCGCGACCCGGTACTACACCATCGCCAACGACTACGAGTACGGTCGCAAGGTGGTGGAGGCGTTCGTCGATCACGTGAAGAAGGTGAAGCCCCGCGCCCAGATCGTGGGACAGGGCTGGCCGAAGCTCGGGGAGACGGAATGGACGCCGTTCATCACGGCGATCCTCGCCGCGAAACCCGAGGTGGTGCTGAACTTCGTCTACGGGGACATGTTCATCGCGTTCGTCAAGCAGGCCAAGCCGTACGGCTACTTCGAGAAAGTCCGCGTGATCAGCGGCGCGGAGGTGGTCTCCACGGAGATGGCGGTCCCGCTGGGGAAGGACATGCCGGAGGGGATCCTGGGCAACGCCTACGACGTCTTTTACTGGCCGGACACCGCCGAGCACAGGAAATTCGTCAAGGCCTATCTCGACAAGACGGGTGAGGCATTCGTGCCCGGCTGGGCCATTCAGGGGTACATCGGCACGTACTTCCTGGCCGAGGCCATCAAGAAAGCCGGGACGACGGACACGGAGAAGGTGATCGCCGCCATGGAAGGGCTGACCCTCAAGACCCCGATCGGCCCGGTCACGATGCGGGCCTACGACCACCAGGCCAATCGGGGGCAGGTCTATGGCCTGACGACCCATTCCGCCGACTATCCCTTTGCCATCCTGAAGGATGTGAAGTATCTCAACGCGGAGGGATTCTGGCGGAGCGTCGAGGAGATCAAAGCTCTGCGCGGCGAGAAGTAGACCCCCCGACGGCTGATGGACGAGGGCGGGTCCAGGGGAGCTTCCGGCTCCTGGGCCCGCCGCTGGGGAGGAGCCAGCGCTCCGGTGGAGCTGTCCGTCCTGCTGAACCAGTTCCTGAGCGGGCTCACCCGGGCCGGCGTGCTCTTCATGCTGGCTTCCGGGCTGACGCTCATCTTCGGGGTGGCGCGGGTCATCAACTTCGCCCACGGGTCCCTCTACATGGTCGCCGTCTACCTGAGCTACTCCTTCCTCCGCCTGTTCGGTCCCGGGGGGATGGGCTTCTGGCTCTCGCTCGTCGCCGTCGCGTTGAGCCTCGCCCTCATCGGCGGAGCGATCGAGGCCGGCCTGATTCGTCGCATCTACGGGCGGGAGCACCTGCAGCAGCTGCTGCTCACCTTCGCCCTCATCTACATCATCGGGGACGCGGTGAAGTTCGTCTGGGGGATCACCCCGAAATCGGTCTCTCGCCCTCCGTTCCTCGAGGCCAGCATCCCCGTTCCGGGAGGCAGCTTTCCGGTGTATAACCTCTTCGTCATCGGCCTGGCGGCGCTGGTGGGGGTCGGCCTCTGGCTGATGCTGGCTCGGACCAAGCTGGGCTGGCTGATTCGCGCCGTGGCGGCTGACATCGAGATCACCGAGGCGCTGGGGGTGAACGTGCCCCGATTGCTCACCCTGGTGTTCATGGTGGGCACCCTCCTGGTCGGCGTGGGGGGAGCGGCCGCGGCGCCCTTGACCGTCGGCGCCCTCGGCATGGACGTGGAGATCGTGATCCTCTGCTTCATCGTGGTCATCATCGGCGGGGCCGGAAGTCTCCTGGGGGCGGCGGTCGCCGCGCTGCTCGTCGGCCTCCTCGAGGCCTTCGGGATCCTGGCCCTTCCCCAGTTCGCCGTCGTCTTCATCTACGCCCTGATGGCGGTGGTGATGATCGTTCGCCCCTGGGGGTTGTTCGGGACGCCGGGCTGATCATGAGGGGGACGAGCCTTCGACCCCTGTGGGGATGGGGCCTGCTTGCCCTCGGGCTGGGGGGGTTTCCCCTTCTGGCTTCCGAGTTCTACATCCGCCTGGCGACCGAGATCCTGATCATGGCCCTCTTCGCCATGAGCTTCAACCTCCTGCTGGGCTACGGCGGGATGCTCTCCTTCGGTCACGCCGGCTTCTACGCGGTCGGGGCCTACACCGTGGCCATCCTCATGAAGAAGACGTCCGTTCCGTTCTTCCTGGCCTTCCCGGCGGCTCCGGCGGTCACGGCCCTCGTGGCGGCCGTCACCGGGTATTTCTGCGTCCGCCTTCGCGGGTTTTACTTCTCCATCCTGACCCTGGCCTTCGGTCAGCTCATCTGGGGGGTGATCTTCAAGTGGTCGGCCCTCACAGAGGGGGATGACGGCATCGTCGGGATCCGGGCGCCGACCTTCCTGACCTCGTCGGGAGGCTCCTATTATTTCACCCTCGTGCTCACGGCCGCGTGTATCGGGCTCCTCTGGATGATCATCGAGTCCCCGTTCGGGCGGACCCTCCTGGCGATCCGGGAGAACACGGATCGAACCCAGTTCATCGGGGTCGACGTCAACCGCCTCCGCCTGCTGGCCTTCGTCCTGTCCGCCACCTTCGCGGGGGTGGCCGGCGCGCTCTTCGCGCCGTTCAACGGCAGCGTCTTCCCGACCTTTGCCTTGTGGACAAAGTCCGGCGAGGTCGTGATGATGTCCATCCTCGGCGGGATGCACACCTTTCTGGGGCCGGCGGTGGGCGCGGCCATCATGCTGTCCCTGGACCAGATGATCAGCGTCTACACGGAGTACTGGCCGTTCGTCCTGGGGGTGATTCTCCTCGTCCTGGTCCTCTTCTTCCCCGCGGGGATCACGGGGTTCGTCCGGGTCCTGGCCCGCCGCGAGTCAGCCGGGACCCGGCTCGCCTGAACGGTGGGAGACGTGCTGCTGGAGACCCAGGGGTTGCGCAAAGCCTTCGGGGGCGTGCAGGCTGTGTCCAATGTGGACCTGGCGGTGCTCGAGGGAGATGTCCATGCCCTCATCGGGCCCAACGGGGCCGGGAAGACCACGTTCTTCAACCTCCTGACGGGCTCGCTTCGTCCCGATACCGGGCGCATCGACTTCGGGGGACGGGAGATCACGGCGCTGCCGCCCCAGCAGATCTGCCGCATGGGGATCGCGCGCTCCTTCCAGCGGGCGAGCATTTTCCCCAAGCTCAGCGCCTTCGAAAATGTCCGGGTGTCGGTGCTGGCGCACGAGGGGAAGAGCTTCCGGCTCTACCCGCGGGCGAACGCGCTGGCGCGGGGCGAGGTCGAGAGCCTCCTCGAGACGGTCGGCCTCTCCGACCAGGCGGATCAGCCCGGGGAGTCGCTTTCCCACGGCGACCGGAAGCGCCTGGAGCTGGGCATCGCGCTGGCCAACCGCCCGAAGCTCCTCCTCCTGGACGAGCCCACGGCGGGGATGTCCCCGGACGAAACGCGGAGCACCATGTCCCTGGTGCAGCGGCTGGCGCGGGAACGCGGGATCACCGTCCTGTTTACCGAGCACGACATGACCGTGGTCTTCGGCATCGCGCAGCGCGTGACCGTCATGCACCAGGGGCAGGTCATCGCCGACGGCTCGTCCGAGGCGGTCAGGGAGAATCGAGAGGTCCAGCGCGTCTATCTGGGGGAGGCGGGATGGTTCTGGAGGTGAGCCAGATCCACACCTACTACGGCTCCAGCCACGTCCTCCAGGGCGTCTCCCTTTCGGTGGCGGAGGGCGAGGTGGTGTGTCTCTTGGGTCGAAACGGGGCGGGGAAAACCACCACGCTCCGGACGATCATGGGGCTCGCGCCGCCGCGCTCGGGAAGCGTGAAGGCCCGCGGGCGGGAGATCGGAGGTCTTCCCCCCCACGCCATCGCCCGGTTGGGCATCGGGTTCGTTCCTGAGGACCGGCGCGTCTACCCCGATCTGACGGTCCGGGAAAACCTGCTGGTGGTTCACCGCCGGGGGGACGGGGCTGGGCGAGCCTGGACGGTGGACCGGGTCTACGAGCTCTTTCCCGTTCTCGCGCGGCTCGACAGCCACAAAGGCGGCTACCTCAGCGGCGGGGAACAGCAGATGCTCACCATCGGCCGCACGCTCATGACCAACCCCCGGATCCTGCTCCTGGACGAGCCCGCCGAGGGGCTCTCCCCGCTGGTGGTCCAGGCTCTGGCCGAGCAGATCATGCGCCTCAAGCGCGAGGGGATGACCATTCTGCTGTCCGAGCAAAACCTTCGCTTCGCCACCCACCTGAGCGACCGGGCCTACGTGATCGAGAAGGGGACGATCCGCTACGAGGGGACGGTGGCGGAGTTCGAGCAGAACGAGGCCGTGAGGCACCGGTACCTGATGGTCTAGGAGGGCATCGGGCCATGGGTGGGGTCGAGACGACGCTGACGGAGGAGCGGATCCGCGCCATGACCAGGGCGGGGCACTGGCGGGACGAGACCCTCAGCCAGTACCTGGACCGCTGGGCGGGGGAGCGGGCGGAGCGGGCCGCCATCGTGGACGGCGCGGGGCGGTATACCTGGGGGGAGCTGGCCCGGGCCGTCGAGCGGGTGGCCTATGGCCTTCAGGCGGCCGGTGTGGAGGCGGGTTCGGCCGTTTCCTGTCAGCTCCCGAACTGGAACGAGTTCATCCTGGTGGCCCTGGCGGCCTCGCGGCTCGGCGCCATCCTCAACCCGATTCCGCCCATTTACCGCGGCCGCGAGCTGCGCTTCATCCTGAACCTCCTGGAGTCGCGCGTCCTCGTGATCCCGGAGACCTTCCGCGCCTTCAACTACGCCGAGATGGTCGCCGGCTTCCGCTCGGACGTGCCGCGGCTCGAGAGCGTCTTCGTGGCGCGCGGCAGGCCGGGGGCCGGCATGCGGGCGTTTGCCGAGCTCACCGCAACCGCCTGGGAGGCGAAGGAGGGCAGGCGGCCGCTCCCGGGGACCGATCCCAACCAGGTGACGGAGGTCATCTTCACCTCCGGCACCACGGGCGAGCCCAAAGGCGTGATGCACACTCCCAACACGGCGCTCTCCATCGTCTACCCCGTGATCGAGCGTCTCGCCTTCACCGAGGGGGAAGTCATCCTGATGTCCTCCACCTTCGGCCACCAGACGGCCTATCTCTACGGCCTCTGCCTCCTGCTCCTGCTGGGCGCCAAGGGAGTCTGGCTCGATCTCTGGAGCGCCGAGGAGGCCGCGAGGCTCATCGAGGCCGAGCGCGTGACCTTCACCATGGGCGCGACGCCGTTCTTGCAGGATCTGACCTACTCTCTAGCCGTGGAGCAACGGAACGTCTCCTCGTTGAGGCTCTTCATCTCGGCCGGGGCTTCGATCCCGCGCAAGCTCGTGGAGGACGCCCGCCGGCGCCTTCGCTGCGCGATCTCCGCGGGGTGGGGGATGACCGAGAACGGCCTCGTGACGTGCAACGGCCTCGCCGATCCGGCGGAAAAGGTCTTCGGCACCGACGGGGCCCCGCTGCCGGGGATGGAGCTCCGGGTCGTCGACGACGCGGGGAAGGCCGTTCCCTCGAACACGGAGGGCGACCTCCTGGTGAGCGGGCATTCCCAGTTCGTCGGGTACCTCAAGCGCCCGGAGCTCACGGCGGCCTCGTACACCTCCGATGGCTGGTTCATGACGGGGGACCGCGCGATCCTCGATCCCGACGGCTACGTGTCGATCTCAGGGCGCAGCAAGGACATCATCATCCGCGGCGGGGAGAACATCCCGGTGGTGGAGATCGAGAACCTCCTCTTCACCCATCCGAAGATCGCCAACGTGGCGGTGGTCGCCATGCCGGACCTCCGCCTGCAGGAGCGGGCCTGCGCCTTCGTGATCCCGAAGCCCCGGGACACGCTCACCCTGGCTGAAGTCGTCGCCTACCTCGAGTCCAAGGAGATCGCCCGGCAGAAGTTCCCCGAGCGGCTCGAGATCGTCGGCGAGTTTCCCATGACGCCGAGCGGCAAGATCCAGAAGTTCCGGCTCCGGGA
>JACQWA010000444.1 GCA_016209425.1 Candidatus Rokuibacteriota bacterium
ACCCTCCCGCGGGGGGAGGCAGCCCCCGAAGCCCCGAGCGCAGCGAGGGGGCGGCTTTGCCGCGGGGCGTCGGAAGGGGGGCGCAGCCCCCCTCCGAGCTACCTACCAGCCCTGCGTGATTTCGGTGAAGGCCTCGACCGCTTGGTCGATATCCTCCCGGTCCACGTCTTTGTGGGTGACGCACCGGATGGAAGTGGGGCCGATCTGGTGGATCTTCACCTTGCGCGCCGCGCACTCCGTCACGAGCGTTTCGGCCCCGCCCGGACGATCCACGAAGAAGATGACGATGTTCGTCTGCACCCGGGCGAGGTCAAGCCGAACCCTCGGCAAGCGCGCCACGCCCTCGGCGAGCCGCCGCGCGTGGGCGTGATCCTCGGCGAGCCGGTCCACCATCTGCTCCAGCGCGACCAGACCCGCGGCCGCCAGCACGCCGACCTGGCGCATCCCACCTCCCAGCATCTTCCGCCACCGCCGCGCGTGCCCGATAAACTCGCGGCTGCCGCAGACCAGGGAGCCCACGGGGGCGGCCAGGCCCTTGGACAGGCAGAACGTCACCGAATCCACGGGGGCCGTGAAGTCCCGCAGGGGTCGCCTGAGCGCGACCGCCGCGTTGAAGATCCGGGCCCCATCGAGGTGCACCGGGACGCCGGCGGCGTGGGCCGCTTCCGCCACGTCGCGGATCTCGTCGGGCGTGCACAGGGTGCCGCCGTGGCGGTTGTGGGTGTTCTCCAGGCAGACGAGGCCGCTGGGCGGGATGTGGATATTGGCAGGGCGGATCGCCTCCCGCACCTGCTGGGGAGACAAAAAGCCGCGCTCCGTGCGAATGGGCCGCGTCTGAACCCCGCCGATCACCGCGGCACTGGCCACTTCGTAATTGAAGATATGACAGTCGAGGTCGAGGATAATCTCCTGGCCGGGGCGGGTCTGCGAGAGGACCGAAACCAGGTTCCCCATGGTGCCGGACGCGACGAAGAGCCCCGCTTCCTTGGCGGTCCTCGCCGCTGCCAGCGCCTCCAGACGCTTGACCGTGGGGTCCTCCTCCCACACGTCGTCGCCCACCTCGGCGCGGGCCATGGCCTCGCGCATCGCCGGGGTCGGGAGCGTCAGCGTGTCGGAGCGGAGATCCACGACGTCGTGCACGGGCTTATCTCTGGGTGGCGACCTTCAGGCGCTGAGCCGCCCGCCGCCCCCATTCGGTATAAGGATACTCCTCGGCGAGCCGGCGGAAGGTCTGGGTGGCCTCGTCGGCCAGCCCTTCCTTGGCGTTGACCTCGGCGAGGAGGAAGAGCGTTTCCGGCACCACCAACGTCCGGGGATAGTCCCTGAGGATCCCCTGGAGGCGCTGGCGGGCCGCCGCCAGGTTCCCCTGGTTGTAGTAGTAGGTCGCCACCCAGAGCTCCTTCTGCGCCAGGCGGCCCAGGCAGATATCGATCTTCGCCAGCGCGTCGGGCGCGTATCGGCTCTCGGGGTACTCCTTGACCAGCCGCTTGAACTGCTCGAGCGCCTTCACGGTCAAACCCTGGTCCTGCTCCACCGGCTTCAGCTGGTCGTAGTAACTCATGGCCAGGCGGTACTGGACGAGGTCGGCGATCAGGTGGCGGGGGTAAAGCGACAAAAAGGCCTCGAACTCCGTGATGGCCTTGTCGAACTCGGCCTCCCGGTAGGAGGCCTCCCCCATGAGAAAGCGGGCTCGCGGGGCCAGGGAAGACTCCGGGTGGCGTTCGACGATCCGCCGGAAGTTGGTCCGGGCGTCCTCGTACCGCCTCCGGCCGAGCTCGTACTCGCCGCGCTCGTAGAGTTCGGTGGCGGGGGGGATAGCCTCCGGCCGCTGGGTGAAAATGCCGCACCCTCCGAGCAGGAGGAGTGTCAGCGCACCGCCCAGGACACGAGCGAACGCCACGGGTATCCGGGAGGTTCTCACGTCGGTTGGCCCTTACATATACGGGCGCCCTCAGCAAAAGTCAAGGAGAATTTGGCACTTGCGTGGATGTCGGGCCGGATGCTAATAGTCAGACGACCCCGTCACGGTTGGGGGGGTCGCGCGGGGGAACGGTGGCGCTCAATCCGCTCGACGCCGATGGCAGGATTCGCCCTGTCGTCCTGGTGGTGGACGACGATCCGGGACTCCGGGAATCCTTCCGACTGATCCTGGAAGACGACTACGAGGTCCTGTACGCCCCCGACGGCTCGCAAGCCCTGGAGACCCTCCGCTTCCACCAGGTGGACGTGGTGCTCCTCGACATTCGACTCCCCGACATGGATGGGATCGAGGTGCTGGAGCGGATCAAGGCGCTCGACGAGCACGTGGACGTGATCCTGGTGACGGCGGTGCAGACGATCCGTACCGCCGTCACCGCCATGAAGCTGGGCGCCTTCGACTATGTCACCAAGCCGTTCGAGGAGGAGGAGATCCTCTCCCTGGTGCGTCGGGCTCTGGAGCGGCGCGCCCTGGACCGCGAGGTCGTCTACCTCCGGTCCGAGCTGGCTCGCCAGCACGACTTCGAGGAGCTCGTCGGGCGGCATCCCGAAATGCAGAGGCTCTACCAGCTCATCGAGAGCGTGGCGCGGACCCCGGTGACCGTGCTGATCACGGGAGAGAGCGGAACCGGGAAGGAGCTCGTGGCCCGGGCCATCCACCGCCAGGGGCCCTGGCGGGACAGCCCCTTTGTCCCCGTCAATCTCGCCGCCATCTCCGAGACCCTCATGGAATCGGAGCTCTTCGGTCACGAACGCGGCGCCTTCACCGGCGCCCTTCAGAAGAAGCTGGGGAAATTCGAGCTGGCGCAGGGCGGGACTTTTTTTCTCGATGAGATCGCCGCGCTCCGTCTTGACCTCCAGGCGAAGATCCTGCGGGTCCTGCAGGAGCGGGAGATCGAACGGGTCGGGGGAACCCGCCGCATCAAGATCGACGCGCGGATCATCTCGGCCACCAACGCGGAGCTCAAAAAGGCCGTCCAGGATGGGACCCTCCGGGAGGACCTCTACTACCGGCTCAACGTGGTGCAGATCCCGGTTCCCCCGCTTCGGCAACGGCGGCAGGACATCGCGCTTCTCGTGGACCACTTCATCCGCAAGTACAACCGCCGGTTTCACAAGCACGTCACCGGCGTGTCGCCGACGGCCCTGAAGGTCCTCCAGAGTTATCCCTGGCCGGGCAACGTTCGCGAGCTGGAGAACATCGTCGAGCGCTCGGTCGCGCTCACCGACGGGCCGCGCATCGACCTGAAGGATTTTCCGCTGGACCTGATGCTCCCGGACTTGCGGGTTCGAGGCGGAGGCACGGACCGGCTTCCGCTCAAGGAGGCCCGGGAGCAGTTCGAGCGACAGGTGGTCCTGCGGGTGCTCGAGCGCGTTCGCTGGAACCAGACCGAGGCCGCCCGGCTCCTCGGCCTCCATCGCAACACCCTGAAGGTCAAGCTCGCCGCCTGGGGCATCCGGCGAGCCGGTTCCGGGAGAGGGTCGGGGTGAGGGGCGAGCGATGAGTGCCTCAGCGCCTGAGCGCGAAACCGGCGCGGGCCCCTGGGTGTTCGCGTCAACCCTCAAGGTCGACGCTGGAGAGCGCAGCGCCCTCGTCTCCGAGACCTACGCACGCGTCAAGAGCATCGCGCGACGTATTCCGATATCGAGGATCACGGATCTGACGCCGCTCGATGACCTGCGGTTGCCCGCCTACGCCGCCGTGACCCCTCTCGCGCGCGATCTGAAGGTCCACAACGGAAAGGGGGCCACGCGGGAGGCAGCTCGGGTCAGCGCCATGATGGAGGCCGTCGAGCGGGTGTCGGCGGAGTGCACCTTCGCCCCCACCGTCGTTGCCTCCTACCAGGAGCTGGAGCGAAGCGGGCCGCTGCCGCCCGTTGACCCGCGCGCGTTCGAGCTGCCCACGGACACCGCCTATCATCCGGCCTCAAGGTTCACGTGGGTGCGTGGGCGCGAGCTACTTTCGGGCCGCGACGTACTGATCCCGCTCGACTTCGTGATCACGCCTCCGGTCGAGGGGATCCTACGCGACGTCGACACCAATGGGCTCGCCTCTGGCAACATCCACCTCGAAGCGGTGACGCACGCGATCTGCGAGATCATCGAGCGTGACGCGTTCAGTCAGATCCTCTTCATAGCCGCGTTCGGCGACCTCGAAAACCACGCTCAGACCCTGGTGCCGATCGAGCTGGGGACGCTGCCCGCCCAGGCCCGCGAGTGGGCCGAGCGGATCGTCCGCGCCGGCCTGCAGCTGGACGTCCTCGACATCACCAGCGACGTCGGCGTGCCCACGTTCCACGCGTTATTGCTGGACCACAAGTACCCGGCGCCGGGAGGCGAGCTGCGCCCGCGACGCGTCTTCGGCTCCGGCACGCACCCCGATCCCGACGTGGCGGTGTTCCGCGCGCTGTCGGAGGCCATCCAGGCGCGGCTGATCATCATCCAGGCGGCCCGCGACTCGTACAACCGCCTACGCACCCCGCCGCGTCCGGCGCCGCCGCCCGCAACAGGCAGACGCGCGGTGCCTCTGCGGCCGCGGAGCTTCTCCAAAGTCCGCGGCTTCAAATCGTCGGACCTGCGCGCCGATCTGGAGTTCCTGCTCGGCCGTCTTGCCAGGGCGGGCGTGCAGCAATGCGTGGCCGTGGACTTGACGCACCCCGCCTGGTCGATTCCGGTGGTGCGGGTGCGGATCGCGGGTCTGTCGTCCTACGGGGTCAACATGCGTCGGCCCGGCCCTCGCTGTTTCAGGCACGTGCTGTGACCGGCGCCCCACGTCCAATGATCGCTTTCGTGGGCCCGTCGATCTCCCGGGACGAGGCCCGGCGCCTGTGCCCCGGCCTCGACTTGCGCCCGCCCGCCCGCCGGGGCGATCTCTACCGCGAACGCGAGGAGGGGGCATGGGGTTTTCTCCTCATCGATGGCGTCTTCATGCAGGAGGATGCAGTGTCGCCACGCGAGGTTGTCGATGTGCTGGAAGACGGGGCGCTCATCGTGGGCGCCTCGAGCATGGGCGCCTTGCGTGCGGCCGACTGCTGGCCGGCAGGAGCGAAGGGCATCGGGCTGATCTACCGGTTGTATCGCATGGGCGTTCTCGAGAGCGACGAGGAGGTCGCTGTGGCGGTCAGCGCCGATGGTTCCGACGCGACGGTGTCGGTCCCCCTCGTCAACGTGCGATATGCGGTCGCGCGGGCCGTGCGGCAGCGACTGCTGGATCGGGCGACCGCACGGCAGATCGTGAGCGCGGCGGCGGCGATTTACTATCCTGAGCGGACGTGGCCGGAGGTGCTGCGCCGGGTCGGGGAATTCCCGCCGGAGCTGCTCAGGTATTGTGCGCAAATCGATCTCAAGCGGCAGGACGCCGAGCGCGCGCTTTCCTGCGTCAAGCAGATGCTGCGCGACGCGGGCCCGCTCGCCTCCCATCATGGACGGCGGCATGATGTCCCGTTCTGGTGCTCCGAAGCGAGCCGCGAGCGCGGCTATGACGCGACCGGTGGCGTCGATCCCGAGCACCTGCGCACGCTGCTGCTCGAATGGCTGATTGGCACCGGACGACTCGCGCGCCTGCTGCCCCAATCGTGGCCGCCGGTCGTCGCAGATCTCGATTCCTTTGCGCGCTCGACGTGGAGGGATCTGGAACAGGCGCGTCGGCTCGACGCCGAGCTGATGCGGCTGCAGGCCAGCGAACGCGCGACGAAAGCGGCGGATGACGCCGGCCTGGCGCCCAGACCGCGAGACGTGCGCCTGGCCCAGCAGGAAATCGCGACGAGCCACGGCTTCGGAAGTTGGAAGAGCCTCCTGGCCTCGCCTCACGGTCGGCAGTTCGCCTCACAGATCGCCAGGGCGCAGGAGCGCCTGGCACGGGCGAAGCGCATGCGGGACGCCTGGTTCGATCCCTCGTCGATCCCCAGCGGACATGATGACGCGCATCGGCGGGCGAGGGACGCATGGGAGAAGATCGTTGCGTTCCTCGGCCGCCACCTCAAGAATGCATAGCGGCGGCCGGGTGCACCGATTCCAGTGCAAAGTGGACAATTTTTTGTTCACGCCGCCCAACGCCGTGATGCCTGCCCGCGGGAGGCTATGTATCGGAAAATTAGGCGGTTCCGGTTACGAGACGACGTGGGTGCACGCTGGCCCCGAACTTGCTCCACACACCGGGGAAATCCTCATGGGGAGGGTTTCCAGGCAACCAATTTTTTCGAGAGGAGGAGTGCGATGGCGAAGTTGATGGCAGTCCTAGCGGTTCTTGCGTCGTTCCTGCTGGTCGCCCCTGTGATCGAGACGGGCACGTCAAGCTCCACCCAGTTCTTCGTCGCGATCGGCAACGCCGAGGGGGGAGGGTATTAGCTGTCGGCCGTTTTCGCCTTTTTCGATTGCTGATGGGCGGGGGTCGTACCCGGTCCATGGCGAAGAGGAGGGGGGGGGGCCTCTCCCTCCTCCTCTTCCTCGTTTGCCTGCTCGCGACGGGATGGGTTCCTGCCGCGGCGCAGAACGCCGGCAAGGAGCGTGCGCTCGACGGAGGCGTCTACCGCCGTCCTCTCGGTAACGACCCGGCTACTCTGGACCCGGCTTCGATCCGGGATATCTACAGCTTGGCCGTTTCCCAGCAGATCTTCGACGGCCTGGTCAAGTTCGACCAGACCCTGACCATCACGCCGGCGCTGGCTCAGCAATGGAAGGCCTCGAGGGATGGTCTCGTCTGGACCTTCACGCTTCGGAGGGGAGTGAAGTTTCACCATGGACGGGAGGTAACGGCCGATGACGTGATCTATTCCTTTACCCGGATCGTGGACCCGAAGACCAGATCAGGAGCCGCCGACCTCTTCCTGACTATCAGGGGCGCCCAGGAGTTCAGAGAGGGAAAGGCCAAACAGATCTCGGGTCTCACCGCGCTCGATCGGTATGCCGTCCAGGTGACGCTGACCGAGGCCTTGGCGCCGTTTGTGTCGGTTCTGGCAGTGGGCCACGCCAAGATCCTGCCGCGAGATCTTGTTGAGCAGCAAGGGGAGAGCTTCGGCGGGAATCCGGTCGGTACCGGCCCGTTCAAGTTCGTCCGCTGGGAGCGGGGGAAGGAAATTGTCCTTGCCGCCAACCCTGACTACTTCGACGGCTCCCCGCGCCTTTCGCGCATCGTCTACCGGATCTTCCCGGGGGATCTCTGGGAGAGCATGTACGAGGAGTTCAGGCGAGGGAATATCGAGGACAGCCCGATCCCTGCGCGCGGGTATCGCAAGATCCTGGCAGAGGGAAACCAGGTCTACGTCAAACGCCCCATGTTCAGCGTGAGGTTTTACGGGCTCAACACCCGCGTGAAACCCCTGGATGACCGGCGGGTGCGCCAGGCTCTTGTCTATGCCATTGATCGGGAGGCGCTGCTCCAGGAAGTGTTGCTTGGGCGGTTTGCGCTGGCGCGCGGGATTCTGCCTCCGGGAACCCCGGGGTTCGATCCCAAGCTCAAAGGCCATCCCTATGACCCGCAGAGGGCGCAGGAGCTCCTGCGTCAGGCCGGATATCCGGGAGGGCGTGGCCTTCCGCCGATCACGGTGTGGTCGAGTGTGAAGCTCGAACAGTTGCTCCGGGAACAGGAGCAGATCAAGAGGTATTGGGAGGCTGTAGGGATTCATGTGGAGTTCAGGTACCTGACGGACTGGCCGTCGTATTCGAAGATGCTTAGCGAAGGTAAGTTTCCGGTGTTTCCCTACGCCTGGTACGCCGACGTCCCGGATCCCGACAACTTCCTCTTCAAGCTCTTCTACTCCCGGAGCCCGCGCAACTTCTTTGGCTATGCCAACCCGGTCGTGGACAACCTCCTGCTCCAGGCCCGGAGGGAGGCTGATCTCGCGCGACGAGTGGATCTCTACCGGAAGGCCGAGGAGCTGATTCTCGAGGACGCGCCGATCATCCCGATCATGCACCACACCTATGAGCGGCTCTTCCAGCCCTACGTCAAGAGCGTCGAGGTCAACGGCCTCGGCGATCCGTACATCCCGCTTCGCAAGATCTGGCTCGACCGCCCGCGGTGACCCCGCCGTGACCGCCTTCCACCCCCGGCTCAGATTCGTGTCGCTTCAGACGCGGTTCCTCTGGGGCACAGTGCTCCTCATCGCCCTGGTGATGGCCGCCCTCATGGTGATCGTCGAGCACCGTCAGCGGGTCGCCATCATCGACGAGGTCCAGGAGCGTGGGGCGGTGCTGGCGCGGAACCTGGCGGCCATCTCCACGGGGCCGCTCCTCCTCTACAACTTCACGGCCCTTGAGCAGAACGTGACCCAGGTGGCTGAGGAGACCGACGTGGTCTACGCGATCGTCCTCGATCTCGAAGGGAAGGTCGCCGCCCACAGCAAGCACCCTGAACGGGTGGGGGCCGCCATGACGGATCCGGCTTCAGCGCGGGCGGCCGGGGCGGAGGCTCCCCTGATTCAGGAGACTGTCCTGGCGGAACACCGCGAGTCGCTCTACGACTTTGCCGTCCCGATTCAGGTTGAACGGCAGCGGTGGGGGACCGTCCGGGTGGGCCTCTCCAAGCGCCGGATGGAAGCCGAGATCGCGAAGACCCGGCGCGAGCTGGCGCTCCTTGCGGTGCTCACCCTGGTGGTGGGGGGATTGGCCTCCGCCCTGGTCGCCCGGCGGATCGCTCGTCCCGTTCGCCGGCTTGCCGACGGGGTGGCGGCCGTCTCGCGCGGCGAGTTGAACCAGCGGATTGAAGCGTCCACCTCCGACGAAATCGGCCACCTGGCCCTCGCCTTCAACCACATGGCCAGCCAGCTCCTCCAGCAGCGCACCCAGCTGGAGGTCGCCCACGCCGAACTGCGACAGCGCTTTGCCGAGCTCTCGGACCTGAAGAGCTACACCGACAACATCCTCGGCTCCCTGACCAGCGGCATCATCACGCTCGATCGGGAGGGGCGAGTGGTGACCCTCAACGCCGCGGCGGAGGTCCTCACCGGCTGTTCGCTCGCCGAGGTGCGCGGGCGCTTCTGCACCGAGGCGTTCGCCCATGCGCCGGAAGTCGGTGAGCTCCTGATGGGGACCGTCGCGAGCCGGGTGGGGGTGACGCTCGTTTCCGCGACGCTGAGGCGGCGGGACACCACGTCCATTCCCGTGGAGATTACCACGGCGCCCCTCAAGGGAGGGGACGGCAAGGATCTCGGCGTCGTGGCGGTTCTGAGGGATCTCACCGCCGTGCGCCAGCTCGAGGAGCAGCTTCGCCGGTCGGAGCGCCTGGCCGGGCTCGGGACGCTCGCCGCGGGCCTGGCCCACGAGATCAAGAACCCGCTCACCTCGCTCCTCATCTACAGCCAGCAGCTCTCGCGGCGGTTCGGCGACGAGCGCTTCCGCCAAAACTTCGAGACCGTGGTCCCGCGGGAGCTGGAACGGATCAACAACATCGTCGAGAGCCTCCTCCAGCTCGCGCGCCCGACCCGGTTGAGCCTGAGGCCGGTTCAGCTTCCCGACCTCCTGGAGCGGGCGCTGGAGCTCTATGCCAATCAGATCGAGGCAAAGCAGATCACGGTGGTCCGCGAGTATGTCCATGCCCTGCCGCCCATTCAGGCGGACCAGGAGCACCTCTACCGGGCCCTGGTCAATCTGGTGGTGAACGCGCTCGACGCCATGGGCAAAGGGGGTCGCCTCACGCTTCGCGCGGGGCTGGGCGACGGCGTGGATCCCTTCCTGGCCCCTCGGCGCTGGGCCTTCACCCGCCAGCTCAAGGTGGAGGTCGAGGATACCGGGCCGGGGATCTCGTCCTCCAAGACCGGGGAGATCTTCAACCCGTTCTTCACGACAAAGCCGGGCGGGACGGGATTGGGGCTGGCCATGACCCACAAGATCATCGAGGCCCACGGAGGCACCATCACCTTCCGAAGCGTTCCCGGGACCGGGACGACCTTCACCGTTCTCCTCCCCTTGACGGCCGAGCCTCAGGCCGAGCGGAGAGGCAACGGCGCCTGAGCCCCTGGCGGCGATGATGGGCCACGCCCAGCTGCCTCGGATGAACGTGCAGGACGCCAAGACTGCGGCCCGCGCCGAACGGATCCTCGACGCGGCGCGGCGGGCGACGTCCGAAACTTCCTGACCGCAGCCCGGATGCACCCCTCACGAGCGCCCGGTTCCCCGCCGGCAGGGCCCGCGCCGGCGCGGGCTCGATAACCCGAAACGCCGGTACGGGAAGCGTCACGACAAAGGTGGCTCCCCGTCCCGGAGCGCTCTCAGCCTTGATGGTCCCTTACAGATTCCCTTACAGAGCATTGCCCTCCTACTCTAGAACTTAGCGCTGCTTCTCACCGATCAGCGCCGGGATCTGCCCGGCGTCGCGCTCTCCGGGGGCCGGGAGGCAACAGAGATCTGCAGGATCAGTGGGCTGGGCGCATCAGCCGTGCGCTGGATAGACACAGGTTCATCCCTTGGGGATTTCAAAGTGTCCCGGGTGAAGGAGTCGTATACCCGGCTACAGATGGGCTCCCACTACGCTGGCGAACGCCTTGGCGGCAAGCCGACCAGGCACGGCCAGCATGCCGTTCTGACACAACAGCAAGGCACGGTCCATCCGCGAGTGGACTATTCACGGAGGCGCGAATTTCATGAATGACGCCATCAATGACAAATACAAAGGACTTATCAGCGCGGCATAATGTTCTGATTTCTCCAGCGATTACACCGGGGGCTTTGGTGTCCTGACAGAGCAAGGGCTCCTGCTGAAAACGGCGGACCGGCCCTCGACTGTTCTGAAAGTGGGTCTTGAAAGTTTTGGCACGGGAATTGAGGGGGCCTGTCGTTGGACCGGAGGGGCCATGGGAGTCAGCGCAAAGGTTCTAATTGTCGACGACGATCCGGACATTCTCGATTCGATGGCCGAGGGTCTCCGGACCCTGGGCTATGATGTGCTGCCGGCCTCTGACGGGGAGGCAGCCTTTCAGGTTTTTCGGGCGGAGCACCCCCCCCTCGTCATCACCGACCTCCAGATGCCCAGGATCGATGGCCTCGGGCTCATGAAGACCATCAAAGCGGCCAGCCCAAGCACCGCGGTCCTGATCATCACGGGTCACGCTGATCTCGACTCGGCTATCCAGGCGGTCCGGCAGGGCGCGTTTGATTATCTCGTGAAGCCCTTCGATCTTGAGACTCTACTCGGCAGGGTGAATCAGGCGCTGGAGCGACACCGGCTTCTTGCGGAAAATGAGGTGCTGCTCGCGGAGCTGGAGCAGCGAGTTCAGGCCAGGACGGCGGCGCTGGTTGAAAGCGAACGGCGGCTCCACGCGCTCTTCAATGGGATCACCGATTCCCTCGTCATCGTCGATCAAGCCTTCACGATCGTGGCCGCCAACGAGGCGGCCGCTGCACTGTCGGGCACTCCGGCCGAGAGCCTCATCGTCCGAAACTGTTTTCGGGAGCTGTTTGGTCGGGAAGAGGTCTGCGAAGGGTGCCCGATCCTCGAGAGCTTTGCCACCGGTCGGGCCACCTCGCGCTCCATGTCACGACGGGATTCCGATGGGTGCGTTCGCTATCTGGAAGTCTCCGGCTACCCGCTGGCTGACGAGGGGGAGCGGCCGACGGAGGCCGTCGAACACATCAGAGACGTCACGGAGAAAGTCCACCAAGCGCACCACCTCCACAACTCAGAAAAGCTTGCCGCCGTGGGCCAGTTCGCCGCGGGACTGGCCCACGAGCTGGGCAACGCGCTGGCTATCATTGGGGGCGCGGTGCAGTTTCTGCTCGGATGCCCTGGCGACCGGCGGCAGGCGAGCCGAGAATATCTTGAGGTGATCCACCGGAACGTGGCGGCTGCTGGCGGCACGATCCGGGATCTCCTCGCCTTTGCCAAGCCACGGGAGCCTTCCTTGAGGGTCCTTGACGTGACCGAGTCCCTGGATCGAGCGCGACTTCTCCTCCGAGGGGAGTTTGAGAAGCATGGCGTGGAAGTCGTGCGGCAGTATGCTCCCGGCCTCCCCCGCATTCAGGGCGATCGCGAGCAACTCCAGCAGGTCTTTCTCAACCTGCTCCTCAACGCGCTCCAGGCGATGGAGGATGGCGGAACGATCACGATCACGGCTGTCTTCGGTCCCCCCGAATGGGTCCGGGTGGAGCTGACGGACACCGGCCACGGCATCTCCAAGGAACATCTCGACCGCATCTTCGACCCCTTCTTCACGACCCGGGAGCGGGGTACTGGGCTGGGCCTCTCCATCACCCACCGCCACGTGGAGGCTCATGGGGGGAGGCTGACTGTAGAGAGCCAGGAGGGCAAGGGAACCCGGGTCACCGTCCTTCTGCCGGCTATGATCCCTGAGGGGGTTCAGGCCCGAGCGAGATAACGGAGCGGGCGATGTCCAAAGCCCTGGTGGTGGACGACGAGGCTGATATGCGCTGGCTTCTGACGGGGCTGCTCCGAGATGAGGGCTTCGAGGTGGCGGCGGCAGAGAGTGCCCAGGCGGCCCTGGAGCAGCTCACTCGGGAGCCCCCCGACGTGGTCCTCCTGGACCTCAAGATGCCAGGGGTCGACGGTCTCCGGGTTCTGGAGGAAGCCAAGGTGGTAGCTCCCCACATTCCCGTCGTGATGGTCACCGCCTATGGGGATCTGCCCTCCGCCGCCCAGGCCATGCGGCTCGGGGCCTACGACTATCTCACCAAGCCCTTTGACAACGATGAGATCCTCTTGAGCGTCCGGAGGGCGTTGGAAAGGAGGGAGCTGGAAGCGGCGCGCCTCAAGGCCGCCAAGGTCTCGACGCTCCTGGAGGCGGCGCGCGCCCTGAGCCACGAGATAAACAATGCCTTGGCTCCTCTCCTTGGCCATGCCCAGATGCTGGAGAGAGAGCTCGGGGACGGGAAGGCTCTCGAGAGGGTCAAGGTCATCATCGAACGCTCCGAGCGAATCGCCTGGGTGCTCCGGAGGCTCTCATCGATCGTCGAGCCCGTTGCCACGTTCTACCCGGGGGTCGGGCCGATGCTGGATCTCATGAGTTCGCGGACGACCCAACAGGAGCCCGCCGAAAGTGCAAAGGATCCTGGTTGTAGATGACGAAGCCGACATGCGCTGGCTCCTCAGCGGGATCCTCAAGGCGGAGGGCCTTGAGGTCGTCACGGCCGAGGATGGGGAGATTGCCGTGGAGAGGGTCCGGAAGGACGCGCCGGCGGCGATCTTCCTCGACCTCAAGCTGCCGAAGCTCGGTGGGATGGAAGCCCTCGCGCAGATCAAGGCGATTGACCCCCAGGTTCCGGTGATCATCCTGACCGCCTACGGGGACATCCCCACGGCCGTCCAGGCCATGCGGCTCGGGGCCTACGACTATCTCACCAAGCCGTTTCACAACGATGGCATCGCCCTCACCGTGCGACGGGCCCTTGAGCGGCAGGAGCTCCTAGCCCAGGTCGAGTCCCTCAGGAATCAGCTCCGTGAGGGCGGCTCCCTCAGGGAGCTGATGGGTTCGAGTCAGGAGATCCAGAAGGTCATTGAGCAGGTCAAGCAGGTGGCCGAGTCTACGTTCACTGTCCTCATCCAAGGGGAGACGGGAACAGGGAAGGAACTCGTGGCCCGGGCCATCCACCACCAGAGTGCCCGATGCGAGAAGCCCTTTATTGCCCTGGACTGCGGGGCCATCCCCGAGACCCTGATCGAGTCAGAGCTGTTCGGCTACGAGAAGGGGGCCTTTACCGGCGCCGACAGGAAGAAGGAGGGCCATTTTCAGCTCGCTGAGAGGGGAAGCCTCTTCCTCGACGAGATCGCCAACCTCCCCCCGACGACCCAGTCGAAGCTCCTGCGGGTGCTGCAGGAGCGACGGGTGCAGCCCCTTGGGGCCAAAGGCACGGTCTTGGTGGACGTGCGGATCATCGCCGCCTCCAACCTCCCCCTGGAGACGGCGATGCGAGCGGGGCGGTTCAGGCAGGACCTCTATTACCGCCTGAACGAATTCACCATCACCCTCCCGCCCCTCAGGGAGCGGCGGGAGGACATCCTCCACTTGGCCAAGCGCTTTCTGGCAGAGGTCGGTATGGAGCTCAAGCGGCCTGTCCGCGGGATATCGGAGGAGGCGACCCAGCTCCTCCTCCAACATGCCTGGCCGGGCAATGCGCGGGAGCTCAGGAACGTTGTTCGCCAGGCCGTGCTCGTGAGCGCGGACCTCATCAGGCCGGAGCATCTCGGGGCCCTGGGTGCCGGAGACCCCGGGGCCCCTTCGGCCGGGGAGCCGGGCCCAGGCCTGGCGGGTCTGTCGCTGAGAAAGGCGCGGGAAAGGGTCGCCGTGGAGGCCGAGCAGCAGGCGATCCGCCAGGCCCTCCAAGCCACCCGGGGAAACAAGAGTGAGGCGGCCCGGCTTCTCAGGACCGACTACAAAACCCTTCACCTCAAGATGAAGCGCTATGGCATTCAGGCTCGGGAGTTCGTGCCGTCGTCCTCCTAATTCTCCTCTTCAGGTTCGTCCGATAGCCCTCCCGTTCGCGCCGGGGGTGCCTGGCGCTCTGGCATCTCGGCCATGGAGTTCCTGCCATAGTTCTGGCGGGCACGCCAGAGGTCCGCCTTTCTCACCCTTGCCCGCCTCACCCTGCCAACGGCCTTCCCCACCGAGGCCTTCCCACGCTTCCGCCCTCCGGGATCTTCCTCCGAGGGCCCCGGTACAAGACTTGCAGCCCTCCTTGGTGACTTTAATTAAGTGACGCGCATCGTTAAAGCGAGTTCCCTCCCCCACTGCGTCATGGTGGGGGCCCTGGCTACGGCGTATGAAGGAGAAAGCGACTCCGTGAAGAAGAAAAGCGGGGCCCTCCGTGAGCTAGTCGTCCCGGACTCGCGTGAACGGAACTTCCAGGTGGACATCCTGGCGCACATCCCCTCCTCGGTCCTCATCCTCGATGGCCATCGGAGGGTGGTCTTCGCCAACCGGAACTTCCTCGTCAAGTCGCGGAAGGAGGAAGGGGAGGTGCTGGGAAAGCAGATCAGCGAGGTCTTCCCGCCCGTCATCCTCCACTACACCGACCTCGAGGAGCGCCTCCGGCAGGTCCGTCAGACCGGCTGGCCCTTCGAGGATGAGATGGAGTACCGAGCCCCGGGGCTGGCCGCCCGCGTTTACTTCTACAACCTCACTCCCTTGAAGGATGAGCACGGACGGGTCGAGAACGTGCTCCTCTTCATGGACGACGTGACGGAGAAAAAGAGCTTGGGCGAGCGCGTCCGGGAAGTCGAGCGCCACCTGGCCAGCGTGGTGGAGAGCGCCAACGATCTGATCGTCTCCCTGGACGCGGCCGGGTCGGTCATGACCTGGAACAGCACCGCCGAGCGGGTCCTGGGGTTCTCGCCTCGGGAGGTAGAGAGGAGGCAGTTTGCCGATCTCTTCTCGGAAGCTCACCGGTCCCACCTTCAAGCCCTCTTGGCCCAGCTGGCTCGGGAGGGAAAGGTGCAGGAGATGGAGACGGGAATGATCGCGAAGAGCGGTCAAGAACTCCTCATCTCCTGGCGCTTCTCGGCCATGTGGGAGGATGGCGGTCGGGTGGTGGCCCTGGTCGGAGTGGGTCGGGACCTGACGGAAAAACGGCAGCTCGAACTCCAGTTGGTCCAGTCGGCCAAGATGGCCGCGCTCGGAGAGATGGCCGGCGGCATCGCCCACGAGATCCGGAACCCCCTGGCCATCATCTCCTCCATTGCCCAGATCATTCTGAAGAAGGGGGAGGACCCCGGGCTTCGGCAGGAGTGCGCCGAGAAGATTCACACCGCCGCTACCCGGGCTGCAGACATTATCGAAGCCCTCCTCCGATTCGCCCGCCCCTCCGAGGGCTTGGTGGAGGAAGTGGACGTCAACCGCGCCGTGGAGGGTACCCTGGCCCTCATCGGCCACCAGATCTCCCTTCAGTCCATCGAGATCGACAAGCGCCTGGCCCCGGGGCTCCCGATGGTGAGGGGGAGCGAGACCCAGCTCCAGCAGGTCTTCATGAACATCATCTTGAATGCCTCCCACGCGATGCCCCGGGGGGGTCGGTTCACGATCGAGAGCCAAGTCGCCCCGGCGAGTCCAGAGCCGGCGATCGAGGTCAGCTTCACCGACACCGGGTGCGGGATCCCCGAGGAGCACCTCTCCCGCATCTTTGACCCCTTTTTCACCACCATGCCGGTGGGCCATGGGACGGGGTTGGGGCTCTCCATCGCCTACAGCATCCTCCAGCAGCACGGAGGGGCGATCCGAGTGCAGACCCGGGTGGGCGCGGGCTCCACATTCACCGTCACCCTCCCGGCGGAGAGGCCAGATGCTTGAGATTCTCGTCGTAGATGACGAGAAGGATATCTGCTGGGCCCTGGAGCAGGGCCTGGTGGACGAGGGGGTGCGCATCACCCAGGTCCATGGCGGGCAGGACGCGATCCGGGCGGTCCGGGGGCGGAGCTTTGATGCCGCCATCATCGACGTCAAGCTCCCCGGCAAGAACGGGATCGAGGTCTCGCGGGCCATCCGGCACCTCGCCCCCCGGCTCCCAATCGTAATGATCTCCGGCTACCACTACGAGTATGACCAGCCAATCCAGGAGGGGCTCCAGCGGGGAGAGTGCCAGGCCTTCATCTCGAAGCCCTTTGAACTGGACGAGATCTCGGCCCTCCTGAGGCGGCTCATCAAAGAAGGCTTCGCGCACCCCCTGGACAGACTGACCTGGGAGAGGCTCCTCTCCCTTGACGGACGGCTTGACACGAGCTAGGACGGCGGGCGTGGAACGCAAGGCGCCACGAACCACGCTGGCACGGCGGCTTTATGGGCGTCATGGGCTTCCTGATCGTCCTGGGAGTTTTATTGTCGAGCCTCCAGGACCCTGATTTATGGCGAACGCAACCGCATTCGCGCGGCCTTCCCGGAGGCAGGACCGCAGGTGCTCGAACAGGTCGCCGGCGTGGCTCCCGTTAGAAAAGCCGCGCGGGTGCGGGAGGCCGCCGTGCACTGCACCGGCCTGCCGGAAAGCTCCTCGCTCGAGCCGGTGAGCGGCCCCGAGGGGCAAACAGAAAGGAGGTGAGTGAGCATGGCAGTGGAGAAGGCAATCGCGTCGTCCAGCCTGGTCGAGGTG
>JACQWA010000063.1 GCA_016209425.1 Candidatus Rokuibacteriota bacterium
GACGTAGGCGATGCCGTTGGCCAGGGTGAAGGCCACCTCCTGCACCGCGGTGCAGCCGGCCTCGCGGATGTGGTAGCCGGAGATCGAGATGGTGTTCCACCGGGGGACCCGCTCCCGGCAGAACGCGAAGAGATCGATGATGAGCCTCATGGACGGGGCAGGCGGGAAAATATACGTCCCCCGAGCAATGTATTCCTTCAGGATGTCGTTCTGCACGGTGCCTGACAGGCGCTCCGGCGGGATGCCGTGCCGTTGAGCAATCGCGATGTAGAGGCAGAGCAGGATCGACGCGGTCGCGTTGATCGTCATGGAGGTGGAGACCCGATCCAACGGGATCCCGTCGAAGAGGGCGGCCATGTCCTCGATCGAGGAGATTGAGACCCCTACCTTCCCTACCTCGCTGCAGGCGAGCGGGGAGTCGGCATCGTACCCCATCTGGGTCGGCAGGTCGAAGGCCACGCTGAGGCCGGTCTGGCCGTGGTCCAGGAGATAGCGGTAGCGGCGGTTGGTTTCGGCGGCGCTGCCGAAGCCCGCGTATTGGCGCATGGTCCAGAAGCGTCCCCGGTACATCGTCGGGTGGACGCCGCGGGTGAACGGGTACTGGCCGGGGAAGCCGAGATCCTTCAGGTAGTCGAAGCCCGCCAGGTCAGCGGGGGTGTACACCAGCTCCACCGGGCTTCCCCAGGAGGTCGTGAAGAGGGCCTCGCGCTTCGGCGCCTTTCCCAGGGCCGGCCCGAGGGTCTGCTCTACCCACGCCTGCCGCGCCTCGTCGAGCGGCTCGAGTTCGTCCGATGTCACAGGGGGATGTTTCCGTGCTTTTTCGGCGGGTTGACGTCGCGCTTGGTGTGGAGGATCTCGAGCGCCTGGATGAGCTTGCGCCGGGTGTCCTTCGGCTCGATGACCTCGTCGATGTAGCCGCGCTCGGCCGCCACGAACGGATTGGCGAACTTCTCGCGGTACTCCCCGGTCCGCTCGTCCTTGAACTTGGCCGGGTCGCTGGCCTGGTCCAGTTCCCGCCGGTACAGGATGTTCACGGCCCCGTCCGGCCCCATGACCGCGATTTCGGCCGTCGGGTAGGCAAAGTTGACATCGCCCCGGATGTGCTTGGAGGACATGACGCAGTAGGCGCCCCCGTAGGCCTTCCGGGTGATCACGGTGAGCTTGGGCACCGTGGCCTCGCAGTAGGCGTAGAGGAGCTTGGCCCCGTGCTTGATGATCCCGCCGTACTCCTGGGCGGTGCCGGGCAGGAAGCCTGGCACATCCTCGAAGGTGACCAGCGGAATGTTAAAGCAGTCGCAGAAGCGGACGAAGCGGGCGCCCTTGACGGAGGCATTGATGTCGAGGCAGCCGGCCAGGTGCGCCGGCTGGTTGGCCACGATGCCCACCGGGCGCCCGTTGAGCCGACCGAACCCGACGACGATGTTGGGAGCGAAGTCGGCGTGGACCTCGAAGAAGGAGTGATCATCCAGGACCGTGCAGACGATCTCCTTCATGTCGTACGGCTTGTTCGGCTGATCCGGGACCGCCGTCTGCAACGTCTCATCCACCCGGTCGGGAGGGTCCAGCGTCTGGCGGACGGGCGGATCCTCCGCATTGTTCTGGGGGAGGAAGGTCAAGAGTTCCCGGATCAGCGCGACACATTCCTCCTCGCCCTCGGCAGCGAAGTGGGCGACCCCTGAGGTGCCCGCGTGTCTGCCGGCCCCGCCCAGTTCCTCGAAGGAGACCTCTTCGTGGGTGACGGCCTTGATGACGTCCGGCCCGGTGACGAACATATACGAGGAACGCTTCACCATGAAGATGAAGTCGGTGATGACCGGGGAATAGACCGCGCCGCCTGCGCACGGGCCCATGATGGCCGAGATCTGGGGGATGACCCCGGAGGCCAGCGTGTTCCGGAGGAAGATGTCGGCATAGCCGGCCAGGGAGACCACTCCTTCCTGAATCCGTGCCCCTCCCGAATCATTGAGGCCAATGACCGGCACCCCGGCCTTCATAGCGAGATCCATGATCTTGCAGATCTTCCGCGCGTACGCGTCGGAGAGCGAGCCGCCGAAAACGGTGAAGTCCTGGGCGAAGACGAAAACCGGGCGGCCGTGGATGCGTCCCGAGCCGGTCACAACCCCATCGCCGAGGACCTGCTGCGCTTCCATGCCGAAGTCCCGGCACTGGTGCACCACGAACTTGTCCACCTCGGCGAAGGAGCCCTTGTCGAGCAGCAGCTCCAGCCGCTCGCGGGCAGTTTTTTTCCCCGCCTTGTGCTGGCGCTGGATGCGCTCCTCGCCGCCGGCCAGCTCGGCTTGTCGGTGAAGGCGATGGAGCTGCTCGAAGCGCTCCTGGAGGGACATCGCCGGCTCCCCGCTCGGTGGGATGGGATGACATAGTATAGGAGGGGACCCCGTTGAAAGTCAACGAATTTGCCCACTTTTTGCCCCAATCGGATTGACTTCGGACCCGGCGGCCTGAGATAATGCCGTGCATCTTCGGCTCCCGGAGAGCAAACGCCATGATCACCACGGCCCTCCTGCTGATCGCACTCTGCGCCGTCGTCCTGACGGCAGTGCTGCTGCCCACGTTGCTCGCCCTCAAGCGGGTGGCCTTCCGGGCCGAAACGGTCCTGATGATCCTGGAGCGGGAGATCCGCCCGCTCTCCAGCCAGATCCAGGCGCTGGCCGAAGAGTTGCGCGCCCTGTCCAGACACGCCGGGCAAGAGCTGGAGCGCGTGGGGGTGGTCGCGGGCCGGGTGGACGACCTCACGAACCGCATCGCCCGGATCGTGGGGATCGTGGGAGGGCTCACGCGGGTCGGCCAGCTCGTGGGGGCCGCCACCGGGGTCAAGAAGGGGTGGGACGTCTTCATCACGAGGTGGATGAGCAAGAACAAGAAGCACGAGTCCAGAGGGAGGACGAGGGATGGCTGATGAACGGTCCGGCGGTGACGCGGCGGGATATCTGGGGTGGTTTTTCCTGGGAGCTCTCATGGGGGCGGCGGCGGCCCTGCTCCTGACGCCCAAGACAGGGCCGCAAGCCCGCGAGTTGCTCCGGGAGAAGGGCGGCGACTTCACGAAGCGGGCCCAGGAGTACGCGAAGGAGGCCCAGGTGCGAGCCAGTGAGCTTCTCGACAAGGGGCGCGAGCTCTTCGAGGAGCAGAGCCAGCGGCTCATGTCGGCCTTCGAGGCTGGCAGGGAGGCGATGCGGGAGGAGATCGGCACGGCCCGGGGCGAAGGATAACTTCGGAGGGCGGGCGAAGCCCGCGCTCGAGCGTGGCCAGACCCTAATCCTCGCTGGGCGGTAACAACGCCATAAAGGAAATGCTGCTCGCCCAGCAGCAGTCCTCTTACCAGTGGGCCTTCTACCAGGCCAAGGTCATTCGGGAGCACCAGTATCGGGGGCAGAAGATGCGGCTCGAGGTGGAGCTGGCCGAACGCGGCTCGGCCCTCCGCCCTGAGGCGCGTCAACGATACGGGGAGGTGCTGAAGAAGTTCGGCGACGAGGAGACGCGCTACAACGCCGAAAAGAAGGAGATCGAGAAGGACGCCAAAAAGCTCGAGGCGGCGCGCTCCTCACCCTCAACGGCTTCACCCTCTTCTTCCGCCTCCCCTTCTTGCACCACTGAGCCTCGGGGCTTTCCGTGTTCGAGCGCGGCCTTGGCCCGCGCAACCCTGGGGGGGGAGGCATCGGAAGGGGGGCGAAGCCCCCCTCCGAGGAGTTATATGTGGATGGCCTGGCCGAGGGCGGCGAGCGTTGCCTCCAGCGCCGCCTCCGACAGCGTGGGATGGGCGTGGATGGTGTGAACGAGCTCTTCGAGCGTCGCCTCCAGCGTGCGCCCGACGGCGAACTCGTGGATCAGCTCCGTGGCCTCGGGGCCCACGATGTGCGCACCGAGGATCTCCCCGGTCGCCTTGTCCGCTACCACCTTGAGGAATCCCTCGGCCTCACCCATGGCCACCGCCTTGCCGTTGGCGGTGAAGGGGAAGCGCCCCACCGCCACCTCGCGGCCTCCGGCCTTCGCTGCCGCTTCGGTCTGGCCGATGGACGCGACCTGGGGACGGCAGTAGGTGCAACTCGGGACGTTTGAGTAGTCGATGGGGCGCGGATCCTGGCCTGCGATCGCCTCCGCTGCCACCACACCCTCGGCCATCGCCTTGTGGGCGAGCAGCGGCGGGCCGGCCATGTCGCCGATGGCGTAGAGCCCCTTGACCCCCGTTTCCATGCGTGGGGAGACCTTGACGAACCCCCGATCCAGAACGACGCCGAGCCCCTCGAGACCCAAGTCTTTCACCCTGGCGGCGCGCCCCACGGCCATGAGGACCTGCTCCGCCTCATGCTGCTCGGCCTTTCCCTCCACTTCCGTCTCGACCGTCACGCCATTTTTCGCCGCCCTGACCGCCGCCACCTTCACCCCGGTCCGGATGGCGATGCCGCGCCGCCCGAAGAGGCGCGCGAGCTGCGCGGAGACCTCTTCGTCCTCGAGCGGCAGGATGCGCGGCAACGCCTCGAGCAGCGTGACCTGGACGCCGTAGGCGGCGTACACGTCGGCGAACTCCATCCCGACCGCGCCGGCGCCGACGATGATCAGCGACTGGGGGGCGCATTCCAGGCGGACGGCCCCGTTCGAGGAGAGAACGGATTGCTCGTCGATGACCACCCCCGGCAGCGATTTGGGCTCGGAACCCGTCGCCAGGATCACCTGCCGCGCCTCGACGACCTCGGCCCCGCCGGGGGCGGCGACCTCCACCACCGCCGCGCTCTTGAGGCGGCCCCGGCCGGGGATCAGCGCGATCTTGTTTTTCCTGAAGAGGAATTCGACCCCCTTGGCCATGCGATCGGCGACCTTGCGGCTTCGCCTGATCGCTTCCCCGTAGTCGGCTTCGAAGCCGGATATCTTGACGCCGAACTCCGACGCCCTCTGGAAGAGGCCGACGACCTCGGCGTTGCGAAGCAGCGCCTTGGTGGGGATGCATCCCCAGTTGAGGCAGACGCCCCCGGGGCGGTCGTCCTCGATGGCCGCCACCCTGAGCCCGAGCTGGGCGCACCGGATGGCCGCCACATACCCCCCCGGCCCTGTTCCCACGACCGCCACGTCCACTTTATGCGTTGACACGGTCACTCCTCACTCCCCCTCCCCCACCCTACTCAAATGCCCCTCACCTCTTCTCCTCTCCCCAGTGGGGAGAGGCAGGGTGAGGGGGGAGAGGACAAAGGTGAGGGGGTCCGTCTACACCAGCAGCCGAAGCGGCTCTTCCAGGAGACGCTTCAGGTCTTGCAGGAACCGCGCCCCCATGGCTCCGTCCATCACCCGATGATCGCACGACAGCGTGACCTTCATCCGTCGGCTCGTCCCGATCCGGCCGTCCTCCACGACGGGAACGACCTTGACGGCCCCGACGGCCAGGATCGCGCCCTCAGGCGGGTTGATGATAGCGGAGAACTCCTCCACATCGAACATGCCGAGGTTGGACAGCGAGAACGTGGCCCCAGAGAGCTCCGGCGCCCTGAGCCGGCGAGCGCGGGCGCGCTCCACGAGGTCGCGCCCCTCCACGGCGATCTGAGCGAGCGACTTCGCCTCGCAATTGCGGAGGACCGGCGTGATGAGCCCCTCGTCCAGCGCGACGGCGAGGCCCATGTGGACCCGGTAGTTCACGCGGATGCTCTCTCCCTGGAACGAAGCGTTCACCCCGGGGTGATACGTGAGGGCCAGAGCGCACGCCTTGACGATCATGTCGGTGAGGGAGATCTTCGGCTGCCCCTCGAGCGCGTTCAGCTGGGCCCTGAGCTCCCAGGCTCGGTCCATGGCGATCTCACTGGTCAGGTAGAAGTGGGGGACCGGCCCCTTGGCCAGTGGCATCCGCTTGGCGATGGCGGCCCGGATCGACGACAGCGGCACGTCCTGATGTTCCACGCCGAGAGCGACGGAGGCCGGGCACCCAGGCTGAACGCCCGGAGGCGGCGCCGGGCTCGGGGCCGTGGTCAAGGCGGCTTCGACGTCGCGGCGGACGATGCGCCCGCCCGGACCGCTCCCCTGGACGAGCCTCAGATCGACGCCCGACCGAGCGGCGATCTTTTTCGCGAGGGGAGAAGCCTTGACCCTGGCGCCGGGGACAGCGACCGGTCCCGGGGCCGGCATCGGGGCCATCGGGCGCGGAGGCGGCGGGGGCGCGACAGGTCTGGGTGCTGGCGCCGGTGAGACCGGCGGCGCCGGAGCGGCGGCCGCAGGAGGCGCAGCCTGAGGCTCCGGCGCAGGGGCCGGCGCGCCTGCCAGGACACCGGCGATTTCGTCGACGGGGTCGGCGATGACGGCGATCAGCCCGCCGACGGGCACGCGGTCGCCCGCCGGCACGACGATCTTCCTGAGCACGCCCGAGCCGAAGGCCTCGAGCTCGATATCGGCCTTGTCGGTCTCGATCTCGGCGATGATCTCCCCGCCCTCGACCCGGTCCCCTTCCTCCTTCAGCCATTTAATGACCTTGCCGGTCTCCATGGCCTCGGAGAGCTTGGGCATCACGACTTTGGTAATGGCCATCTCAACCTCCGCGCTGATGAGCTCGGCCGGGCGCCGCGCCCTCAGGCATGGCAGACCCGACGGATGGCGGCGATGATCTTCTCTTTCGACGGAGTTTTCGCCTGCTCGAGATTCTTGGCGTAGGGCATGGGAGCGTTGGCGCCCGTGACCCGCTCCACAGGCGCGTCCAGGTCGTCAAACGCGTTTTCCGTGACGAACGCGGCGATCTCGGAGCCCATCCCCGCGAAGCCCGCCCCCGCCTCCACGACCACGGCCCGGTGGGTCTTTCTGACCGAACCGATCATGGTCTCAATGTCCATGGGGCGCAAGGTCCGCGGGTCCACCACCTCGCACGAGACCCCCGCCTTGGCCAGCTCCTCGGCTGCCTCCAGCGCCCGGTAGAGCATTCCCATGTAGGCGAAGACCGTGACGTCGGTGCCCTCGCGGCGAATCTCCGCCTTGCCCAGGGGAATGGTGAACTCCGGGTCGTCGGGGACCTCGCCTTTGATCCCGTAGAGCGTCTCCGCCTCGATGAAGATCACGGGGTTGTCGTCGCGGATGGCGCTCTTGAGCAGCCCCTTCGCGTCCGGCGGGGTGGAAGGGCGCACGACCTTGAGTCCCGGGACGTGGTAAAAGTACACCTCCATGGACTGCGAGTGCTGGGCCGCCAGCTGGTGGGCGGGCCCCCCGGGGCCACGGATGACCATGGGGACGTTGTACTGCCCGCCGGACATGTAATACATCTTTGCCGCGGAATTGACGATCTGGTCCAAGGCGAGGATGGCAAAATTGAAGGTCATCATCTCGACCACCGGCCTGAGCCCCACCATCGCGGCACCGACCGCGAGTCCAGTAAAGCCCGACTCGCAGATGGGGGTGTCCACCACGCGCCGCTCGCCGAACTCCTTCAGGAGCCCCTGGGTCACCTTGTAGGCGCCGTCGTAGACCCCGATTTCTTCCCCGATGAGGAACACCCGCGGGTCGCGCTGCATCTCCTCCCGGAGCGCCATATTCAGGGCTTCGCGATACGTCATCACGCTCATCACCCTACTCCTGTCCCCGGCCCCGATGGGCCGTTCGAGCGATCACCCACGCCTCCGGCGTGGGTACCCGGCCCTCGCAATCCTCCCGGGGGGAGGCATCGGACGGGGGGCGGAGCCCCCCTCCGAGGTCTACTCCCGGTAGACATCCGCGGTGAGCCACTCGAGCGGCGGCTCGGGGGAGGCGTCGGCGAACGCCACGGCCTCGTCCACGAGGTCGTTGATCTCTTTCTCGATCGTCTTGATCTCCACCTCGGTCAGTCTGCCGTCCTTGAGGCAGCGCTCGCGGAAGAGCCCGATGGGGTCGCGCTGCTTCTCGCGCTCTACCTCCTCCTTGGTCCGGTAGATGGCCGCCGACGGGTCGCGCATCGAGTGCCCGCGGAAGCGGTAGGTGCGGGCCTCGATGAGGCTGGGCGCCTGCTCGCGCCGGCATCGCTCCACCGCGCGCCCCACGACCTCCCGCACGGCCAGCACGTCCATGCCGTCCACCGCCTCGCCGGCGAGGCCGTACGTCTCGGCGTACCGCCAGATCTCGGTCTGGGCCAGGGCTCGGTGAATGGCGGTCCCCATGGCGTAGCGATTGTTCTCGCAGACGTAGATCACCGGGAGCTTCCAGTGGGCCGCGAGGTTCTTGGATTCGTGGAACTCCCCCTGGGGCACGGCGCCGTCGCCGAAGTAGCAGAGGACCACTTGGTCGCCGCCCTGATATTTGACGGCGAAGGCGGCGCCCGCCGCCAGCGGGAGATGCGCTCCGACAATGGCATGTCCCCCGAGGAAGTTCCTGGACTTGTCGAAGAGGTGCATGGAACCGCCCTTGCCCTTGCTGAGACCGTCGCGGCGGCCGAAGAGCTCGGCCATCACGCGGCGTGGGTCCGCTCCCTTGGCCAGGCAGTGGCCGTGCGCCCGGTAGGCAGAGATCACGTAGTCGTCGGGGCGGAGAACGGAGGTGGCCCCCACCGCCACCGCCTCCTCCCCGATGTAGAGGTGGAGGAAGCCGCCGATCTTCCCCAGCGCGTACATCTCGGCAGCCTTCTCCTCGAAGCGCCGAATGAGAACCATCTGGGAGAGAAGCCGGCGGGCCAGCTCCGCATCCAGCTTGGTCGTGGGCGTTTTCGCTTGCACCATACCGTCCCCCTGCTACCAGCGCATGATGCTCAGCTCGTCCACCGACAACCGCCGCCGCAAGCGAAAGATCGTGACGATGATGGCGAGCCCCACCGCCACCTCGGCGGCGGCCACCGTCATCACGAAGAAGGCGAGCACCTGGGCGTCGGCCGCGCCGAACCGATGGCCGAAGGCCACCAGGGCGAGGTTGGCGGCGTTGAGCATGAGCTCGATGGACATGAAGATCACGAGCGGGTTCCGGCGCACCAGGACCCCCACGACCCCGATCGTGAACAGGATCGCGGACAGCGCCGTGTAATAGGATTCGGGCACCATCATCCCGCCTTTCGCTTGGCGAGGGCCAGCACGCCGACGAGGGCCGCGAGGAGAAGGACCGAGGTCACCTCGAAGGGAAAGAGGTAGTCGCGCAGGAGCAGCCGCCCCACCGTTTCGATCCCGCCCGCTCCCGCCGGGAGGGCGGGGGGCGGCGCGACGGGCTGCGCCGCCTGGAACACGCTGGATTTCAAGATCAGCGCGATCTCGAGCAGGAGGACGGCGCCCAGCGGCAGGGCCAGCAGGCGCTGGGGGCGGAGGGGGTCCGGCCCCGTTTCCTCCTTGCCCGGGATCAGCACCATGATGGCGAACACGAAGAGCACCATGATGGCGCCCGCGTAGATGATGACCTGGGCCAGGGCCAGGAACTCCGCGCTCAGGAGCAGGTACAGCACCGCCACGCAGCCCAGGTTGACGACCAGGAAGAGCGCCCCGTGGATGGGGTTCCGACGCAGCACGAGCGCCAGCGCTGAGGCCACGGCCACGACGGCCACGACGAAGAAGACCACCAGGTTCATGGCGATGGGACCCGGTCGGCGGGAATCGGAATGGGAGATCGAGGGTTCCCGTCCGGCCCCGCCGGCTCGAGGGCGAGCAGGGTCTCCTTGGCGTAGATCATCCCCCGCCGGCTGTAGGAGGAGAACTCGAGGATTCCCGTGTCCATGCGGATCGCGTCCTCCGGGCACGCCTCCACGCAGTAGCCGCAGAAGACGCACTTGCCGAGGTCGATGTCGAACCGCTCCGGATACTTCTCGATCTCCGGGTTCGGGTGCTCGGCGGCCACGATGTAGATGCAGTGGGCCGGGCAGACCGTCTCGCACATCATGCAGGCCACGCAGCGGGGCGAGCCGTCCTCGCGCCTCACCAACCGGTGAAGGCTTCGGAGTCGCGGCGAGTACGGCCTCCGCTCCTCGGGGTACTGGAACGTCACCGCCCCCCGCGCGCGCTTGCTCCGGAACACGTGGCGCGCGGTGTGCCGTCCCAGGTTGGCGAAGAAGTGGGCGGCCGTAATGCCGAGGCCGATCAGCACCTCCCCCAGGTAGAAGCGCTGGCGGAACCTCACGGGGCCCTCCACGCCAGCAGGACCAGGCCCGTGACCGCGACGTTCAGGATCGAGAGGGGAAAGAGCCCGAGCCACCCCAGCCGCATGGCCTGATCATAGCGGAAACGGGGGAGGGTCCAGCGGACCAGCATGAGGAACCAGCACATGAGGGAGACCTTCAGGCAGAAGGCCAGCACCTGGAGTGTGACGACGGTCAGGTGCGCGAGCGGCGCGGTGGCGCCCCACGGGAAGCTGAAGCCGTCGGCGGCCAGGTAGGGGACCTGCCAGCCGCCGAGGAACAGGGCGGTCGTCATGCCGGCGATCACCACGGTCTCCACGAAGTCGGCCATCATGAACATTCCGAACTTCATCCCGCTGTACTCCACGAAGTAGCCGATGATCTCGGACTCCCCCTCGGGCAAATCGAAGGGGATGCGCTTGGTCGCGGCAATCCCCGCAGTGAGGAAGAGGATGAAAGCTAATGGCTGGGTGACGATCCCCCAGGCGGGGATCCAGGCGAGCCACCCGAACAGCGGCCGCCCCTGGCCGCGGATGATCTCCATCATGTCCAGCGAGCCGTAGACCATCGCCACCCCCATGATCGACGCGCCGATGGCGACCTCGGCCGAGATCATCAGGGCGGCGGCACGCTGGCCGCCGAGGAGCGCGTAGTTGTTGGCGGAGGCCCAGCCGGCCATCATCACCCCATACACGCCCAGCGAGAGCATGGCGAAGACGTAGAGGATCCCCGCGTTCAGCGTGACTGCCTGGAGCGGAACTTCCCGAGCGCCCACGCGGAGCACATCCCCGAAGGGGATCGCGGCGAAGGCCACCAGGGCACACACGAGCGAGACGAGCGGCGCCAGGGTGAAGAGGCTCCGATCCGCCCGCGCCGGGAGGAAGTCCTCCTTCGTGAGCATTTTGATGGCGTCCGCCAGCGGGTGGAAGAGGCCAAAGAGCCGGAGCCCGAAGATCGAGGCCCGGTTGGCTCCGATCCGGTCTTGCATGACCGCGGACTGCTTGCGCTCCACCCACGTGAGCAGGCCTCCCATGTTCAGGACGAACAGCATCACGAACGCGACCCGCCCGAACGCGATCCCCAGGTCGGTGAGCGTCGCGCTCATGACGTCACGCCTCCGCGGCCCTTCGAGCGCCCACCCGCTACGCGGGTCCCCGGCCGGCGCAATCCCAGACCAGCCTTCCCGTGTCCCGGAGCTCCCGGTACGAGAGCCCGGCAAACGCCGGCACCGTCGCGGCGAGCGCCTTGAAGCAATCCTCTCCCGTGTCCGGCATGAAGCTGAGCCCGAGCGCCTCCCCGATCCGCGCGACGATCTCCCAATCGGCCCGCGCTGCCCCGAGGGGCTCCACGGCCTTCCAGAAGCGTTGGACGCGCCCTTCGAAGTTCGTGAAGGTCCCCTCCCGCTCGACCCAGGCGGCGCTCGGCAGGACGTAGTGCGCCAAAAGCCTGACGCCGTTCCCGTTCGAGCCCTGGAAGAGGAGGCACTCCAGAGACTCGAGGGCCTCCCGGATCTCCCCCTCGGGCCAGGCGGAGGCCAGGAGATCGTGATGGAACACCCAGAGGCACTTGATCCGGCGCTCCCTGGCGGCCCGAAGCATCCCCCGGGCATCCAGTCCCCCGTCCCGCGGCCCCAGACCGATCAGCTCGGCCCCGCGCCTGTTGGGATTCTTGTCGGCCTTGATCAGGATCCGGTCCTCGTCCCCGGGGCGCGACGGCGGCACCCGAAAGTCGACGTGGGCGAGGCCCAAGTGATCCACGAGCCGCCGCAGCAGGAAGAGGTCCTCGTTGGCCATTTGGGGGGAGGCGAGGACGCCGATCTCCCCGGGCTGGTAGCGTCGAAGCTGGCCGGCAATCAGCGGAACGATCTCGTCCCACCCGACCTCGGCAGCCGCGTCGCCCCGGCCGCGCGTGGGGAAACGCACGCGGCTGGGGTCGTCCACGAACTTGTAGCCGTACCGGCCGGCGTCGCAGATCCACCAGCGATTGACCTCGGCGTGGTAGCGCGGCTTCAGCCGCGCGACGCGCCGGCCCCCATCGTGATGCGGGCGGCGCAGGTTAGAGTGCACCGCGATGTTGCACCCGCGGCTGCATCCGGGGCAGATGGACTTGGCCGTCTCCAGGTACCAGACGCGCACCGCGAACCGGAAATCCCGGTCGGTCAGCGCCCCCACCGGGCAGATGTCGACCACGTTCCCCGAGTAGGGATTCGCGAGTTCCCGGCCGGGAAAGAGCCCGATCTCGGAGTGATCGCCACGCTGGAAGATCCCCAGCTCACCCGTCCCCGTGATCTCGTCGCAGAAGCGGACGCAACGGGAGCAGAGGATGCAGCGCTCGGCGTCGAGGATCACGTGGGGGCCGAGAGGCACCGCCTTGGGCTTGTGCACCTTCTCGTCCACCATCCTGGGCTCGTACAGGCCGTGCTTCATGTAGTAGATCTGCAGCCAGCACTCCCCCGCCTGGTCGCAGACGGGGCAGTCCAGCGGGTGGTTGATCAGGTGGAACTCCATGATGGCCTGGCGGGTCTCGAGCACCTTCGGGGTCTCGGTGCGAACCACCATCCCCTCCACCACCTGGGTGTTGCACGCGATCTGGGGACGCGGGTTGTTCCCGATCTCCACCATGCAGAGCCGGCACTGGCCGGCGATGCTCAACCCGGGATGGTAGCAGTAGTGCGGCACCTCGATCCCAAGCCGGCGAGCCGCTTCGATCACGCCGGTGCCTTCAGGGACCTCGCTCTCTCTCCCGTCGATGGTCAGCTTAGGCACGGGGGATTAACGCCTCAAATTCTTCCCGGAACTTTTCAATGTAGCTGATGTACGGCCCCACGGCCCCGTCGTAGAACGCGCAGATGGTGGTGCCGGCCCCCCGCCGGGCCACGTCAAGGATCGTGTCGAGGTCCTCTTTACGCCCTTTCCCTTCGACGATCCGCTTCGCCATCTTGAAGATCCAGCCGGTGGATTCGCGGCACGGCGTGCACTGTCCACAGCTTTCGTGGGCGTAGAAGCGGGCCACGACCATGAGCGCCTCTGGGATCGAGACGGTGTCGTCCATGACGATCACGCCCGCGGAGCCGGCCATGGTGCCGGCGTTCTTCAGGCCGTCCACGTCCATGGTCACGTCGATCTCGCCGGCCCTCAGGATCGCGGCCGAGGACCCGCCGGGAACCACGGCCTTGAGCCCCCGGCCGTTGGGAAGCCCGCCCGCGTGCTCGTAGATCAACGTGCGCAGCGTCACCGACACCGGCAGCTCGTACACGCCCGGACGGACGACATGCCCTGACACGGAGTACATCCTTGTCCCCCCCTGGGTGTTGGTGCCGAGGCCGGCGAACCATTCAGCGCCGCGACGCATGATGTGAGGGACGTGGCAGATGGTCTCCACGTTGTTGACGATGGTGGGGGCCCCGAAGGCCCCGCGCACCGCGGGGAACGGCGGCTTGAGCTTCGGCCAGCCCTTCTTGCCCTCGAGCGAGGAGATCAATCCCGTCTCCTCCCCGCAGATGTAGGCGCCGGCGCCCCGGTGGATCACCACGTCCAGGTCGAACCCCGAGCCCAGGATGTTCCGGCCGAGGAATCCCGCCGCGTACGCCTCCTCCACGGCCTGGCGCAGGATCCGCCAGGGCCGGACGTACTCGCCCCGGACGTAGATGAAGGCCACGTGAGCGCCGATGGCGTAGGCGGAGATGATCATGCCCTCGATCAGCGAGTGGGGGTCCTTTTCCAGAAGGTAGCGGTCTTTGAAGGTGCCCGGCTCCCCCTCGTCGGCGTTGATCACGAGGTAGATCGGCCCCTGGTGCCCCTTGGGAATGAACCCCCACTTGATCCCCGTGGGGAACCCGGCGCCCCCAAGGCCCCGCAGGTTTGACTTCTTCACCTCTTCGGTGATCGCCGCGGGCGGTAGCGCAAAGGCTTTCTCGAGCCCCGCGTAGCCGCCCGTCTCCCGGTAGACCCGGAGGGTGTGCGACTGGGGAAGGTGGAAGTTCCCGGTCAGGAGCCGCTCGCGCATTGCGATTATTTGACCTTCTTCAAGGAAAGGGGGAACGGCACATTCGCCGCGCCGCAGCTTGTAACAACCTCTCCCGCACAGCGTGGGAGCGTGCTAAGATCAAAGTCCAACAGGAGGACAAGCATGCCGGTGGTCCTGAAGCCCGCGCAAAGAAAACTCACTGCGATTATCGAGCCGAGTGAAGGGGTCTATGTCGCTTTCTGCCCGGAACTCGACCTCGCGACCGAGGGAGATTCGCCTGAAGCAGCGCTGGCTGAACTCATCGAGATGGCCCTGGACTACGCTGAACAGTACATGGCCGAACTCGACCGGTTCAGCCAGAGTCCAAACCGGGCCGCCCATGCGCCATATATTCAAGCCATCCACGCCAACCCCACGCCCGTAGGAGCCCGAGCGCTGTTCGAAGGATAGATGCCGACGACCACCTATCGGGAGTTCCGGGTGGTCCTTCAGCGCATAGGATTTCGACTGGTCCGATCCAAAAAGCACGAAACCTGGGAAAAGACTCTCCCTAGCGGAGAAATCCTTCAGGTCCGCCTCAGCCATCAGATGGGTCGGGGTATCCCCACACCACTGTTTCACCTGATGCTGCGCCAGGCTGGTTTGAGCCAAGCGGAGTTTTTCGCGCTGCTCCGTGACAGCTGACCTTTCCCGCGTCATTGCAATCCTTCCAGGATCCGGTCGATCGTCTCAGGAGTCAGGGGTCCCTCGTAGCGGTCGTCGACCTGCATCATGGGCGCCATCTCGCAGGCGCAGAGGCATTCGACCGACAGGAGCGTGACCCGGCCATCCTTCGTCGTCCCTCCCACCTCCACCCCGAGCCTCGCCTTGAGGTGGGCGATGGCATCCTCGGCACCCAGCAGGTGGCAGGTGAGGTTGTGGCAGACGCTAATGACGTGGCGTCCCTTCGGCTCCCGAAAGAAGAGGGTGTAGAACGTGACGACCTCGTGAACGTGGGCCGGGGACAGGTCGAACAACCGCGCCACATACGCTTCCGTTTCCAGCGAGATATAGCCGCAGGCGTCCTGGGCGAGCTGGAGCACGGGCAGGAGGGCCGCCCGCTTGTCGGGGTAGAGCCCCTGGAGCCGGCGAACCTCCGCAAGCTGCTCGGGCGTGAGCTCCGCCGTGCCCGCACCGGCGACGCTCACGGGGCCTGCCTCCATCTCATCGTGCCATGCCTCATCCGTGTTCGAGCGGCGGCTTCGCCGCCGCAACTCCTTCGGGGGGTGCACCGGAGGGGGGCACCGAGCCCCCCTCCGGCCATCTCAACGATCCAGTTCGCCGCCGATCATGTTGATCGAGCCGAAGGTGGGAACCACGTCGGCGACCATCCCGCCCTCGATCATCCGGTGGAGCGCGGCCATCGGCGGAAAGCACGGCGGCCGGCACCGGACGCGGTAGGGACGGTCGGTCCCGTCGGAGACGATGTAGAAGCCCAGTTCGCCGTTGGCCCCTTCCACCGGGAGGTAGGCCTCGCCGAGCGGCGGCCGGATGCCATTTCCCTCCATGATCAGCATGAAGTGGTTCATGAGTCCTTCGATGGAGCCGTAGGTGTCCTCCTTCGGTGGCAGCACCACGCGCTTATCGGCCACGTTCACCGCGCGGTGAACGGGCTTCTCCAGCCCGGCCAGATTGGGGGAGAGCGTAAGCGGAACCAGCAGCAGCCCTTCGGTCTTGCCCTGCTTGCCGAGATCGACGTACGTCGCGGGATCGATGGGGCGGCCTCGGACGTCAACGTTGATGGGGCCGCCGGGCATCTCGTCCAGGGCCTGCTCAACGATCCGCATGGACTGCTCCATCTCCGCCATGCGGACCAGGTACCGATCGTAGTTGTCCCCGTTCCGCCCGGTGGGGATCTCGAACTCGACCCGGTCGTAGGCCCAGTAGGGCTGGGCCCGTCTCACGTCGTACGGAACTCCCGCGGCCCGGAGCAAGGGGCCCGTGATCGCATAGGCGATCGTCTCCTCGCGGGAGAGCGCGCCCACCCCCACCATGCGGTCCATGAAGATGCGGTTCCCCGTGAGGAGCTTGTGGACCTCCTCCAGCACCTGACGGGTCTCCTTGAAGGCCTTCCGCGTCTTGAGGGCGAACCCGTCCGGGAGGTCCGCCTTCACCCCGCCAACCCGCGCGTAGGAGATGGTGAGTCGGGCGCCGGTCACGTCCTCCACGAGCTCCCAGAGGTACTCCCGGGCCTTGATCATGTAGAGGAAAACCGTGAAGGCGCCGAGCTCCATGGTGGAGGCCCCGATGCAGGTCAGGTGGTCACAGATCCGGGAGATCTCGCTCATGATCACGCGAATGTACTTGCAGCGCTCCGTCGCGTCGATCCCCAGGAGCTTCTCGACGCACGACGCGTAGCCGAAGTTGTTGATCAGGGGCGAGACGTAGTTGAGACGATCCGTGTACGGAATGGCGTTATTGTAGGGACCAACCTCGCACTCCTTCTCGAAGGCCCGGTGCAGGTAGCCGATCTCCACGTCCGCCTTCACCATGATCTCCCCGTCCAGCTCGGCGAAGATGCGGATGATCCCGTGCATCGCCGGGTGGGACGGACCCACGTTGACGTAGAGATGCTGCGAGCCGGAGCCGGTCCCGCTCCCCTCGCCGAGGTAAAGCTCGCGCGTCGTTCGCTCCGCCATCGTCAGTTTTTGGGGCCGATCAGTGGCTGGCGCTTGTTCACGGGATAGTCTTTCCGCAAGGGGTGCCCCTGGAACTCCTCGTACATGAGCAGCCGCCGGAGATCAGGGTGGCCGTCGAACCGGATCCCGAACATATCCCAGACCTCCCGCTCGAACCAGTTGGCGATGGGCCAGAGGGAGACGGCGCTCGGCACCACGGCGCCCTCGTCGTCGACGCGGACTTTGAGCCGCAGTCGGTGGTTATGGGGGAGCGAGTACAAGTGATAGACGACTTCGAAGCGGGGACCAAACTCCCGCCCGGGATACTTAAGGTAGTCCAGCGCCGTGAGATCCATGAGCACGTCAAACCGGAGGTCGGGGTCGTCGCGGCAGAAGGCCAGCACGTCCCGGATCGCCGAGCGTTCCACCACCGCCGTGTGATCGCCGCGGTGGTCGTGGCTCTCTACGATGCCGGAGCCGAAGGTCGCCGTCAGCCGGAGAAGTATGGCCTGTCCGTCCATCGGAGAGGGAAAGAGTCCGCGGGCCGCGAGCTAGTAGCGCTGAGCCCCGGCGGCGATCTTCTCTTGCAGCTTCATAAGGCCGTCGAGCACGCTTTCGGGACGCGGCGGGCAGCCCGGAATGTACACGTCCACGGGGATCAGGGTGTCGATCCCCATGACCGTGGCGTAGTTGTCGTAGAAACCGCCCGTACAGGTGCAGACCCCGAAGGCCACGACCCACTTGGGCTCGCACATCTGATCGTACACGCGCTTGAGCGCCGGGGCCAGCTTGTGGCTGATGGTCCCCACCACGAAAAGCACGTCCGCCTGCCGCGGGGAGAACCGGACCAAGCCCGCGCCGAACCGGTCCACGTCGTAGTGGGAGCACGCTGTCGCCATGTACTCCATGCCGCAGCAGGCGGTCACGAACGGGTACTGAAAGATGGAGTACTTCCGCGCCCAGCCGATGGCCTCATCGAGCTTTGCCCCGAAGAACGGGCCTAATCCCATTCGAGGCCTCCCTTTTTCCACATATAGAGGAACCCCAGCATCAGGACGCCGAGGAACACAAGCATGGCAAGGTAGCCCGTCCAGCCGAGCGCCCTCACCTGTACTGCCCAGGGAAAGATCAGCATGACCTCGATGTCGAAAATGATGAAGAAGATCGCCACGGTGGAGAACTTGATGGCGAAGCGCCCCTCCGGGAGCGCCAGCGGATCCTTGCCGCACTCGAAAGGCTCGACCTTCGCGGCGCTGGTCCGCCGCGGGGCCAGGAGCGTCGGAAGCCACATCATGGCGCCCGCCACGAGGAGGGCGAGGCCGAAGACCATCAGGAGCGTCACGTGCTCCACGATCCGTTCCCAATCGACGCGACCTGGCGCTTGGCGTGGTAGGAGCTTCTCACGAGGGGGCCCGCTTCAACATGGGCGAATCCCATCCGCTTGCCCTCCTGCGCGAGCTCGCTGAACTCCTGAGGGTGGTAGAACCGCGCGACGGGCAAATGCCTGGGGGACGGGCGGAGGTACTGGCCCAGCGTGAGAATGTTCACGTCCGCGGCGCGGAGGTCGCGCATCGTGGCCAACAGCTCCGCCCGCTCCTCTCCCAATCCGACCATGATTCCCGACTTCGTGAGCAGGTCGGGGATCGCGCGTCGCGCCCGACGGAAGAGCTCCAGCGTCCGCTCGTACCTGCCGCCGTGCCGCGCGACCTTGTACAAGCGCGGCACGGTCTCCGTATTGTGGTTGAGGATGTCCGGCCGGGCGTTGAGCACCTTCTGGAGAGCGTCGGCCGATCCCTGGAAGTCCGGGATCAGCAGCTCAACCTGACAGCGCGGCGCCTTCCGGCGGATGGCATGAACCGTCGCGGCGAACACCGCCGCACCGCCGTCGGCCAGATCGTCCCGGTTCACCGACGTCACGACGACATGCTCGAGGCCGAGCGCCGCGACCGCCTGGCCCACGCGCTCCGGCTCCTCGCGATCCTCCCAGGTCGGCCTGCCGTGGGTCACCGCGCAGTAGCCGCACTTCCGCGTGCAGACATCCCCCAGGATCATGAACGTGGCGGTGAGATCCTCCCAACACTCGCCAATGTTCGGGCAGTGGGCCTCCTCACACACCGTGTGGAGATTCCACGCCCGCATGAGGCCCTGGAGACGGATGTAGTGCGGCCCGCCCGGCGCCCGCACTTTGAGCCAGGTCGGCTTTCGTGCGTCGGGGAGAGGAGGAATCTCCAGGAGGGGAAGGGGAATCCCCATCACGCGTGTTTCCCTACCCTGCCCTACTCGACTCATTATGCCACAAAAAGGGCTCCCGCATCACGGGAGCCCTCGACCATGAGGTCATGGTGCCGAAGGGGGGACTCGAACCCCCACGGGTTGCCCCACACGCCCCTCAAACGTGCGCGTCTGCCAATTCCGCCACTTCGGCGCC
>JACQWA010000051.1 GCA_016209425.1 Candidatus Rokuibacteriota bacterium
ATGGTGGGGGCCGGCAACGAGCGAATGTGGAAGACGTTCTGCGAGGTGATCGGAGCGCCCGAGTGGGCGGACGATCCGCGGTTCGATTCCAACGAAAAGCGGGTCGCGCAGCGTGACGAGCTGGTCCGGATGATCGAGACGCGCCTCGGGGCCCGGAGCCGCGATGACTGGGTGGAGGCGTTCGGGGCGGCCGGGCTTCCGACCGGTCCGATCAACAATGTCGGCGACGTGTTCAGCGACCCTCAGGTGCTCCATCGGGGCATGGTGGAGGAGATCGCCCATCCGACGGCGGGGACCATCAGGCTGGCCGGCGTTCCCGTTAAATTTTCCGAGACTCCCGGCGGGATTGCGAGCCCGCCGCCGCTCCTGGGTCAGCACACCGAAGAGGTGCTGGGCCGCCTGCTCGGGTACGCGCCGCCGGAGATCGACCAACTGAGGAGGGAAGGCGTCATATGAAATACATCGTGCGGCCCGAGGAGGTCCCGGCGTACTCGCCTCCGCTTCACACCGGGACGGTGAATCGCCGGCTGGTCGGCAAGGACGTCAACGGCTCGACCCGGGTGGAAGTGGTGCTCGGGACGGTAGAGCCGGGCGGGGTGGCGGAGCGGCACACCCACGAGGTGGAGCAGGCCATGTACGTCCTGGAGGGGCGGGCACTGGTGGAAGTGGGCGAGGAACAGCGCGAGGTCGGGGCGGGCACAGCCTGTTTCTTTCCACCGGGCGTGGCCCATCGCGTGGAGTCGCTCGGCCCGGGCCCGCTCAAGTCCCTGGTCATCTACGCCCCCCCACTCGAGCGATCGACGGCGGATCAGCCCTTCAAGCCGGCCTAGCGGCGTGATCTCGCTCGACGACGTCCGGGCGGCGGCGCGGCGCCTCCGCGACCGAATCCACCGGACCCCCGTGGTCACCTGTCGCTCGTTCGACGAGGCGACGGGCTATTCGGTCTTCTTCAAGTGCGAGAATCTCCAGCGCGCCGGCTCGTTCAAGATCCGCGGCGCGCTGAACAAGCTCCTCACGCTCTCCGAAATCGAGCGACAGCGCGGGGTGGCGGCGTTCTCCTCGGGGAACCATGCCCAGGGTGTGGCGCTGGCGGCGCGGACGGTCGGGACCTCGGCGGTCATCGTGATGCCGACCGATGCGGCCCGACTGAAGCTGGCGGCCACGCGCGGCTACGGGGCCGAGGTCGTCTTCTATGACCGGCAGACCGAGGATCGGGAGGCCATCGCCCGCCGGCTCGCGGGGGAATCCGGCCGCCTCCTGGTCCCCCCGTACGATGACCCCGCGATTATCTCTGGTCAGGGGACCGTGGCGCTGGAGCTCTTCGAGGATGTCCCCGTGCTGGACGCGCTGCTGACGCCGGTGGGGGGTGGTGGGTTGATGGCGGGCTGCAGCACCGTCGCCAAAGGCCTCGATCCCGCGACGCGCGTGTTCGGCGTGGAGGCGGAAGCCGCCAACGACACGTGGCTTTCCCTCCAGAAGGGGGAACGCGTCGCGATCCCGCCGCCATCGACGATCGCCGACGGGATCCGGAATCTGAGCCCGGGCGAGCTGACCTTTCCCATCCTCCAGCAAAACCTCGAGGGGATCCTGCTCGTGTCCGACGAGGAGATCATGGAGGCGCTCAGGTTCCTCCTGTTCAGGGCCAAGCTTCTCGTGGAGCCGACCGGCGCGGTGGCGGCTGCGGCACTGCTGGCCGGGAAGCTGCCGCTCGGACGCGGCGCACGCGTCGGCGTGGTCCTCTCCGGCGGCAACGTGGACCCTGGGACGCTGGCCGGGGTAATCCGGGAGGCCTCCCCTCTCCCCCAGCGGGGGAGAGGATTGAGGTGAGGGGGAGTCAGCGGAGGTGGAAGGCGGGGATGACCTGCTCGGCCAACTGCGAAAGCTGGTCGAGCATCTGCTCGGGCGGGCAGAGCGGCCGGAGAACAAACTTGGAGCCGCCTTCCTTCACGTACTCTTCGATCTTCTGCGCGATGACCTCCGGAGGCCCGAACGCGGTGCTGGCCGCCAGCGTGGCCTCGTCCACACGGTTCCTCGGAATGTAGGGGTCGGCCAGCTTCAGGGCGGCCTCGGGGGAGTCGGCCAGGGCGTAATTGATCAGGGCGCCGAAGTGGTCGGCCGGGACCTCCCGGTTCGCACTGCGCGCATGGCGCTGCGTCGCCTCCACACCCCGCGTGAACTCCGCCGGCGTGATGAAGGATGGAAGCCAGCCATCTCCCAGCCTGCCGGCGCGGCGCGTCGCCGCCTCGCTCTTCCCACCAATCCAGATCGGCGGAGGCGTCTGGGCGGGTTTCGGGAGGATCGTGATGCGATCGAGCCGGTAGAATTCGCCGGCAAAGGTGACGTCGTCCTCCAGCCAGAGGCGGCGGATGATCTGGATGGCCTCGTCGGTCCGGCGCCCGCGCTCGGCGAACGGCACCCCCGAGGCTTCGAACTCCTTCGGCAGTTCCACGCCCACCCCAACCGCGGGCAGGAGCCGACCGCCAGAGAGGTAGTCAATCGTGGCCAGCTCCTTGGCGGCGACCACGGGGTTCCGGTACGGCAGAACCAGCACGCTCGGCCCGAACTTGAGCCGCGAGGTTCGGGCGGCGATGGCGGCAAGGGTGGTCATCACCTCCGGAACGGGAATCGGGGAGGACAGGCGGTCCGAGAACCACATCGAGTCGATGGCGCTCCGCTCGCAGAGATCCGTCAGCTCCCACAGGAACCCGGCGCTCTCGCGTCCCGGCGGCCACGGCCCCGGCATGATCCCGATCCGGTATTTGATCTCCATGGGCGGCATCGTAGCAGAAAATCCATGCTGGTTTCCGGTGAACTCGCCGAACCACACCCCCCGTGGAAGTTCACCTGGGATCTCGAGATTGTCTTGACAGCCACCGGGGTGGGGCATAAAGTCGCCTCAGTAGCGGGCACGGCCGAATCGGGCCCGTGATCTCAAGAGGGGAGAGACGAATGGCTCAAGTTCTCATCGTCGTGGCCCGGGAGTTACCTCACCTCTACGACCGCCTGACCCGAACATTTTCCGGGATGCCGGATATTGAGGTGATCTTGGACCGGCGGCGGGCGGCGAAGCACGACGACCAGGCCCGGGAGTCGGAGGGGAATCGACTCGACCGACGGTGCCAACCTGGCTTGGAGGAGGATCTCCGCTCCCCGGGGTTCGCCCTCGTCCGCCCGCAGCAGGAACCATACGCGGGCTGAGCGCCTCAACCGCCGACATCGACGACCTGAAGCGATTTTTCGGACGGTCCCCGGAGGATCACTAGAGGTCTGTCCTTAAGCGCCTCAACGTCTCCTTGACAACATTCTCAGTTTGGGTGCGTGTTGATCGGGAAATCCTTTTTGAGCAATAACGGTCGTGATCACCCGAGTTGAGGAATAGGGCCAAGGAGGAAGAGTTCTCGGATCCGCGTCCTGATGGAACGTCCCTGCTTCGTCGGTGGTCCCGAATCTGAAACACTCGACATCCCGTTTTCGCTTGCCGTCATCACCTTGAGCGGGAGGTCCTCTTTGATTTCTATGCCAATGCTGCCGGTGGTGACATGCCGGACCTCGCCGACGCGCGTGAACTCGCCCTCCATCTCGCCGAGAATCACTTGGACGCGGACCGATTGGCCTGGTTTTACCAGACCGGAGAATTCGCTCTGCGGGACGCTGAGACGCATGCCGTGACTGCTGACCTCCAGGGTGCGTCCGACGAGGAAGCAGTCATCGCTGAGCCAGAGATAAACCTGCCAGGACACCGGTTGGCGCGGAGAACGCCGACGTTCCTTCATCCTTACTGTCTCCTCAGCGTGGGCGATGCCTTCGCCCGAGGCCGCGCGATTGGAGAAGCAACTGTGGTGCCAGGGAGTAAATGCCTGAAAGATTCGCACAGTCCGCGGGACGTCCTCAACACCTCAGCCCTGCCGGTGTGTCAATTCGATCCGGGCGATGCCACCTTGACCCTCGAGCTGGATGACGAAAGCCACTATGTAATCGCCGGCTTTGGTCCGCCGAGTTTCGGGAAACCGCGCTCGCCGAGGGGCTCGGGCTCGCCCTCTCTGTCCGCCTCATGGAATTTTGCGTTTGACAGCCTTTCGGCTGGGTGTTACAAATGAATGGCGATTCAGTCACTGCCCGGTCATGCCTGAGCCGGATAAGCACCAGCAGATCATCGACGCGGCGGTCCGAGTTTTCGCCCGCAACGGCTACTACAACTCCCGCGTCTCCGACATCGCCAAAGAGGCGGGGATCGCCAGCGGCACCATTTACCTCTACTTCAAGACCAAGGACGAGATCCTGGTCACGCTCTTTCGGGAGAAGATGGCGAGCTTTGTCGCCTATCTCGGCGAGGCCATCGCCAGGGAACCGGACGCCCTGGCCAAGCTGCGCCGCCTGATTGCTTTGCACTTTCAGATCCTGGAGCAGAACCCCGACATGGCCGAGGTGGTCCAGGTGGAGCTTCGCCAGGGGCACAAGTTTTTCCGCGGGGCCTCCGCCGCCGAGGTGACCGCCTACTTCAAGTTGATCTCGTCGGTGCTGGAGGAGGGTGTCGCGGCGGGACTGTTCCGCGATGATCTCCCCCTCAAGACCGTCACGAAGACCCTGTTCGGCGCCATGGACCAGATGGCCACGAGCTGGATCCTGGGCAAGCGGAGCTACAAGCTCTCCGAAACCGCCGACGCCGTGGCGGACATCTTCCTGAAGGGCCTCGCCGCGAAACCATAGAGGACACCCATGGGTTATGAGACGCTCATTCTGACCCGGGAGGAGTCGTGCGCGATCATCACGCTGAACCGCCCGCCCGCCAACGCGATCAGCGAGCCGCTGATGCGCGACCTGGAGGCCGCCTTGAGCGAGGTGGAAAGGGACCCGGCCGTCCGTTCCGTCATCATCACCGGCGCCGGCGACCGGATCTTCTGCGGCGGCGCCGACCTCGGATCGGCCTTCTCCGGTGGGACCCTCCAGGACTTCATTAAGTTCGGCACCGGCGTGCTCCGCCGGATCGAGCGGTTCCCCAAACCGGTGATCGCGGCCATCAACGGTCACGCCACGGGCGGAGGGTGTGAGATCGCCATGGCCTGCCACCTCCGCATCATGAAGGAGACCGCGCGCATCGGCCAGACCGAGTCGAACCTCGGCCTCATCCCGGGGTACGGCGGCACCCAGCGACTGCCCCGGTTGATCGGGCGCGGGAAGGCCCTCGAGTTTCTGATCTTCGGCACCCAGGTGCCGGCGCCCGAGGCGCTCCAGCTCGGGTTGGTGAACAAGCTCTCCAAGGAAGGGGAAACCCTCAACGACGCCAGGGCGCTGGCCCGGCAGATCGCCAAACGGCCTCCGGTCGCCACCCGCCTCATTCTGAGCGTGGTGGACGAGGGGCTCAACAGTGACATTGACCGGGGCCTCGAGGCCGAGATTCGGGCTTTCCTCGAGGTGATCAAGACCGAAGACGCCGCCGAAGGCATCCAGGCGTTCTTTCAAAAGCGCGAAGCCCAGTTCAAGGGGAGATAGCCATGGACCTGGGGATCAAGGGCAAGGTCGCGCTGGTGACGGGGGGCGCCCGGAACCTCGGCAAGGCCGACGCGCTGGTGCTGGCCCAGGAGGGGTGCGCGGTGGCGGTGCTCGACCTCAATGGCGAAGGAGCGCTTGAGACCGCCAAGGAGATCGGGGCCGCGGGAGGGAGAGCCACGGGGTACCCCTGCGACATCGCCGATCGCTCCCAGGTGGCCACGGTGACCGCTCAGGTGGAGAAGGACCTCGGTCCCGTGGACATCTGCGTCAATAACGCCTCGATCGTCTTCACCCTCGCCCAGCTCAAGGACATGAAGGACGACGAGTGGGACCTGAACATGAACGTGAACCTGACGGGCACGTACAACGTGACCAAAGCCGTCTTTGCCGGGATGCGGGAACGCAAGTGGGGACGGGTCATCTGCATGGCCTCCGTGGCGGGGCTCATGGGGGGATTCGGCCAAACGGCCTACGCGACGACGAAGATGGGGGTGGTCGGGTTCGCCCGCTCGGTGGCCCTCGAGGGGGCGCGCTACAACATCACCGCCAACGTGATCGCCCCGGGTATCATCGGTCCCATGGCCAGGCTGTCGCCCATGTACGAGCGGATCGCGAAGCGGGTGGCGATGCAGCGGGAGGGGGACCCCGAGGACATCGCCCACGCCATCGCCTTTCTCTGCTCGGAGCGGGCGCGCTACATCACCGGCGCCGTCCTGACGGTGACCGGAGGCCTGGACCTCTTCACGTTCTAGTGGCCTGTCGGACTAACCTCGGTTCGAGCGCGGGCTTGGCCCGCGCAAGCCCGCGGGGAGGAATCGGAAGGGGGGCGGAGCCCCCCTCCGAGCTCCTAGTGCACAACACCAAAGGAGGGTGCGCGTATGCCAACCGTGAAAGAGACCTTCGAGCTGATGCCAAGCCGCTTCAAATCCGACAAGGCCGCCGGGGTCAACGCCGTGATCCAGTACGACATTAGCGGGGAGGGCGGCGGCTCCTGGTACGCGACGATCAAAGATGGGACGTGCGCCGTGACAGCGGGGACGGCGGCGAATCCCAGCCTGACGCTGGCGATGTCCGGTCAGGACTGGCTGGACATGCTGGCCGGGAAGGTCTCCGGTCAGATGGCCTTCATGTCGGGCAAGTTGAAGCTGAAGGGGGACATGGGCCTGGCCATGAAGATCGGCGCGATGTTCGGCACGTAAGGCGGACGTCACCGGGGCTAGGAGATCGGCGGGGGCCTGGACGGCCCCCTCCGAGGCCTCCCCCACGAACAGGGTTGCGCCGGCCGGGAACCCGCGCCGAAGGCGTGGGTGGGCGCTCGAACCGAGGTTACTCCGACAGGCTCCTAGCGCGCCGCGTTCCGCCTGGATAGGACCTCCCTCACCGTCCCGATCACGCCCTTGGGAAAAAAGAACACGACGAGGATGAAGAGGATGCCGAAATAGAGCAGCCAGCGCTCCGTCAGGCGCTGGAGGATCTCGGACCCGGGGAACATCAGGGTGCCCACGGCGCGCAGGTCGGGCAGGAGCGTCCGGGCGGTCAGCAGGACCGCGGCGCCGATGATCCCCCCGTAGAGCGTGCCCATGCCGCCGATGATCACCATGAGGAGCACGTCCAGCATGATCTGGATGCTCAGGGCGGATTCCGGATTCACGTAGCGGACCCACATGGCATAGCAGCCCCCCAGCACCGCGGCCACGACGCTGCCGAAGGATGAGGAGATGAGCTGGAAGATGAAGGTGCGGTAGCCGAGGGCCTCGGCGCGCTGCTCGTTGTCGCGGATCGCCTGGAGGGTCCGGCCCAGCGGGGAGTGGACAAACCGGCTCATGGTCAGGAAGAGGGCCAGGCAGACGACCAGCACCACGTAGTAGGTCACCACCCGCCCGTTCACATCGACGCCCAGGACCTTCCCCGCGGTGAAGCTGACGGCGAAGACTCCCGGGAGTTTGGGGCTGATGCCGTCTTCTCCCCCGGTCAGATGGCTCAACTGCACGGCGAGGATCAGCGCGTACTCCGCGAAGGCCAGCGTGATCATGGCGAAGAAGAGCGCCTTCACCCGGAGCGAAAAGGCGCCGATGACGAGGGCGAGGGCGGCGGAGACGAGAACGCCGAGCGCGAAGGCGAGGGCCAGGTAGCCGTACGTCGGCGCCCCGAACTTCCCGAGCGAGAGCCCCACCGCGTAGGCGCCGAAGCCGAAGAACATGGCGTGGCCGAAGGAGACGATGCCGGTATAGCCGATCACCACGTCGTAGCTCGCCACCAGGGTGGCAAAGAGCGCGATCTTGAGCATGAGGTCCATCAGCTGGAACGACGGCAGGAGGACGGGCGCGAGGGCGAAGGCGGCCGTGAGCGCCAGCCGCAGGTAGAGCGTCGGCTGCCGGAACCGCGCCTCCCGCTCGAGGATCCGGCTCGCCTGGACGGGCGTCGGCGCCGCGGAGGGGCCGTCGGAGGTCATTTCCCGGCCCCGAAGAGCCCCGTGGGGCGGAGCAGGAGGATCAGGACCATGATCGCCATGTTGACGCCGATGGCGGCCTTCGGGACGAGGAAGGCGACGTAGTTGTAGGCGAGGCCCACCATCAGGGCCCCGATCACCGATCCCGTGACGCTGCCGAGGCCTCCGATGATGACCACGATGAACGCGAAGATGAGGTGCTCGCCCCCCATCGCCGGCCGGACCGATTGGCTGAAGACGGCCCACATGAGCCCCCCCAGCGCGGCAAGGGCTGAGCCGGCCGCGAAGACCGCCGTGAAGTACCGATAGATGTTGTGGCCCATCACCTGGACCATCTCGCCGTTTTCGACCCCCGCGCGCACGATGAGCCCGACCCGGGTCAGCTTCAGCAGTAGCAGGATGCCCAGGTAGACGGCGACCCCCAGGACGATGGCGACGATCGGGAAGCGGAGGACGATCACGTCGGCGATGTCCCAGGATCCCTGGAAGGTCAGGGGGATCGGCACGACCTGGTCATTGGGTCCCCAGACGATGCGGATGAGCTCTTCCATCACGATGGTGGCCCCGAGCGTGATCAGGATTTGGAACATGTGCTTGCCGTAAACCGGCCGGACGATCACGCGCTCGAGGACCATGCCAAGGCCGGCAGCCACCAGCATGGCGGCGAGGATGGCCAGGAGCAGCAGGAGGGCGTTCAGCCCCACCGACGGCGATTCCGCCCAGCCGAGACGCTGATTGAGGGCCAGGACGACGCTGAAGCCGATGTAGGCACCCCAGGAGAAGAGGGCGCCGTGGGCGAAGTTCAGCACGTCCATGAGGCCGAAGATGAGCGTGAGCCCCGAGGCGACGAGGAAGATCAGCATGCCCATCGCCAGGCCCGCCACCGTGAGCGTGAGGTAGACCCGCGGCTCGATGAAGGCCAGGGGGAGGAGGAGGCCGAGAAGGAGGGTCGGCAGAGCGATCTTCATATGCCCAGGTATCGCTTCTTGAGCGCGTGGTCGTGGACGAGCGCCTCCATGGGCCCCCGGTGGACCGTGCGCCCATCGTCGATGAGGTAGAAGTCGTCGCCCAGCGCGCTGGCCACCTGGAAGTTCTGCTCCACGAGGAGCACGGTCGCCTGCTGCTTCATCGCGCGGAGGGCGGTGACGAGGTGGTCGATGATGATGGGCGCCAACCCCTTGGACGGTTCGTCGATGAGCAGGAGCCGGTTCCGGTTGACGAACGCCCGCGCGATGGAGAGCATCTGCTTCTGGCCGCCGCTGAGACTGCCGGCCCGGGCATGGCGAAAGCGCTCGAGGTCGGGGAAGAGCGCGAAGATCTGCTCCAGGCGCTTCCGGCTCTCCGCATCTTCCTCCAGCATGGCGACGCGGATGTTCTCGTCCACCGTGAGGGTCGCGAAGATCCCCTGGCCCTCGGGGACGTACCCGATGCCGAGCCGGGCGATCTCGTAGGGCGGGAGGCGGCGGATGTCGCGGCCCGCGAAGCGGATGGCCCCCTGCGTCGGGTGGAGGAGGCCGACGATGGTGCGCATGGTGGTGGTCTTGCCCGCCCCGTTCCGGCCGAGGAGCACCGTGACCGCGTCCGCGCGGGCGTGCAGCGACACGCCCTGGAGAATATGGTGCTGCCCGATGTAGGTGTGGACGTCCTCGACCTCGAGGATGATCTCAGGCACCGGTGGCCCCGCCGCCGAAGTACGCGGCCTGCACCTCCGGGCTCCGGCTGATGGCCTCGGGGGTGCCGTCGGCGATCAGGCGACCATCCTTCAGGACCGCGATGGAATCGGAGAGCGCCAGGACCATGTCGATCTTGTGTTCGACCAGCAGGATCGTCGTGTCCCGCCGGTGCTTGATCGCCTCGATGAGGCCGATGATCGTCGGAACCTCCTCGAGGGACATGCCGGCGGTGGGCTCGTCGAGCAGGAGGACCTCGGCTTCCAGGGCGAGGAGGATGCCAAGCTCAAGCTTGCGCTTCTCGCCGTGGGCGAGCTCGCTGGCCAGCGCGTTCCATTTCGACTGGAGCAGCACGGTTTCCAGGATCTCGTAGGCGCGATCTTCGAGCTCCGGGAATCGCCGGGAGTGCCGCCACACCTTCAACCCCATGCGCCGCTGCGCCTGGACGGCAAGGCGCACGTTTTCCAACACCGGGAGGGAGGGGAAGATGTTGGTGAGCTGAAAGGAGCGGCCGATGCCGAGGCGCGTCCGGGCCGCGGCGGTGAGGCGGGTCACGTCCACGCCCTTGAAGTAGACACGCCCCTCCGTGGGGCGGTACTGGCCGCTCAGCAGGTTGAAGAACGTCGTCTTCCCCGCGCCGTTGGGGCCGATGATCGACTTGAGGGTGAAGGGCTCGATGTCGAGGCTGACGCGATCGACGGCGACGTGGCCGCCGAAGCGAATGGTGAGGTGGCGGGTCGAGATGAGAGGCTGAGCAGGCATGGATGGAGGCGGGGGGTCGGCCCGCCTGCCGGGCGCTGGCCGACCCCCCGGCGATCTAGCGCCTGTTGAGGATTGGCGGCGCGGTCTCTTGGGGGGTGAGTTCCTTGGTGAGCATGGGGATGAGCCAGGGCACATCAGGCTTAGCGACCATCTTGAAGGCGTACATGCTCTGAAGCGCCTGGTGGTCTTCCTTCCGGAAGGTCATCTTCCCCTTCGGCGTCATGAACTCCATTCCTTCCATGCCCTGGATCAACTTCTCCGTGTCCGTGCCTCCGGCTTTCTTGATCGCCGTGACGACCGCCATGGCCGCCGCGAACCCCCCGCACGTGAAAAAGTCCGGTGGCGTGTTGAAGCGCTTCTGGTGCTCCTTCACGAGCCAGTCGTTGACCGGGTTCTTCGGGTTCTCGTAGTAGTAGTAGGCGCCACCCACCATCCCCTCCAGGTTCATCGCCTTCATGGCCTTGAGGACGTCCAGGACGTTGCTGCCGCTCGTCAGGGTGATCCCGTACTTGTCGAGGCGGTTGGCAATGAGCTGGGGAAACGGGCCGCCCTTTCCCGCCCAGATCACGAAGACGTACTTGGCCCCGGGCTTGTCCTTGAGCGCGGCGATGATCTTCTGGATGGGCGCGGTGAAGTCGGTGGCAGCGATGGGCGCATACTCCTCGTGGACGACCTTGGCGCCGAGCTTCTCCGCCGCCGCCTTGTACGCCGCGACGCCGTCCCGGCCGAAGGCGTAGTCCTGGGCGATGGTGGCGATGGACACGCCGGGCTTGGCGATGGCGAGGGCGTTGGAGATGGCGTCCTGACCGGAGTTGCGCCCCGTTCGGAAGATGTACCGGTTCCAGTGCTCGCCGGTGATGCTGTCGGCGACCGCCGGCTCGACGATGAGGAGCTTCTTGAACTCCTGGGCCACCGGCAGGATGGCCAGCGCCGCTGCGCTGCTGGTGGTGCCGACCACCAGGTCCACCTTGTCGTCGGCGTAGAGCTTGGTGACCAGGCGCTTGGACACATCCGGTTTGAGCTGATCGTCCTCGACGAGCAGTTCGATCTTGCGCCCGAGCAGCTCCATCTTCCCGTCGGTGCCGTACTCGAGGCCGAGCTTGAAGCCGGTGACCATCTGCTTGGCGTACACCTCGAAGGCGCCGCTCAGCCCCTGAACGACCCCGATCTTGATGGGCTGCTGCGCCGGCGCTTCGCCCGGCCAGGTCCCACCCAGACCGGCCACGAGCAGGCATGCGACGACAACGGTCAGCTTCGTTTTCATGGTATGAGTCCCCCCTTTGGTTTTCCTTCCCCTCGCGGAGTATAGCTCGCTCCGCAACGTTCCGCCAGGCGTTCCAGAAAGCAAATCTCGTACCAAGGCACAGGGTCTTGCAGGTAAGTCCTTGTCACGCTTGCCTCTTCCTGGCGCCGATGCTAGGATTGCCCCATCCATGGCCGCACCCGAGGCTCGACGCCCTAAGGACGAAGTCCGCCCGATGATCCCGTTCAAGGGGATCCGCCCGATCAACGTCCTCCAGCTCGAAGAGATTCTCGATCGCGTGTACTTCGGGTCGGTGGTCGTGGACGATACCGGCATCATCACCTTCCTCAGCCAGCCCTACGCGGACTTCCTCGGGATCAGGCGGGAAGAGGCCATCGGCCGCCACGTCACCGACGTCATCGAGAATACCCGCATGCACATCGTCGTGAAGACGGGCGAGGTGGAAATCGGCAAGCAGCGCATTCGCGGGCAAGACCTCGTCGTCCAACGGGTTCCCATCCGCGACGAGAGCGGACGGATCGTGGGAGCCTTCGGCCAGGTCATGTTCGAAGTTCAGGAACTTCAGGATCTCGTCTCCCGGCTGAAGATCCTGGAATCGAAAGTGGCGTACTATGAGCGGGAGCTCGACTCCCTCCGGGCCTCCCGCTATACCATCGACCACATCATCGGCACGAGCGCCCCCATGAAGGAGGCGAAGCGGCTGGCGTTGAAGGCCGCGCGCTCGATGTCCGCGGTCCTCCTCCTGGGCGAGACGGGTGCCGGAAAAGAGCTGTTTGCCCATGCCATTCACCACGCCAGCCCCCGGCGCTTCCGGCCTTTCGTGCGGGTCAACTGTGCGGCCATGCCCCGCGACCTCGTCGAGTCCGAGCTCTTCGGCTACGAGCCGGGGGCCTTTACGGGGGCGTCCCGGCGCGGGAAGCCGGGCAAATTCGAGCTGGCTCACGGGGGGTCCCTCTTCCTTGATGAGATTGGCGACATGGCGCTCGACATGCAGGCGAAACTTCTCCGCGTGCTTCAGGAGAAGGAAGTGGAGCGGGTCGGCAGCACGCGCCCCCTGGCGGTGGACTTTCGTCTCATCGCGGCCACCCACGAGAACCTGGAAGAGCTGGTCCGCCGGGAGCGCTTCAGGACAGACCTCTATTATCGCCTCAACGTGTTTCCCATCCGGATTCCGCCTCTCCGGGAACGCCGGGAAGACATCCCCGCGCTTGTCGCCCATTTCCTGCGTCGGTTGAGGGAGGAGATGGGGCGGTTTGAGGTGAAGGTCACGCCGGGCGCGATGACGGCGTTGCGGGATCACCACTGGCCGGGCAATGTCAGAGAGCTGATCAACGTCCTGGAGCGAATCCTCAACGCGCTGGACGGGGACCGCATTGAAGTGGCCCACCTGCCCTTCGGTTCGCCTGATCGCCCCTCGGCGCTTCGCGCTGCCGAAGCCGGCCAGCTCCGGCGGCTGCTGCGCGATCAGGAGCACCTGGCCCTGCAGGAGGCCCTGAAGCTGGCCAACGGCAACAAGTCCAGGGCGGCTCGCCTCCTCGGCATTCACCGCACCAGCCTCTATAAGAAGCTCGGCCGGCGATTGTAGCCAAACGGCTACATGTCGGAAACGATCGACACCTCTTAGGCGCCTCGAATTCGGGCAGCGGCCGATGGACGCTCAAAACCGCACCCCGGCGGCCCTGGGGGTCCGTTCAAGTTGGCACGCGGTTCGCTACGGGTTGGCCAACAGTGAAAACGATGCGCGCCGAAGCTCGGTCGGCTTCGAGACCCGTGGAGGGGGGTATCGTCCGCCGTTCTGTGGGATCCGGGGGAGCGAGGGTGTCGTAC
>JACQWA010000053.1 GCA_016209425.1 Candidatus Rokuibacteriota bacterium
GGCGCGGACAATGTGGAGGTCGTTTACAAGCTCCCGCCACAGGGAGCCCAGTAGCAGCCCGGGGTTGGGGCTGGTGATCACGCCGGGCACCTCCTGGAGCACCTGACTCCGTGCGTCGTTCATCCGAAGGGCCAGGGTGGCCTCCTCGCGATAGCGCTCGGGCCTCCAGAACCCCTTTACCTCCGAGATGATGCTCCCGTCCGGGGTACAGAAGATGGACCGGACGTTTCCCCCTCCCCCGCCCTCGGGGAACTGGGCGAGCAGTTCCTCGGAGTGGTGGGACGCGCCGCCGAGGAGGAGTCCCGGAACGAGGTTGACCTTCGCGCAGACGAAGCTCCGCGAGAGGAGTTCCTGCGTCGCGGGGTCGGAGAACGTCACGGTCCTCTGCGCGTCGGCGGCGAGTCAGCACTGGTGATCGATGTCGCCGATCACGGCGACGACGAGGATCGGCTTGCCCGACTTCCGCGCGTCGTCGAGGGCGAGGGCCAGGTCGGTCCGCCAGATCAGGGTGGGTGGAGTGGGCCTCGGCGTCGACCGGCACCCGGCGACGATCGAGAGCAGGGCCGCGATGATCCAGCTCGTCTTGCGCAATCGAGGAGGGCCTTCGACGAAGGCCGGTACGACTACCCTCAGGAGATGACGCCGCGCCTCTCACCCTCGATTCGGATGCGCTCGAGCACGGGGTCGATCGGCTGGCGGAGATACTGCGCGCCGGTGTCGAACGTCCGAGCGAGGAGGCCGAGCGCGGCGGCCTGCCTGCTTTCCTCAGTCGTGCCGGGGCGGGCGCGGGCGGCCTCGCTCGACGCGAGGAGCTCCTCCTGGCGGCGCTCGATCTCGACCTTCCTGGCGGCGAGGCGGGTCTCGAGGTCGTCGGCGAGGGAGAGGCCCGTGGCGAACTCCATCTCGCGGCCGTAGACCTCGGGGGTCCAGTATCCCTCGAGGTAGTGGAGGACGCGCCCGTCGGCGTCGCAGAAGAACGTGCGGAGGTTCCCGCCTCCGCCGCCGAGCGGGTACATGCGGGCCTCCTCCTGGGACCAGGGGGCCTGGGCCTGCTCGGGGGAGGTGGGGACGCCGTTGACGAGGTCAGGCTGCTGGTTGGACCAGAGGAGGACGAAATCGCGGTTCATCCGGTCGACGGTGGCGGGGTCGGCGAACGTCACGGTCCGCATGAGGTTCCCGCCCATTCAAGACCAGCCCTCGGGCTCGCCGACGGTGCTGAAGACGAGGAGGGGTTTCTTCGCGGCGCGCGCCTCGGCCAAGGCCTCTGCGGTGTCGCGGCGCCAGCGGGGACGGGTGATGGCGGCGACGATGTGAGCGGCGCGCTCCCGGACCTCGGGGTCGGCGGCTCCCTTCGCGGCGGCCTGGACGGCCTCGAGGGCGTCCTGGCCGAGTTCGACGAGGGCCTTCTCGGCCGCCTCGCGCGCCTCGTAGGAATCGGCGCCGAGGTCCCGGACGAGCTGTGCGACGTGCTCGGGGTCGGGCCCGGCGAGGCAGGGCAAGGACAACGCGAGCACGAGGAGGAGCTGGCGGGGCATGGAAACCTCCTGCGAACGGTCAGGGCGATGATACGGGTGAGACGCCCCGGGGGTCAACCGGGTTCCGCGGAGAAGGAGGCGTACCAGGGATCAGGGAGTGATCTCGTAGATCGCCAGGCTCTCCTTGTTGCGGATCGGAAAGCTCCTGCGGTTTCTCAGGACGGGCTCCAACTTGGGGAGAGGAAAGGCGTCGTTCTGCTCCAGGACCGCGTAGTGGGTCAGGCGCCACTCGCGCGCCATCCGGCGCAGGTCTTCCTCGGTCAGGTCCTCCCAGCAGAAGAAGTAGGGGATCCCGCTTTCATAGAGAAACGTCCCTGCGGTACGCATCCCCACGATTCGGGCCCCCGTTCCATGCAGGGCCTCTGCAGCCTCCCGGGAGACTCGGATCGCGTCCCGATCCGGATTCGCGTGGAACCGCGCGAAGAGCCAGGCTCCCTGCAAGAGGAAGGCGACGAGACAGGCGATGAGGAATGCGCGTCGCCGCCAGGGCGGGAGCCCCGGACGGCGCGCCAACGCGGCGCAAGCGACGGCGAGGGCCAACGCGATTGCGAGCATGGCAACGCGGGGGAGGCCGGCGCCGAGCCCCTGGAGGATCCAGGCCAGCCCGAGGCCGAACGCCGCACCGAGGAGGAACCCGCCGCCGCAGCGCTCGTCGGGGTGGGAGTGGAAGGCTCGCCCTCCGAGGAGTGCGAGGCCAATCAGCGCGAACACTCGGTACCTGAGGGGCTGGTAGTGGAGGACTCCGACCGCGATCAACATGGCAGAGACAGACGCCAGGATCGCCCAGCCCCTGGGGTCCTGGCGCGGCCGGGTGCGGACGACGCCCCAGGCGCCTGCGGCCGCGAGGACCGCAAGTCCCGCGCTGTCCTGGAAGAAGTTCGTGCGGCCGGGGGACAGGGCGAAGTTCTTCCAAGCATCCAGGAGGGTGTGCGGCCACAGCCGATAGAATGTCGCCAGCTGCAGGCGCAGGGCGATCTGCACTTCGGGCGTGGAGCGGATGGGGCGATCGTAGATGAACCAGATCGCGCCGTAGCCGACTCCGGCCCCGACAACGAGAGCTGCGATTCGCCTCCAGGGCCTCCCATCGAGGAGGGCAAGGACGCCGAAACCGGCGAAGGCCGGCCCGCAATGGGTCCGCGCGCGCAGGGCGATCCCGGCCAGGACCCCCGCCAGGAGCCAGGCGCTTGCCCATCGAGCCTCCGAAACGAGGAGATACGCGACCGCCGTGAGCAGGAGGATGAAACCGTATTCGTTTCCGAGACGAAGGTAGACGAAGCCCGGAAAGGAGAGGCCCAAGAGAAGGAGAGGGACCCACGCCGGGCCGAACGCCATCGAGCGGAGACACCAGGCGCCCATCACCACCCACGCGACGATGCAGAAAAGGACCGAAGGGAGGCGGAGTCCGACGAATCCTACGGAGGTGAGCGCAAAGGAGAGGCGCGCCATCCAGCCCGCGATTGGCCAGATCGTGCTTTCGTCCCAGGACCACGGACGCCCGTCGAGGCCGTACTCCCCAGTCAGGGCCGCGGTCCGTGCGTGCATGGTATAGGCCGACTCGTCGGTTCGGACGGAGCCAGACCAATCGTATTCCCACGGCGATGCGGCGTCGAGGTGCCAGAGCCAGAGGCTAGCAAGGGGAATGACCGTCAGGGGGAGGACCCAGTACCGGCTGGAAGATGTCGCGACTTGCACCAGAGAGCGCCTCCCGCGGTCGCGCGAGTGCGGGCCCGCAATTCCTTGAGACACCTGCCGGCCGCTGCTATCCTCCGTGACCGTCGCGGCACGCGCGCGGATTGTACCTCAAGACGGGCGAAGAATGCAGTTGTCCGTGGTCATCCCCGCGCTCAACGAGCGAGAGAACCTCGCGCACCTCCTCCCCGTCCTCCGCGAGGTCGCCTCGTCCGTAGCGCCTGTGCACGAGATCGTCGTCGTGGACGGCGGCTCCACAGACGGGACGCCCGAGGAGGCCGTTCGACACGGTGCGCGTGTGCTCGCACAGGTCGAGCCCGGTTTCGGGCGGGCGATCTGGGAAGGCCTCCACGCGACGCGCGGGGAGTGGGTCCTCACCCTCGACGCGGACGGCAGTCATGACCCGTGGTACCTCCCGAGCCTGTACGCGCGTCGCGGGGAGGCCGACGTGATTATCGCCTCTCGCTATGTCCCCTGCGGCGGCTCCGAAGGTCCCGCCTATCGTGGCCTGCTGAGCCGCCTCTTGAACCGGGTCGCCTCGTGGGCCTGCTCCATTCCCGTTCGCGACTCCTCCGGCGGCTTCAAGCTCTACCGTCGTTCCATGTTCGAGGAATTCGCACTGACGAGCCGGGACTTCAACGTTCAGCTCGAGGCGACGATCCTGGCGATCGCCCACGGATACCGGGTCATCGAAGTCCCCTACACATACAAGCCTCGCCGCACCGGCGCCTCCCACGCGAAGGTCCTCCGGTACGGGCTGTCCTTCGCGCGGAGCTTGTTCCGCATCTGGCGGATGCGGAACACCGTCCTCTTCTGTGACTACGACGAGCGGGCATTCCGGAGCCGAATCCCGCTGCAGAAGTACTGGCACCGGTCCCGGTATCGAATCCTCAAGCGGCTGATGGAGGACATGCGCCCCACGCTCGACGCGGGCTGTGGGTCCGCTCACTTCATTCTGGCCCATCCCGAGATCGTCGGTCTCGATGCGGACCGCAGGAAGGCGCGGTTCATCCGGACGTGCCACCGCCGCACGGTAGTCGGCTCCATCCGCCACCTACCGTTCCGGAGCGGCAGCCTCGCACAGGTGGTGTCAAGCGAGGTCATCGAGCACATCCCCAACAAACGGGTCGTCCTCTCGGAGCTGACGCGTGTGATCCGGCCCGGCGGCGTGCTCCTCGTCTCTACGCCCGAGTACGGTCGAGGGCTGTGGGAGCCGATCGAACGGATCTACAAGCTCCTGATCCCCGGGGGCTACGCGGACGAGCACATCTCCCGATTCAGAGCGGAGGAACTGCAGGGCCTTCTCATCGAACTCGGCATGGAGATCGAGCACGTCGAGAGGATGCTCGCAAGCATCCTGTTCATGAGGGCCAGGAAACGATCGGGCCCTGCCGAGAAACCCCAAGGCGGCACATGATCCTGAAACCGGCGCAGCGATCATGGGCACACGGAATGCGAAACAGGCCGGACCTTGCGGCCCGGCCTGTTCCTGAATATTAACCCCGGCATCGACCTACTTTCCCGCCGAAGTGATTCCCGACAGTATCATCGGCCCCAAGGGCTTAACGACCGTATTCGGAATGGGAACGGGTGTGGCCCCTTGGGTATTGGGACACCGGGATTTTTTTCTCTCGCAGGGCAAGGGAACGAGTCCCCTGCCAATGTAACACCCGTCGGGTCGCCCCGGCGGGCCGGCTCATTGGGTAATGGGTAACGAACTCGAGAGAAAACGTTGGTTTCGCAAAGCAGCAAGTTCTCGACAGCTTCGTGCTGCGCAGATCCCGGGCAAGTCCGCGGGAACCATCCTTGCGGACGGATCCCGAGACAGGCTCGGAAAAACGCGGTCAAGCGGACGGGCGATTAGTACGGCTCGGCTCAAGCGGTTACCCGCCTTGCACCAGCACGCCTATCAACGTGGTAGTCTTCCACGACCCTTAACGGAGACCTAGTCTTGGGAGGGGCTTCCCGCTTAGATGCTTTCAGCGGTTATCCCTGCCGAACGTAGCTACCCTGCGATTGCCCTTAGTAGGACAACAGGTACACCAGAGGTTCGTGCACTCCGATCCTCTCGTACTAGGAGCACCTTCCCGCAAGTCTCCAGCGCCCACAGAGGATAGGGACCGACCTGGCTCACGCCGGTCTAAACCCAGCTCACGTACCGCTATTGATCGGCGAACAGCCGAACCCTAGGGACCTTCTCCAGCCCCAGGATGCGATGAGCCGACATCGAGGTGCCAAACCTCGCCGTCGATGTGGACTCTTGGGCGAGATCAGCCTGTTATCCCCGGAGTACCTTTTGTCTGATGAGCGATGGCCCTTCCACTCGGAATCCACCGGATCACTAGGTCCTGCTTTCACACCTGCTCGACGTATTGGGTCTCGCAGTTGAGCACGCTTATGCCCTTGCACTCGTCGCGCGATTGCCAACCGCGCTGAGCGTGCCTTAGAACTCCTCCGTTACTCTTTGGGAGGAAACCGCCCCAGTTAAACTGCCCACCTACCACTGTCCCCGGCCCGGATTCACGGGACCGAGTTAGGCTCCTAACATGTCAGGAGTGGTATTTCACCGTCGGCTCAGCCCAAGCCGGAGCCTGGGCTTCAGCGCCTCCCACCTATCCTACGCAAGACAGGTCAAAAGCCAATAATAGGCTACAGTAAAGGTTCACGGGGTCTTTCCGTCCATCTGCGGGTAAGCGGTATCTTCACCGCCGCTGCAATTTCGCCCGGCTCCTCTGGGAGACACCGGCCAAGTGATTACGCTATTCATGCGCGTCGGAACTTACCCGACAAGGAACTTCGCTCA
>JACQWA010000054.1 GCA_016209425.1 Candidatus Rokuibacteriota bacterium
CCGACCTGGATCCCCCGCGAGCTGACCCTGGAGAGCTTCACCGGTATCTGGGTCAGGAAAAACTTCGGCGTTTACTTCTTTAACAGCACGGTCATCTCCCTCGCCACCGCCGTCCTGTCGGTGTTCTTTGGCGCGCTGGCCGGCTACGGGTTTTCCAGATTCCAGTTGCCGGGAAAGCGCGTCCTCATCGGGTTCTTCCTCGCCACCCAGATGCTCCCCGGCGTGTTGCTCGTCGGCCCCTACTTCAAGGTGCTCACCGCCACCGGCCTCTACGACACGCGCACCGGCCTGGTGATCGCCTTTCTCACCATCTGCCTGCCGTTCGCCACCTGGACCATGAAGGGCTTCATCGACGGGGTGCCCCTCGAGATGGACGAAGCGGCCCTCGTCGATGGGTGCGACCGCCTCGGCGTCTTCTTCCGCATCATCCTGCCGGTCCTCGGCCCCGGCATGGTGGCCTCGGTTCTGTTTGCCTTTCTCCTGGCCTGGGGGGACCTCCTGTGGGCGCTTTGTCTGACCACGAGCGAGGAGATGATGACCGTGACGCTGGGGATCGCCCGCACCGTGGGCGAGTTTCGGATCATCTGGCCCATGCTCATGGCCGGGTCTCTCCTGGGCGGCCTGCCCGCCATCCTCCTCTACCTGTTCCTCCAGCGGTTTTTGGTGACTGGCTTGACCGCCGGGGCCCTGAAGGAGTAGCCACCGAAGTGATCGGGCAGAGCTATGAGGCCCGCGACGATGCGAAAACCTTGATCCAGAAGCTTTTGACCCGCCTCGGCACACTCACCTCCGAGGTGAACGGACGCACGCCGTGGGTGGCGGCTCTGTCTGCACCCGACTTCGTGAGCAGCGTCGAAGCGGAGCCGGACTAGTTCGAATACCCCTCCTTGCTCCGGGCTCCGTCACGGAGGTCTTCAGCCCGAGAGGGATCGGCAACACGCACGTCGCTTACGCCATCGCCGTGAAGCTAGCCCGAACCGGCAAGCGAATGCTGATCGTCGACCGGGAAAACTCACGGCGGGAGGTAAGGTGTAGGCCTCGCGCCTAGGGTGCCGCAGACACCCCCACGCTTAAGGTCATGCCCCGTGACGAGGTCCCGCCGACACGAGAGGGAGCGCGGGAGTGGGATACCTCCAGCAGCGGGTGAGCCGGCATGCGAACGGACCTCGCCTTCGAGGCTCAAAGGGAGAATCGGCCACCCCTTGGTCCAGCTTAGTGTGCCGCCGAGCGGATGGTGATTCGGATCGAGCAGGGCAAGGGGCGCAAGGACCGCTCCGTCAGGCTCTCGCCCTCCCTGCACGCCGTCCTGCAGGCGTACACCAAGGCCGTCCAGCCTCACACTGTCCTCTTTCCCAGCCGGGCCGGAGGCGGCCCGCTCTCCCCCCGGAGCATCTACCGACCTGCTCCGCTACCTGGTCGAGCACCGGGGCGAGGTCCTGACCGGCGAACGCCTGCTCGACGACGTCTGGGGGTACGAGCGCTTCCCGACGACCCGCACGGTGGACACCCACATCCTCCGCCTCAGACAGAAGTTCGAGGCGGACCCTGAGCATCCGCGCTTCACCCTGACCGTCCACGGCCAGGGCTACAAGGTCAGCGTCTGATCAGCTGCGTACGCCGCGACGCCCGGCCTGAGCACGGCGCTTTTCGCGCGTCGGCTGCATACGCTCGTTCGGCAGCCGCATAAAGTTCTCTGGCTGGAGTAGACTAGCGACCGAGATGTCTTCGTCAATTGCTTCCCAGTGGATGCCGATGCCTCCACCAATCAGCTTCCACGCTGCGCGTTGCTTTGGAGTCGCCTCCAGGAGCCGGGGAAACCAAGCGAGCGGGGCGGAGATAGTGCGACCATCGGCCAGAACTACACTAAGGCTGTGGCTCGAGCAGGACACGTGAACCGCGAGCGCTCTAGCGCTCTCCACCGAAGTACCCATGCCATTTCTCCAAGAAGAAGTGCCTGTTTTCGAAGACCAGCCGTCGAATCTCCGTGAGTTCGTGGTCTCGAAAGCCTTGCACGTCCGCCAGCGTTACGGGTTCAAGCCAGAACTTCGCATACCGTCCCGCATGACTCACATGAATATGAGGTGGCTCGCGGCCTTCCATACTGAAGAAGAAGAACCGGAAGCCGCGGACCCGCAGCACCGCTGGCACCGGATGAGTTTACCATGAGAGGGCCTCTCTGCTCCGAACCGCAAGCGCAGGACTCAGCCCGACGACACGTGGCGAATCATAGCGTCAATGACGGGACTCGTATTCTCGGTCCTGATGGCGATCGCCGGATACCGGTGGCCGAAGACCCGGAACACCTCGTCGGCAAACCCCTGTCCCACCGATTGCACGTCGCGAAAGTCGAGCACGATCTCGCTGAACTTTTCCAGGTTCGCCAGGAGCCGCCGGGCCTCGGAGCGGGAGACATAGTCCCGGCGCAACAGCTTGACGAGCACTTTGGTCTTTTGAAACCGGAAATCATATTCTTCCGGTGCAAATTCGCCAAAGACGTCCTCCAGCCGGCGTCGGGTGGCACGCTGGACTTCGAAGCGGACCTCGGTGCCGGCTAGAAGGCGCCGCGTGGACACAAAGACGTCCCCCCTGGCCGAGTCCCATTCGACCTGGATCCGGTGGGATCGCAGCGCAAACCGATCCGCCACCCGAGAGGTAAAGAAGATCCCTTCTCCGCTATGCGCCTCCCGGAGCGTGGTCGTTCTGCCCTTCATCAACTCGACCAGGGCCGCCTCTTCATTCGGCAGGTGGAGCTTGGACGCAATGGAGTGGAACACCCCGATCCCGGGATCACGGACCTCGAAAGAGACTTTACCCGCTTCGAGGCTGCAGCGGACCGTACACCGGTCCGCCTCCGAGTGCTCGATCGCGTTGTTGAGCATCTCGGTGAAGGCGTAGCGGGTGATGGCCTCCACGTTCAGCCGCAGGACGCGGCGCAGGTTCAGGCGCGTGGCCAGGTCCTCCCAGACTCGGTCCTCGTCAAGGCCCTGCGTGCGCAGGGAGCGGGCGACGACTGCCGCAGCCGGCGCCCGGCTAGTCAACCAGTAGCGAGCGCTGCGCGTGGTGCCGGACCGCACGACCTGTCCGGCGCCGATCAAGCTCCGGAGGTGAACGCTCAGGGCTTGCCGGCTGAGCCCCAAATGGACCCGCAGCTCCCCGCCGGTCGCCGAGGGTCGCCGGCCGAGGTAGGCGAGTATTCTGCGCTTTGGATCCACGGGGTAAAGACTGACATATTGTCAATGTATTGTCAATATCTCTAAATTCTAATTGTCAACGTCCCCGCAACCGCTTAGCGACCGACAGCCGGGATTGTCCATGCATTGTCAACCTGACAACCAGCTTATTGTCAAGATTCCCTCTCTCGGATCCGTTCGAGAGAGCGTGACGGAGACCTCGGGCTGGGCCCCGAAATATTCCCCGAGAGCCTCAAGCGCGAGATCAACGGCCGGCTCCAGGACAAGGTGATGTTCGAGAGCGGAATAGATCGGAGCATAGCTCGGGAGGGTCAACCCACCCGATTTCCTGAAGAGCCTAAAAAAGAAGGGATAGTCTTGGCGATCCACTCGGGCTTCGCGTCTACCTTGTAGCCCGGAAGGAACGGCATACTATCAGGAAAATCTGGCGCTCTATCAAAGAAACGAGCGGTCGGGGGGCCAAGAGGAGGTCTTTTGGTCCCGCTACCAAATACGAACCTGGCGGAGGGAACGTTGGTTGCGGCTAAATTAGCCAACATCTCTAAGCGCGTCGGCCGTGTCAAGTTCTCCGTCCCGATCTTGTGAGCCCTCCTTCCCCCGACTTTGGGGGGATATCAGGATATGGGTCCGATGCCGATCGTCGATCCTAGAGGCATTGTGACGTTGCCTTGTTCACCGCACTTGGGCTTTTCATCCCCGTGGCCGTGCGCCACACATCTCTTCGGGCCATTGGGCCCATGATGACCGTTCCACTTCACCCGCGGAGGAATGAAGGGGGCTGCCCAATCATAATGCGGTCCGAAGACCAGTTGCCTACCGAACTCACCCCCACACGCCACTCCGACGCAGGATCGCAAAGTAATCGATCTCGTCTCTCCAGATGTGATACACGATCTCGGCCAGCCGCCGGGCCAAGGCGACACGGGCGTAAGTAATGGAAGGCTCACCCAACACGGACCCGCCCTGTCGGCCCTTTCGTCCGTCCGGGGCTGGCGGCCGCAAGTGCTACTCGATCACGCGGTCGGCCCGCAGCAGCAGCGAGGGCGGGATCGTCAGGCCAATGCACCCTGCTCCGCGAGGAGGGGGCGCCGCCTCCTCGGCGTCACCGCCAGACGACGCTGAGGACCTCGAGCGGCTCTGACAGGCCCCTGACCACCACCGCGCGCGGCTCGGAGAGCTTGACCCCCGGAGGCCTGGCC
>JACQWA010000055.1 GCA_016209425.1 Candidatus Rokuibacteriota bacterium
ATCCGCTACCAGGTGAATCTGCTGACCAGCCAGCTCCCCTTCCTCACCGTCTTCTTCAGCGAGGAGAGCGGGCTGCCGTCCGACATGGCCAGGCGCGTCGCGCGCGAGAAGCGCGAGTACGACCGCACCGTCGAGAAGGTCGTCCGGGAGGGGATCAGCGACGGGCGGTTTCGGGATCTCCCGCCCACACTCCTGGTCTTTGGGCTCCTTGGCATGTGCAACTGGCTGTACAAGTGGTACGACCCCGGGGGGAAGCTCGCTCCGGACGAGATCGCGGCCATCTTCACCGACCTGCTGGAGCAGGGATACCTCTCCCGACAGGGCGAGGGCCAGGCCGATCCCCTGTTGCGAACGCTCCGGAGAGTGGAAAAGCGAATCACCCGTCTGGAGAGCCGACTCGCCCGGCGTCGCCCCGCCGAGGGCGAACGGCGAGGCACGGGGAGAAAGGCCCCGCGGGCCTGAAGGGCGCTGAACACTTTTTGTGAAAAACGATTCAGGCGAGGCCTCCGAAATTCGGGCCGGCGCAGCCGGGTCCCTGCTGCGGCGAGGCCTACAAACGCGCCTGGCAGCGGTCGGCGCGGGGCTCCTCGTGAGCGGCATCTGGGCCTCGTCCTTCGTCATCATCAAGCTGGGGCTGGCCCATACGGGACCGTTGACCCTGGCGGGCTGGCGGTACTTCACTGCGTTCTTGCTCCTCCTCCCCCTGATGGCTTTCGATGGCGGCCTCAGACGCAACCCGGCCCCGGGCCAGTGGCTCCGCCTGATTCTGATGGGGCTCCTCGCCTACCCGTTGAGCAACGGCGCCCTCTTCTGGGGGCTCCAATATGTCCCCGCGACCACGGGCGCCTTCCTCCACAGCCTGCTCCCATTGCCGACCTTGTTCCTGGCCATCGTCTGGCTGCGAGAAGTTCCGAGCCAGCTCCAGATCATGGGGCTCGTCGTCGCTCTAGCGGGGAGCGGGCTTTTCTTCTCGCCCGGCCTCAGCGCGGGAAGCCCGCTGGCCGTCATGGTCATCTTCGTGGGAGTGCTGGCCTTCGCGATCTTCGCGGTGCTCAGCCGGGAGGCGGCGAGGGCCGGGAAGATATCGACGCTCCCCCTCACCGCCGTGCCACTCGGGGTCGGCGGGGGCCTGCTCCTCCTCGTCGCGTTGCCACTCGAGGGGGCGGCGCCACCTCCTCCGGAGGGGTGGGCTGCGATCCTCTGGCTGGCGGTGGTCAACACCGCCCTCGCCTATCTGCTTTACAACTGGTGCCTTCGAACCCTCATGGCGCTGGAGTCGAATGTGCTCCTGAGCCTCTCCCCGCTGGCCACGGCCCTGATGGCAAGCCTCCTCCTAGGCGAGCGGGTCACGGCGCTCCAGGTGATCGGGCTCGCTGTCACCATCCTGGGCGTTCTGCTCGTCCAGTGGAAACGTGTGTGAGCGTCAGCATCGCCCTTTGCACACCCCGATCGACGCTCCGGGAGCGGGTAACTCGGAGCCCTTGGTAATGCGCCGGTCCACCAAGATTGAGCGCGACGATCCCGGCCGCCGCCCGAGATTTGAAACGACTCGTGCCTGAGGTGAGCACTTCATAGCGGGGGCCCGCAATCACCGAAATCGCTAAGCCTGACCGTTGAGGGTAACCTGATATGACATGCATCGGCGGGGGTGCGCACAGGATTTTCAGTCCTGTAATGCTTGAGCTAAGAGTGGGTTGGAATGAGCCCGAATGCGCTCCTTATTGGCACAATGGAGGTCCTGGGGGAAATCTTCTACTCGCCCTGGCGGCCCCGCGCTTCCTTCGCGACCCTGATCTCCTCCGCGAACATGCCGACGTGCAGCGGGCAGGGCGGCTTGTTCTCGTCAACGTACTGACACTCGGTTTGGTTACACTGAACGAAATATCCTCGGGGCCGTCCGAAGCCGTCCCCTCGACGGAGACGGATCAGGACCATTTCGGATACCACCTCGCACCAGAACTCCCGCGCATGACCTCGGCTCACGTGATCTCCTGTGATGAGACAGTAGCCCCCGATACGGCTCCCCCCTCCTCCTCGTACGGATCACGCTCAAGTCTTGGGGAACCGTGGTCGTACTCTCGTTGATCGAGCGGTTCGGATATCGCGCACCCCCCCGAGGCGTGAGCACCCACAAGGGACTCCCTGGCGAATGTATCCGGACCCGCCAGCTGGGCTTGGGGATGTCCTTCGCTCGGCGTCATAGTCCGCTCACGCGCCGAGCCGCTTGCAGCCCTCTCCCTAGTAGCTCTACCGCCCCGAAGATCGTGGCAAACACCACGACCAAGGCGGCAACTACGCATACAGCCAGAACGTCATTCAGCATACCCCTCCCCTAAGCCCCCTTTTTCGATGAACCTGTCCATCGCCTCCAGAATCCGCCGCTGCGGTTCTCGCTTTGTTCCTCCTGTGCAGCGTGATTTCTCGGAGGTGACTACACGGGGAAGCCACCGCCCCGACTTATTGGCCGCCGATCGATACGGAGAAGTTGAGCGTCTCTTCCTTGTACGGTGACGGGATGTACGCGAGCTCGAGACGGATCTCCTTCAGCTTCTTCGCCTTCAGGGCCTCGGCGGGGAAGTCCACATCCACGGACTGAGTCGCATCCTGCCCGGGATCGAGCCGCTCGGAGCCGTACGTGGCGAACTTAATGGTCGGTTCGGCCCGTGCCGCCTCGAGCTTGATCGGCTGCCCCTGGGCATCGATGTACTGGATCTTTCCCCCAACAAGGCGGACGGCCTGATCCTTGGAGCTATTCTTCAGCTTGAGCGTCCCTGTGAGCTTCGCCGGAGAGACGAGGCGGCCGGAGCCCTTCTCGACCCGCTCCGTGACCTTCATCTCCGTGACCTCGCCCGCCACGATCCCAGCCTTCACCGTCACCGAGGCCGGCGTCACCGTGTAGACCTTATCCTCGATCACCGCTCCCGTCCCTGACGGCTCGCGGGAGCAGCCGAGGGTCATCGCCGCCACGACCACGCCGGCCGAGATTGTCAGCCCGATCCATTTCCCCATCGTCGTCTCCTTGTCACGACGCTGATTCCCAGCGTTCGTCGTCGCCACGTGTGTCCGGCATCCAGCCCCTTCGCTCCGACTCGTCTCGGCGCCGGATCGCTCCCGCGCCCTTCTCACGTCCGGCGCCTCTGCGGCCCACCACCGCCCGGCCCCCGCGGAGCTCCAGGCCGCACACTCCTCGGGTCCCCCTCAGCGCCTTCGCGCCGCAGCCTGCTCCGCTTGTGGCGAATGGCCTGCGCCTGGCCCTCGACGTTGGCGAGGAGGGCCGGGTGGCCATCCCCCTTCAGCCCCTCCTCGATGAGGGCCCGCAGCACGATCTGAAGGCTCACCGAAAGCTTGAGCGTCGTCGTCGCTGTCCCCGCGAAGGCCCGCGCCGCGTCCAGCACGTCTTGGGACAGAACGAGGAGGACTTTGGCCCGATGTTCGACCATCCCCGCCTCCGTGTCCTGCCGGCCCCGGCCCGCTCCCGGCCGGACGTCCGTGTGTCCCGCTGTCCAGGTCATATATAATTTGTTTTTGCTATATAATTTATACTATGATATATCACTAGTCAAGCGAAACATTGCAGCGGGCAGGACCGGAGCACCCGGTCAAGGAGGCGCCCGTACCATGGCACACGCAACGAAGACGAGACTGCATCCGCTCCACGACCGCATCCTGGTGAAGCGAACTGAGGAGGAAGAGTCCCGGCGCGGCGGCATCATCATCCCCGACACCGCCAAAGAGAAGCCGCAGGAGGGCAAGGTCATCGCGGTCGGCATCGGCACGGTGACCGAGGCCGGCAAAAAGACCCCGCTCGACGTGAAGGCCGGTGATCGCATCCTGTTCGGCAAGTACTCGGGCAGTGAGGTCAAGCTGGACGGTGAGGAGTACCTCATCATGAAGGAGGAGGACGTCCTCGGCATCCTCGGCTCATAGAG
>JACQWA010000056.1 GCA_016209425.1 Candidatus Rokuibacteriota bacterium
GACCTGGGCGATCACCGGCTTCCGCATCCGCGGGATCCCCTCGAGAATCTTCACGAGCCCCCCGAAGGACTCCCGCGCCTGGAGCGTCGTGCCGCGGTCGCCCACGCCCTTGAGATCGGCGCCGGCGCAGAAGGCCTTGTCCCCGGCGCCTCTCAGCACCGCGACCCGGACCTCCCGTTCGGCCTCCAGCGCTTCCAGCGCCTCCCAGATCTCCCTCACCATGGTCTGGTTCAGGGCGTTGCGCACCTCCGGCCGGTTCAGCGTGATCGTCCCCACGCCACCCGCCGCCTCGACCAGCACCGTCTCGTAGCTCACCGCGGGGGGCCCTCGGGGAAGACGAGGTCGAGGAACTGCTTCAGGATCCGCGCCGTTGCTCCCCAGATCGTCTCGCCGTTGTACTCGTAGAAATGGACCGGATGGACCTCGCCGTTTCGCTCCCACATCTCGACCCGGACGTTGGCCGGGTCGAGCAGCGCCTCGAGCGGCACCTCGAGGACGCGCTCGATCTCTTTTCCGTCCGGGGCGTAGCTCACCGGCTCGGCGATGAGTCCGACGAACGGGGTGATCACGAACGGCGTGGCTCGGGTCTCCGTGTCGTCCAGCGTCCCGAGAATCTCCACGGCCGACGGCGGCAGGCCGATTTCCTCCTTCGCCTCACGGAGCGCGGTCTCCAGGCGCGACCCGTCCCAGGTCTCCACGATGCCGCCCGGGAAGGAGAACTGCCCCTTGTGGTGCGCCACGTCCTCGGTCCGCTTGGCGAAGACGACGTGCGGGCCGCCCCGGTTGGTCAAGAGGAGGAGCACCGCCGAGGGGATGAGCCCTTCCTCCTCGACCACCCGCCGGGGGCGCTCGGCCAGCACCGCTTCGATCCTCTTTCGGAGAGCTTCGATATTCATTCCCATCTACTGCCTCGCCGCCATTTCGAGCGCGGGCTTTGCCCGCGCAACCGGCGGGGGGAGGTTCGGACGGGGCGGGTACCCGGGCGTCCACGCCGGAGGCGTGGGGGGGCCTGGGTGGCCCCCCTCCGAGGGGAAATGAGTCGGGCCTGGCTGGTCATTGTCGCGGCGGTCGTCCTGCTCCCCGTCGTCGTCCGCCATGCCATCGCCACGGAGATCTGGATCTTCGCCATCTTCGGGCTCGGCCTGAACCTCCTCCTCGGCTACACGGGGCTGCTGTCCTTCGGCCAGTCCACGTTCTTCGGCTCGGCGGCCTACGTGGCGGGGTACCTCCTCAAGCAGTACGGGATCAACGTGTTCGTGGTGCTGGCGATCGGCGTCGTGGTGGGCGCCGTGTCGGCGGCGCTGGTGGGCTATCTCTGCGTCCAGCGCTCCGGCCTCTACTTCATCATGCTGACGTTCGCGCTGAACCAGATGTTCTACTTCATCGCCTATCAGTGGACCAGCGTGACGGGGGGCGAGGACGGCATGCCCGGGATCGGTCGGCCCGCGGTGCTCGGGGTGGACTTCCGCCAGCCGCTGGCCTACTACGTCTTCGTCGCGGCGCTTTTCCTCGTGTCGCTCTGGGTCATGAAGCGCATCGTGGAATCCCCCCTCGGCAAGATCCTCCAGGCGATCCGGGAGAACGAGGTGCGCGCCCTGTCGGTCGGCTATAACGCGCCCCGCCTGAAGCTCCTGGCCTTCGTCATCGGCGGGGCCTTCTCCGGCCTGGCCGGGGTGCTCTACGCCATGCTTTTCGGCATCGTCCCGCTCGAGGCCATCGGCTTCGTGTTCTCGGGCAACGTGGTCTTCGCCACCCTCATCGGCGGCAGCGGCTCGCTCTACGGCCCCGTCATCGGCTCCTTCGTCTTCATCTGGCTCTCCGAGTCCGTCAGCGTCGTGTGGGCGCGCTGGCCACTGCTCCTGGGCGTGGCGTTCGTGATCGTGGTCCTGTTCTTCCGCGGCGGCTGCGTGGAGGCCTGGGCGCGCTTCTGGTCATGGCGGGCCGCCCGCCGCGCGCGCGTCGTTCCGGCGAACGCGGATGGCGCTCCTTAACATCGAGAACCTCAGCAAGGCCTTCGGCGCCCTGACGGCGGTCAACGGGGTCACGCTGGAGGTGCAGCCGGGATCGCTCTACTCGATCATCGGGCCCAACGGCGCCGGGAAGACGACGCTCTTCAACCTCCTCACCGGACAGCTCCCTCCGACGTCGGGCCGGATCGTCTTTGACGGGCAGGACATCACCGGCACGCCGGCCCACCGCATCGCCCACCTGGGGATCGCGCGCTCCTTCCAGCGGACGAACCTCTTTCCCGCCCTCTCGCTCCTGGACAACGTCTGGGTCGCCGCGTTCGCCCGAGGTCGCTCCTGGCGGGGGCTCGCCTGGCGGCGGACGGACCGCTTCCACGAGGTCACCGAGCGCGCGCTGGCGGCGTTGGGCGACGTGGGGCTCAGTGAAAAGGCGCACCAGCTGGCGCGCCAGATCTCCCACGGCGAGCAGCGGCAGCTCGAGCTGGCCCTGGCGCTGGCGGCAGCGCCCCGGCTGCTGCTCCTGGACGAGCCGGCCGCCGGGCTCTCCCCGGACGAGACCCAGAAGATGGTGGCCCTGGTGCGGGGGCTCAAGGGGCGCTACACGATCGTGCTCATCGAGCACAAGATGGACATCATCATGGGCGTCTCGGACCGGATCGCCGTCATGCACTTCGGGAGCGTGATCGCCGAGGGGACGCCGGCGGAGATCCAGCGGAACGCCGAGGTGCGCCGCGCCTACCTGGGCGGCATGGCGGCGGGATGATCCTCGACATCCGCGGCATCAACACCTACTACGGGCTCGGCCACATCCTCCACGGCCTGTCGCTCGGCGTGGCCGAGGGCGAGGTCGTGGCCCTCCTGGGCCGGAACGGGGCCGGAAAGACGACCACGCTCCGCTCCGTCACGGGCCTCACGCCGCCCCGGACGGGGGAGATTGTCTACAAGGGCCGCAACATTGCCGGCCTGTCGGCGCACCGGATCTCCCAGATGGGGATCGCGCTCGTGCCCGAGACCCGCGGCATTTTCTCGTACCTGACCGCGCGCGAAAACCTCTCGATCGCCCGCCGGCCCCACTCCCGCTGGCAGGTGGAGGACACCCTCCAGCGCTTCCCCAAGCTCCGCGAGGTGCTGGATCGGAGGGGGCGCTTCCTGTCCGGGGGCGAGCAGCAGATGCTGGCCATTGCCCGCGCCCTGGTGACGGGTCCCGATCTGCTCCTCCTCGACGAGCCGTCCCAGGGGCTGGCGCCGCTGGTGGTGGAAGCGGTGGTGGGAACGATCCGGGAGCTGAAGCGGGAGCGCGTGAGCATGCTGCTGGTCGAGCAGAACGCCGAGATGGCGCTCCAGCTGGCGGACCGGGTCTACGTCATCGACCACGGGACGATCGTCTTCGAGGGGACGCCTGCGCGGCTCCGCGCCGACCAGCAGGTGACCACGACCTACCTGGGCGTGGGCGGCTAGTCCGAATCCGCGCGCTCACCCCGGGGGCGCGGCGGAGAAGCCGAGCGTCGCCTCGCACCAGCGCGCGACGGCCAGGAGGCGGGGTTCGTCGAAGGCCCCCGACACCAGCTGAATGGCCAGCGGGAGGCCGTCCTGAGCCACGCCGGAGGGGAGGGCAATGGTCGGCAGCCCGCCGAAGCTCCAGGGGGCGCAGAAGGTCGGGTCGCCGGTGGACCCGAGCCCCCGGGGAGCGGGCGCGCCCGCCACCGGCATGAGGAGCGCGTCGACGCGCTCGAAGAGGGGCGCCAGCTCCTCGCGAAAACTGCGACGCTGCCGCTGAGCCGCCACGTACTCCACCCCGCTCAGCTTGAGCCCGGCCTCGATGAGCTCGCGGATCTTCGGCCGGTACTGCTCGGCGTGGGTGGCGAAGCGGGAGGCGTGAAAGGCGGCGGCCTCCACCTGCATCACCCTGGTGCCGGCGTCGTGGATCCCCCCGAAGCTCGGCGGCAGCTTGAGCTCTTCCAGGCCGGCTCCGGCTCGGCCCAGAGCCTGGGCGATGGCTTCCAGGTGGGCGGCCACCTCGGCGCCGGCCCGTTCCAGGAAGAACTGGCGGAGCAGCCCGAGACGGGGTGGCCGCCCGGCCCGGGGGAGGGCCCCGACGTAATCCGGGACGGGCTCGCGGGCCGAGAGCGGATCACCCGGGTCGTGGCCGGCGAGGACCTGCAGGGTCACGGCCGCATCGGCCACGCTCCGGCAGATGATCCCCACGTGGTCCAGGCTCCAGGCGAGCGGCAGCACGCCCCGGCAACTGACCCTCCCGTAGGTCGGCTTGAAGCCGATGGCGCCGCAATAGGCCGCGGGCCTGAGCGTGGAGCCCACGGTCTGGGAGCCCAGGGCGAGCGGGACCATGCACGCGCCGACGGCCGCCGCCGAGCCGCTGGACGAGCCGCCGGGCGTGTGCGCCGGGTTCCAGGGGTTCCGCGTGTCCGTCGGATCCAGGTAGGCGAACTCGGTGGTGGTGGTCTTCCCCAGGATGACGGCCCCGGCCCCACGGAGGCGGGCGACGCTCTCGGCATCCTCGACCGGCCGCTCATGGGCGAAGGCGCCCGCTCCGGCCGTGGTCGTCATCCCGGCCACGTGGTAGATGTCCTTGAGCCCCAGAGGAACGCCGTGGAGCGGCCCTTTGAACCGGCCGGCCTGGGCCTCCGCCGCCCGCTGCCGCGCGGTCTCCAGCGCGCCGTCGCGGTCCACGATGACCCAGGCCTTCACCGTGGGCTCGAGGGCGTCGATCCGAGCCAGGAGAGCCTCGACCAGCGAGAGCGGAGAGAGCTGCCCGGCTCGGATCCGGGCCGAGATTTCGGTGACGGTCAGCGTATGCGAAGGATCCATGACGACCCTCCTTTGAAACGCCCCCTGAGGCATACGGCCACCCTATGCCGGGCCGCGCCGGGCGTCACGGGTGTACAGTGCCCCCATGGGCTTTCTGGTCCGGGTCCTGGTCAACGCGCTGGCGATCTTTCTGGCGGCGGCGGTGGTGCCGGGAATCGAGATCCGGGGGGTCCTCTCCGCCCTGGGGGCGGGGCTCGTGCTCGGGCTCGTCAACGCCGTGGTCCGCCCGATCCTGCTGGTCCTGACGCTTCCGCTGACGCTCATGACCCTGGGGCTCTTCCTCTTCGTTCTCAACGGGCTGTGCCTGTGGCTTACCGCGCTCCTGGTGAAAGGGTTCGAGGTCCACGGCTTCTGGGCGGCGGTGTTCGGGGCCCTCATCGTCAGCGTGGTGAGCTGGCTCCTGACCGCGTTCCTGAGCGACCGAGGGCGGATCGTCCTCATCCGCCATCGCTGACGGCGAAAGCCCCCGGGAGTTTATCGCCGGGCTTTCCCTTTCGGTTTCCCCAGCAGCTCCTCGACCCAGGTGAAGGCCGCCACGGCCGTCGGGAAGCCCAGGGTCGGCACCGCCAGGGCCACCACATGGCGGATCGCTTCCGGTGTGGCGCCGGCCTCCAGGGCCCGGCGAGTGTGGGAATGCACCGCGCCTTCCAGGCGCCCGCCGATCGCCATGCCGAGCTTCACCAGCTCCCGGCCCTTGGCGTCGAGGGGCCCTGCCTTGGCGCAGGCTTCTCCCAGCGCCTCGTAGGCCTTCACGACGGCTGCGTTCTGCCGCTCGAACCGCTGGAAAGACTTCGGAAGCTCGGGCATTGGCCGCCTCCTCTTGTCAGACCTTCGTCACCCTCACTCGGGTATCGTAGCAGACGCCGAGCTCCCCGTCAGGCGGAGGCGCACGCGGCGGGGAGAAGGCAGACGACCCTAAGGGGCGCTTGGACAGGGGCACCTCCGCGAGGACGCGGCGGACCCGCTCCTCGTCCCAACCAGGAGGGAAATTCTTCTGCTTCATGACTGTCTCCGACGCCGCCGGCGCAAGGCCTTCAACGCGCGAGAACGTCCTCGACCTCCGTGGAGAGAAGTGTTGCTGGACGCCTCGCCCGTGGGGTGGAGCCAGCAACGTCCCGTCCCAGGAGGGCATGGCTTTCGTCACGCGTGAGTGGAGCTGGAAGCGCGCGGTCAGCCGGATGGAGGCGATCTTCGCGGACTGACGGGTGGCGACTCAGAAGAAGTAGCTGAGGGAGAAGAACAGGCGGTCGTTAGCCCCCCAGCGTCCCCAGAAGGTGCCCGGGTCCCCGGTGAAGACGTCGAGGC
>JACQWA010000006.1 GCA_016209425.1 Candidatus Rokuibacteriota bacterium
ACCGAGGATGGCGCGGTTGAACGCTTCGGGCTGATCGACGTTGGCCCCGTGGCCGGCCTTCGGGATGACGACGTGCGCGGCGCCGGGAATCTTCCGTGCCATGTACGCTGACGCTCCCAAGAAGTCGGTGTCGTCGGCGCCCACGATCACCAGCGTGGGGGCGCGGACCTCCGACAGCCCGTCGATGAGCCGGCTATCCGGGACGACGACCACCTTCCGGTTCACATGGGCCAGGCCGACCGGGTCGTGCCGCAGCATGATCTCGGGAGCCGTGTAGTAGTCCAATCGGGCGTCCGGGCTGCTCGCGAAGGCCGGCATTCCGCCCTCCTCGAGAAGCCGGGCCACCCGCTCGCGGGAGCGGGCCCACTCCGCGCGTCGCTCCGGGTTCCTGAACCCCGGCCCGGTGTCGGCCAGGATCAGCGCCCGCACCCGCGCGGGATGTTTGAAGTAAAAGGTCAGCGCGATCACTCCGCCCATGGAGAGCCCGCCGATGACCGCGGTCTCGGCATCGAGGTGGTCGAGGAGCGCCCGGAGGTCGTCGGCGAAGATCTCGGGAGAGTAGAGGTTGGCACTCCGCGGGCTCTCGCTGCGCCAGTGGCCCCGGGCGTCGTAGAGGATCAACCGGTACGCGGCGGAGAGAGCAGGGATCTGGGGCCCCCAGCTCTCGGCTGTTCCGGCGAAGCCGTGCATGAGCACCAGGGGCGTGCCCCGGCCGTGGACCTCATAGTAGAGCCGGGCACCATTGAAGATTTCCGTCGGCATGGCGGCCCTATGCTAGCACATTCTCGACGACGGGTTTCGGGACAGGAGGCCGGAGGACGGCGCTGCCGCTCCCGTGGTCTACAATTGGAGGGGTCGTCCCGGGAGGGAGTGTCGATGAGGAGATGGATGACCGGGCTCGGCGTTCTCGCCTGGCTCTCCTGCCAATTTTTCGGTCAGGCTGCGGCCGGGGCTGCCGGCGTCCGGGAAACGGCCGTGGAGTATGCCGGGACCGAGGGCGCCATGCCGGCGAAGCTCTTCGTGCCGGAAAGCGAAGGGAGCCGGCCTGGTGTCCTGGTGCTCCACACGATCATCGGGCCGTCGCCGGAGGTGGAGGCGTTTGCCCGGCGCCTCGCCGAGGAGGGGTTTGTGGCCATGACCCCGGACCTCTTCGGCCTGCACGAGTTCGGCTCCGAAGGTCGGGTCGATCACCCTCTCGTCCTCGGCGATCTGAAGGGAGCACTGTCCTATCTCAAAGGGCTCCCCCAGGTAGACCCGACCCGCCTCGGGGTCGTGGGGTTCTCCTTTGGCGGGCGGCTGGCGGTTCTGGCGGCCGCCCTGCACCCGGAGATCCGAGTTGCCGTCGACTACTACGGCATGACCTCGTATCAGGCGCTGGCCGGCCACCGGGAGGTCGGTGGCCGCGCCCTGACGTCCGTCCCCCTGACCGAGCGGGCGAACGCGATCGGGGCCGCCGTCCTCATCCATCACGGGGAGGCGGATCGGACGAACCCCGTCGAGCAGGGGCGCCTGCTCCATGCGGCGCTCAGCCGGGCGGGCAAGCGGAGCCTTCTCTATACCTACCCGGGGGCCGACCACCTCTTCAACTTCCCGGGAAGCCAGCACCATTCAGAGGCGAGCCGCCTTTCCTGGGAGCGGACGCTCGCCGTCTTGCGCGATCATCTCCAGGGCCGGCGTGGGGCGTGGCTTCCGAGGCCCGCCGGGGCGGAGTCCCCTCGAGGGGCGGGACGCTGAGGCACCCCGTTGAGCGCCCGGAGGACTGAGGGCGGGGGACCTTTCGTCAGCGGGTCCCGAGCTGGCTTCGGCGCGTGGCCAAAAGGGAAATCTGAGCGGCCTCGGCCCGTTTCAGGGAGCTCCGCTTCGTCAACTTGATGCCCCACCGTTTCTGCCGCCATTGCCGCAGTAGCTGCGCGAAGGCCTCGCTCGGCAGGGGGCGGCAGAACAGATGGCCCTGGGCCGCATGACAATTCTGGGCGCGCAGGAGCGCCAGTTGTTCTTTCGTCTCCACCCCCTCGGCAATCACCTTGAGTCGCAGGGAGTGAGCCAGGGCGATGATGGCGATGACGATGGCGGCGTCATCCGGGTCGGTCGTGACATCCGAGACGAAGGATCGGTCGATTTTGAGACTGTCGATGGGGAAGCGTTTCAGGTAGCTGAGGGAGGAGTAGCCGGTGCCGAAGTCATCAATGGAGATCTGAAGACCCATGGCCTTCAAGGCCGCGAGCATGGTGCTGCTGGCCTGCGTGTTCTCCATCAGGAGGCTTTCGGTCAGCTCCAGTTCGAGGTACTTCGGGTCCAGGCCGGTGGCGTTCAGAACCTGAGCGACGGTGTCCGCCAGGGTCTTTTGCCGGAACTGGCGGGCCGAGAGGTTCACCGCCACGCGCAGGGGCGGCAGGCCCGCAGCCTGCCAGGCCTTGTTCTGGGCGCACGCCTGGCGCAGGACCCATTCCCCGATGGGGATGATCAAGCCGCTCTCTTCGGCGACCGGGATGAACTCCGCCGGAGCCACGAGGCCTCGCTCCGGGCATGAGGTTGTGGGGCGAGACTTTATGCCCTTCCCAGACGGCAGTCAAGACGGTTATCCTATTGACCCCGCAACCGGGAAAGAAAAAAACAGGGCTACAGCTTCTGCCGTAACCCCTTGAGAAGATTTGGTGGAGCTGAGGGGATTCGAACCCCTGACCCCAAGACTGCCAGCCTTGTGCTCTCCCAGCTGAGCTACAGCCCCACCGCGTCGGTTACCTTACCGGTTTGGCCTGAAGTTGTCAAGGTTTGACGCCACTTGTGATCGTGCGGTCGATTGGCTACACTGCCTCTGCTCCCGTGTGCCGGGATGGCGAAACTGGAATACGCGATGGACTCAAAATCCATTGGGGCTCACACCCCGTGGGGGTTCGACTCCCCCTCCCGGCACCACACCTGATTCCTGATAGCTCGGAGGCATCCTTGCTGCTCGGTTTCCTCGCCGGACTGTCCTCGGACCTTCGGCAGCAGCTTCTCGGTCTCTTTCGACCGATCCGCTTATGACCTTCCCGCGCCGCAGTCAGGCAGGCGGTCGTGCTAACATGTTGGCGGATCCCGAAGAGCGACGCACGGGGGAGGAAGTGGAGATGAAAACGGTGCGCGAGGTTATGGTGTCTCCCGTCGTGACTGCCACGCCACGCGACACCTTGGCCGATCTTTTCACCCTGTCCCAGCGCCGCCAGGTTCGGCACTTCCCCGTCGTTGAGAACGAGAGGCTGGTCGGGATCGTCACCGACCGCAACCTGCGGGAAGCGGCCACTCACCCGGCGGTCTACAACCTGCTTCTGGATCTCCTGGCCTCACTGGACCGCGCAACCGTGGAGCAGATCATGGTTCGCGAGGTCATCACCGTCACCGCGAACACGTCCCTGCGCGACGCGGCGAAACTGATGCGGGAGCGGAGGGTCGGCTGTCTCCCCGTGGTTGAGGACGGAAGGCTGATCGGAATTGTGACCGCCTCTGATCTCCTGGGGGTCCTGGCCGCGCATGACGGGTAGGGTCACCACCACTCCTCTGTCGGTGAGCGCCCACCCTGCTAGTGTGAACGGTCTAGAGTTTTGGCCCGTTCGACCTCTTGACAGGGAAGACACTCCGCAGTGTACTGGTGGCGACGGGAAAGATGGGTCCGACTTCCGTCGTGGCGTTAACCATCGAGGAGGTTGACGATGGAGACTCCACCGGGCTCACAGGGCGCACCACCGGGGGCGTGTCCCCTGATGGTGCGCGCGTTGTAGAAAGGCAAGGCTGATATCCCGGCTCGTGCCGGGATGCGCGCGGACGAAACCCGCGCAACGGACCGAAAGCCCGGTGCTCGACATACCGGGCTTTTTCTTGTCGGCGGGGCGTCGGGACGACCCGAATGGCCGCCTACCGGCAGTCGGAGCGCTGTGGTATAGTGGGATGGAATCCCCGCTCCTCCCAGGGAGGCACCCTGTGTCCGAGTATCTGGCCGTGCTGATCTATGCCGCGTTCATCATCGCCTTCGCGGTGATCTCGCTGGGCGTGGCGGCGTTGCTTCGCCCGACCAGGTCGTACGCCGCCAAGCTCCAGAACTATGAGTGCGGGGCCGAGCCCATCGGGGAGGCGTGGGTGCAGTTCCCCGTGGGGTTCTACCTGGTCGCGCTGGTTTTCCTTCTCTTCGACGTGCTCGCGATCTTCCTCTTCCCCTGGGCGCTGGTTCTGCGCGAGCTGGGGCTGGCCGCCTTCTGGACCATGGCACTCTTTCTCTTCATTCTGCTCCTCGGCTGGCTCTATGCCTATAGGGAAGGGATTCTCGAATGGAAGTGAAACCGCCGATCCCTCAGATCCCCCCGCCGGTCTGGGGCGACTTCAAAGACCTCCAGGAGTGGGAGAAGCTCCACCAGGAACGGCCCGACGGGGACAAGGCCTCCGGCCTCGTCGAGACGCTCTTCGACACCATCGAGCATTTTCCGGGCGGATGGATTGCCGTCACCTCGACCGAGAAGCTCTTCAACTGGGCCCGCAAGTCCTCCATCTGGCCTGTGACCTTTGGCTTGGCCTGCTGCGCCATCGAGATGATGGCCACCTTCGCTTCGCGCTTCGACGTGGAGCGCTTCGGGATGGTCACGTGGGCCTCCCCCCGCCACTCGGACCTGATGATCGTCTCCGGCACCGTCACGATCAAGATGGCGCCCATGCTCAAGCGCATCTACGATCAGATGCCCGACCCCAAATGGGTGATCTCCATGGGCTCCTGCGCCAACTCGGGCGGCCCCTTCCGTCACGGCTACCACGTCGTGAAGGGGGTGGACCGCGTGGTCCCCGTGGACGTCTACGTGCCGGGCTGCCCCCCGACGCCCGAGTCGCTGATGTTCGGAATCCTGAAGCTCCAGGAGCAGGTGGCCGAATTCCAGAAGACGGGGAACCGCGCCCAGCCCTCTCTCAAGGCCGACTAGCTCCGTGACTCCTGACCGCGCGATCTCCCTGATCCAGGACCGGTTTGGCCTCGAAGCCCCCGGCGAACCGCGCTCTCTCACCGTGGAGGTGCCCGTCGCGCGCTGGGTGGAATTTTTCGCTTTTGCCCGGGAGACGCTGGGCTGCCGCTTCTTCTCCTTTCTCACGGCGGTGGACTGGAAAGAGCAGGGGCTCGAGGTCGTCTGCCGCGTGGAAAATCTCGACGACGGCGTCGGGATCACGGCCAAGACGCGGCTCGCGCCGGACGCGCGCTGCCCTTCGCTCACGGGGCTTTATCGGGGCGCGGACTGGATGGAGCGCGAGTGCTACGACATGTTCGGCGTGCGCTTCGACGGGCACCCGGACCTCAGGCGGATCCTCCTCTCCCAGGACTGGGAGGGGCACCCGCTCAGGAAGGACTACGCGGTGGACACCCCTCACGCCCCCTACCGATAGGAGCCCACCATGATCTACGAGCTCAGGACCTACACGCTGATCCCCGGCACGCAGGCGGAATACTTGCGACTCTCGCGCGACATCGGCCGCAAGATCCGCGGGGACCGGTTCGGTAAGCTGGAAGGGGCCTGGACGACCGAGTTCGGAACGCTGAACCAGTACGTCCACCTCTGGAGCTTTGCCGATCTCAATGAGCGGGAGCGCCTGCGTGGGGCGCTGGCGAAGGACGAGGGGTGGACGAAGGAGTACCTGCCGCAGATCCGTCCCATGCTGCTGGCTCAGGAGAACAAGATCCTGTACGCGGTGGACGGCGTGCCGCTCACGCCGCCCACCGGCGGCGGCCGCCACGTGTACGAGCTGCGGACGTACCGCACCCCCGTCGGCAAGATCCCGGAGTGGCTCGGGCATTTGAAGGCCATCCTGCCGGTTCGGGAGAAGTACTCCAAGATCGTCGGCCTCTGGACGACGGATATCGCCCAGCTCAATCAGGTCGTGCACCTCTGGGCGTATAACGATCTGAATCACCGGGCCGAGGTGCGCGCGAAGGTGGTCCAGGAGCCCGAATGGCAGGCGTTCCTCAAGAAGGGGTACCCGCTGCTGGCAGAGATGCACTCCGTCATCCTGAGCCCGGCGGAAACCTCGCCGCTCGCGTAAGATGTGCGCCCGGGTCGTGACGTCTGAGGCATCCCCTCCGAGGATCTAAGCCATGGCTGATCCCGAAGCCCGCAAGGTCATCGAGCTCGGCTACGGGGGGAACGAGCGCCTCGTGATGAACATGGGGCCGCAGCACCCCTCTGCCCACGGCGTCTTCCGCATGATCCTGACCCTGGAAGGCGAGACCATCGCCGCCCTGGACTGCGTGATCGGCTACCTCCACCGCTGCCATGAGAAGCTGGGCGAGACGCTCACCTATGCCC
>JACQWA010000057.1 GCA_016209425.1 Candidatus Rokuibacteriota bacterium
AGGCTGAAGAGCAGGACCACCGCCGCGTCCTCGGTGGGGAGCGAGCCCTGCGTCTTCACTCGGCGCCGAAACTCCTCGTGGAGCCGCTCGATGACGTTCGTGGTGCGGAGCGTCTTCCACTGCGCCTTGGGGAAGCTGAAGAAGGTGAGCAGCTCGTCCCCGCCCTCCTGGAGGCTCTTCACCACGCCCGGGCAGCGCGTGGCCCACGTCCGCTCGAAGGCCGCGAAGGCGGCACGGGCGGCCTCGCCGCTGGCGGCATAGACGATCCGATGGAAGTCCTCCCGGATCTCCTCGCGCGCATGCTTGGGCGCCTTCCGGAGGAGGTTGCGGAGCTTGTGGACACCGCAGCGCTGGACGGCGGCCCGGGGCCAGACCAGCTCCACCGCTCGCCGGAGCCCCGGGTGGCCGTCGATGACGCAGAGCAGCGGCGCCTTGAGCCCCCGGGCGACGAGGGCGTCAAGGCACCCTTTCCAGGCCTCGAAGGACTCGCCCCCGCACAGCTCCAGGGCCACGAGCTGCTTCTGACCGTCGGCGAGCACCGCCACCACGCCCAGCACCGGCAGGCTCACCACCTTGCCGGCACTGCGGACCCGGAGGGCGATGGCATCGAGGTAGAGGAACAGCACCTCGAGGCCCGCCAGCGGGCGCCGCATCCAGGCGTCCAGCGCCTCCTTCAGCGTGGCCACGATCCGGGAGACGGCGCTCCGCGAAAGCGGCGCGGCCCGGAGCAGGGGCCCGAGCGCTCCGCGGATCCGCCGCGTGTTGGCACCGGCCAGATAGGTGGCGAGAACGGCCTCGTTGACTTCCCCCAGCCGCCGCTGATACCGGGGGACCAGCGCGGAGCCCCACTCCCGTTCCCCGTCGGGGGTGAACAGCGTGCCCCGCGGCATGGTCAGCGGCAGCGGCCCGGTCGGCCCGGTCAGCGTGCGGGCCTTGTGGCCGTTGCGATAGCCCTGCCGGGCCCCCGTGCGCTCCCAGGGGGCGGCGCTCAGCGCCGCCATCAACTCCTCCTCCACCGCCTGCTCGATCGCCCGCCGGACCGCGGCATGAATCAGCTCGCCGAGCGTGGTGCGGGGCTCCGCGTGCACGCCCGCCCGCTTTCTGCTACCCTTACCCATGGCGCATTCCTCCGGTGGCCGTCCCCTCCGGGCGGCCGGTTACGGGTTAGTACCTCACCGGAAGAATGCGCCATCTCGCTTTTCCACCGCAAGCGGGACACTACCATTGGCGCACCAACTGACTTCTGTGACATAGCCATGCACGGGACTCGCAATTATCTTTTCGAGGAGCGTCCGGACATGAGACGAATTCAGCCTCGTGTCTCCCGCTTTGAGTGCTAGCGCACCGACCAAGAAGGGAAGAGTAACGCCGAATTCGCCCATACCTTCGGGAACCCATCGCTCGATCAGGATGAACCAATCTGGTTTCTTCATCTCCACTCTGCCCTCCCAACGACCCGCATCACCAGGCGCTCAAGGTGGCTCAGAGATGCTTTCCAGGAGCGAGTCGCATACGATGTCGAGGACCGCGATGGTCTGCTCCCGCTTCGCTGACGGGAACTGCACAGATACTCGCCCAGAATCTCGGCTCAGTCCCCTGCGAAGAATGGGTCATGGCCGGACCTCCGCGGGCAGGCGAACGAGGATCGCCTCGTACACCTCGCGGGCGAGCGCGAGCGCCTGGTCTGTCTCCTCGTGTGTCGGCTCGCCAGGCTGGCCTGGGTAGCGAAACTTCCACGCGTACTCGGTCAGACCGCCGGCCCGATCGACGAGTGGCTCGAGGCTCGAGTCCAGGGCAGCAGCCTGGCGCCCGAGCTCCTCCAGATTGTGAGTCTTCCCGAACGGCTCATCATGCCAGGCGAGAAATGCTTTGAGCGCTTTCTCCGCTGCTTGCTGGCAGTGAAAGACGGCGTCCGCGAGGAGTGGAGGGAGGGCCTCGAGATCGTGCTGCGCGGCGCGCAGGTCAAGCGAGGCCTTGACGAGCCAGCTCCTGGTGTCTTCGACCAGGGCCGGATCATGCGGCATGGAGGAGCTTTCCTTCGCGCAGCACGGTTCCTGGGAGCGAGGCGCGCAGGTGGCGACGTGCCTCGAAGTAGGAGCGCGTGCATACGAGGACATCGGCGGCGGTGCCGGTCCCGCACAGCGCCCGGTAGGCGAGTTTGCTGTCCCTTCGCTCCGGCGGCGCCTCATCGGACACCACCACGAGCAGGTCGTAGTCGCTGTCGGGGCCGCCCTCGCCGCGGGCGACGGAGCCGAACAGGTAGATGCGCTCGGGCTGGTACGCCTGGACCAGTCGCCGCACGATCTCAGCCAGCCTGGGATCGCGCTCAGGCAGCCCAGTTTCCATGGTCGGGTCCTTTCGGCTCATGTCCCTAGCGGGATTATACTTCTCTCAAGAGGAAAAGGGGATAGGCCTTGGGCCAAAGGTGAGCGGCTGGGTCGCCGCACACCGCGCAGAGGCGAGGGTGGCGCGTGAAGCCTCTTGCACACCCCGAGGGTTTGTATTAGATAGAAGGGGTGGCGTCGCGACCTTCTATCGAGATCGTCCATCCCGCCATCGAGGAGTACCTGAAGAGCCTCGCCCCCGAGGCAGACCCTGTCCTCCGCGAGATGGAGGCCCTCGCCGAGTCGCGGCGCTTCCCCATCGTCGGCCCGCTCGTCGGCCGGCTCCTGACCCTCCTGGCGCTGGCGATCCGGGCGGGCCGGATTCTCGAGCTCGGCTCCGGCTACTCCGCGTCGGGACCCCGTGAACCTCGAGCTAACGGCATGCGCATCAGCCGCGCGCCGCCCTTTTGCGGGTCTGTTGCATCCGCTTATTAGGCGGCGCCTGCTTGCGCGCCTGCCGGACTCCGGCTGCGGCGGCGCTGGATCTTGGGCGACGCGCCGGGATCCCGTGAAGCATTCCCTCTACGCTGATGTCCTCGTCGATCTCAGGCCAGTGGATTCCCTGGCCGGTGCCGATGAGACGAAAGTTTGCCCGCTGGGCGGGTGTCGCTTCTGACAGTCGCCAGGAC
>JACQWA010000058.1 GCA_016209425.1 Candidatus Rokuibacteriota bacterium
CCGCTGCCGGTGGCGTCCGTCAGGTCCAGATCCATCGCGGACACCTGGTTCAGGCTGGGCATGTTCAGGTCCCGGGCCACCGGCGTGGCCCAGTGGCCGAACTGCTGAAGCGCCACCGCCACATCCGGCCGCACGCCCTCGCGGAGAATGGCGTGGCCCCGGGTGCGGCCCGTCGGCGACTCGATCTCCACCAGGTCGCCCTCCTCGATCCCCAGGCGTTTGGCCGTCGTCCGGTTGAGCATGAGACCGAAGTGCCCTGTGACGTGGCGGGCGACATCGGCCAGGATCGGCAGTGACACGTTCGCTCCCCAGGAATACTGCATGCTCCGACTGGTGAGGAGCCAGAGCGGAAACTCCTCGGGGCGGCGGCCGTGCTTGAGGGCCACCTTCTCCCAGATCTCCGGGAAGTTCTTCCAGGTCGGCAGCGGCTGGTACTCCTGGAGCTGGACGTCCCACCAGGTGATCCCCCGCTCGTGGAGCCGGTTGGCCAGTTCCTCCCCCATCCGCTTGATCCGCTCCTGGTAGGGCAGCTCGTAGCGGAGCCCGTGGGCCTTCATCGCCGTGTGCAGGTAGTAGCGCTGTTCCGAGAACGGGATGAAGAACGCGCCATGAGTCTTGAACCAGCGAAGGTCGCGCTTCTCCTTCCCGCCCGTCAATCCCCGCGTGGCGGCCCGGCAGGCGCGGTCCCAGATCGTCTCCGCGTCCGGGGCGGTGGTCGGATCCAGGGCGTAGTCGTACTGTTCGCCCCTGAGCGGGACCCCCACGCCCGCCCCGCGGTTGATTGCCTCGAGGTATTCCTTCAAGATCCCGCAGCGCCTCGCCAGCTCAGTGGCAATGTCGGTGAGGTCGCGCGTGTTGTAGGGGGGAGTCGTCACGGGTTGTCTCAGGGCGAACCCCGTGTGGTTCCAGTACTGCTCGATATACTTGGTCCCGCCGATCCGGTAGAGCTGGAGGGATTCCAGGTCCGACGCCTCTGGCAGGAGCAGGTCGGCGTACCAGTTTGTTTCATCCTGCGTGTAGGCGAAGGCGGCGGTGAACGGGAAGCGCTCGAGTTCAGCCTCGATTCGCCCCGTCTCCCAGTTGGAGATGGCCGGATTCGACCGGTAGATGATCCAGAGGTCGGGGAGGGTCGGCGCGGGCCACCGCTCCGGGGGCGAGCCCATGAACAGCCACGGCAGGTGGGCCGGCCCCAGCGCCGCCGACCAGGGGGAATCGTCCGCCAGCGGGACCAGGGTCCGATAGGCGTTGCGAATGTGGGGCTGCCCCTGCCACTTCTCGCGGCTCGTCGGGTTCAGCGGCTGGGCCATGAAGCCGTCGGGGCCGGGCTTCACCGAGTCGAGGCGGTTGACCGCCGGGCGGTTGAGCCTGACGGTGGTGCCCAGGATCCCGCCGGGAACCTCCAGCCCGCCAACCAGCGCCGCCATCACGGTCCGGGCCCAGCAGCACTCGTAGCCTCCCCAGCCGTTCGCGACCGTCTTGCCGAGGACCACGGCGACAGGCCGGTGAGGGAGCGTAGTGCCCTCAACCTCGATCGTGCCCCCCCCACTGGCGTGGGCAAGATACTCGCGCGCGAGCCGGCGGATCGTGGCCGCGGGGACGTCCGCGATGGACGCCGCCCACTCGGGGGTGTACGGCTTCAGGTGGTCCAGCAAAAGGGCGAAGGCGGGGCGGGCGGAATCGGCGACGCTCCACCGCTCACCGTCAGCGCCCACCTCCACGCCGGCGGCCAGGAATTTCCCCTCGAGCGCGGGGCGCGCGAGCTTCGGATCGTCGAAGGGGACCGGCCGCTCGCGGTCCAGGTCCCACACCAAGGGCTTGCCGGACTCGGGATCGCGGAGGTAGTAGCCATGAGGGCCGACCAGGTAGGGCGAGTTGGTCATGGACTGGAGGAACGGGACGTCACAACTCGTCAGCCAGTTATTCTCGTGGAGGATCACGTGGAGCAGGGCGAAGAGCACCGCGGCGTCGGTCTTGGGGCGGACCGGGACCCACTCGCTGGCGCCCGCCCCCGTCACAGAAAGGTGGGGCTCGAGCTGGACCCACGTGAGCCCGGCCACGCGGGCCTGGGCGTGACGGAAGACCCCGGTGACGCCGCCCGAGGCGTCGCCGTTGTAGCCGAAGGACAGCACGTAGTCGCAGCGCGGGACGTCGGCGGCCACGGTGAAGGCCCGGTGCCAGAACTCGCCGTAGAGGTGTTCGGAGTGGTAGCACTTGACGCCCTGACCGCTCCCGATCCCCTGGTCCACCGGTCCCCAGGCCGCCAGGAACGCCGCGAAGGTGCCGAGGTAGGCCGGGGCGATCCCCCCCGAGCCGAATGTGGCCGCCAGACGCGGATACCCCGATCCGTCCAGGAGCCCCTTGGCGCGGATCCGATTGAGCCGCTCGGCCAGGAGGCCCAGGGCCTCGTCCCAGGAGATCTCCACCCACCCCGGGTCCTCCCCCCGGCCCTTCTTCGGATTGGTCCGCCGCAGAGGGGCCTTGATCCGGTTCGGGTTGTAGAGCTTCTGGATCAGGCCATAGGCGCGGACGCAGACCTTGCCGCAGGCGGGGTGAACCTCGGCGAAGTCCTCGTTTGGCTCGACGCCGACGGCGACGCCGTCCCTGACGACGACCTTGAGGAGATCGGGGCCGGCCACGCACTGGTAGCAGTAGACCGGAATCCGCTCCGTCGTCATCTCCCCTCCTCCTCGGCCTGCGTGGGCACGCTGAAAGGGAGGCCGGCGGGGGTGCTCCACGGAGCGAATCCGAGGAGCCGTAGCGGCGCGCGAACCGCAGGGCACCGCAGCGCGCTGAGTCCCGGAGGGACGAAGCCTACCCCCCGCCTCGGGGGGATGGGGGGGCCAGCGGAGGTGCCCGAGGGAGCGAACGCCGTCGAGGCGACGAGGTCTGAGCGGGAGGAGCACCCCCGCCGGCCGACTCGGCTCTGTTGCGTCATCTCTCCCCTCACGCGGCGACGAGCTTCTTGTGCTCGAGCGCCTCGAAGAAGGCGTCGATCCGGTTCCTGAGCTGGGCCTCGGCGTAGTAGCGGGGATCCTCCAGATCCGACTCCACCAGGAGCGTCGGCACCCCCAGCTCTTTGGTGAAGTACTCGCGCATGTCTCCCTGCCCCGCCGAGAAGAGCCGGCAGCTCTTGATGGAGTGGATCACGAGCGCGTCGGCCCGCCACTCCTCCACGTAGCGGCGGATCTGGCCGTAGCGGGTGACGATGGAGCGGTTCGTGAGGTTTTCCGTGAGCATCTGCTCGGCGATCGATTCCAGGGGTCGCGTGGGATCGTGCCGGAACCCGAACTCCCAAATCCCGCCGACCGTGGAATACGTCGACGCCACCGCCACAGCGCCCCAGCGCGTAAAGAGGTTCCGGAAGCTCCGGTAGTAGGGGTAGGGAGGCGGCCCTTCCACCACCATGCGGAACCGCTCCTCCGAGAGCGGGCCGGCGCCTTCCGCCACCATCCCCTCGAACTCCTTGACGGCCTCGTCGAAGAAATCGGCGGCCTCCCGCGTCCCGCGGAGGACGTTGATCGGCCCCATCATGTTGATCGCGTCGAAATAGCAATCGAAGGGGGCCGGGGAGCGCTTGCAGAGCTCCTTCGACCGGGCGTACCCCTCCTCCGCCCGGGCGGCGTAACCGAGGATCTCGCGAAGCTTGTCGATGTCGAACTTCTTTCCGCTGATCCGCTCCAGGATGCGAATGAGTTCCTCGAACTGTTTTACAACGTACCGGATGTCGGCGGCGGTGGGCTCCGGGGTCCGAAGAAAGGGGATATCGAGCATGAAGAGCTGGGACCCCGTGGCCTCGGCCAGGTGCTCGAACCACTTCACGTAGACGTTGCAGCCGACGTAGTTGCAGAGGGTGATCGTGGGGTACGGCATCTTGGTCCCGGGGCCCATCCCCCCGGAGAGGAAGAGGCCGATGTCGGCCTTGACGTAGGCGCAGTTGTCGCTGGAGTAGCCCGCCTGCTCGGCCTTGAGGATCAGGGGGAGCGACTGGTGGCGGATCGCGTTCTGGAGCGCGGTGACCTCGGGGAAGATCGGGTGGATGTCGAACGCGCGCAGGATCTCCACGCAGTTCCCTGAGATCATGATCGCTCCGGTCGGCTCCCCGGTCTCATTGGCCCTGGCGAGCTGGCTCGTCCAGGCGTTCATCAGCTCGCGCGACAGCTGGTGGACCTTGCCCTGGTACTGGCGTTCCTTGACTTCTGCCGGCATGATGAGCTCCCCTCACCCTGATCCTCCCCCCCCGGGGAGAGACAAGGGCCTAGTCAAAGAGCATGGATTCGACGAACGTTTCGACCTCGTTACGCGTCCGCTCGAAGGTCCACATCTTCTCCTCGAACTCGACGAGCAGGTGCGGGATCGCCTCCCGCTCCAGCCCTTGCTTCATCGGCACATAGTCGAAGAGGGCAGGCTCGCAGAACTTCGGCGGCGTGAAGATGACGGCGTCCGCCCGGCTCCGCCTGACCTTCTCGATCAGCCCCTTGGAGCGGTGCTCGCGTCCCTCGTGGCGAGTGGAGGAGGGCACCGCGCGATCGACGTAGCTCTGGCCCAGGGCCCTGAACGGGTCGGCGTTGACCGGCACATCGGAGGTGAACCACCGCCACCCGAGGAGCAGGTCGTCCTCCACGACGTAGCAGCCCGCCTCCTCCAGGACCTCCAGGAGCCCCAGCGGCGGCTGCTCGCAGAAGGCCCCCTCGATCACCACCCGGATCCGGTCCTTGGGGCGCCCTTCCCGGCCCGGAAGCTCGGCCAACAGCTCGTCGAGTCGGATCAGGCTCTCCTCGGGATCGGCCTGGGTCAGGGCGCGCAGGATCAGGTAGAGTTCCACGGTGGACAACTTCTGGGGCTCGGCAATCCGAAACGCGTAGAGCGCCCGGAGCCGCGCCCGGATGGCGTTGTACAGCTCGACGCTCTTCCCGATCGAATCCTCGGTGATTTTGACGCCGAAGGCCGACTCGAAGCCGCGCGCCACCCGCCGGAGCTCCTCGGCCGTGTAGTCCGCTACCCCCGCCGAGGTGGAGTTCTGCGGGAGATGAAGGTAGTCCACGTGGAAGTGGGGGAAGTTGCGCTTGTAGATGCTGCTGAGATTCCGCGCCACATCGCAGATGTTGGAGAAGACGAGGCCGTCCACACCCTTGAGCAGCCCCTGGAAGCCCAGCTCAAGAGTCGACTTGGAGATGGAACAGACGAAGGACTGGAACCGCGCATCGGCGTGGGTCAGCTCCACGGTCGCGCCGCCGCCGAGGAGCCCCAGCGGGAGCATGCCACCGGCGTGGATCAGCTCGGCCGGGCTCCAGACCGGAAAACAGGCCGCCACGCGGCCGCCGGGGTGGGATTCTTTCCAACGCTCGGCGATCACCCCCAGCGGCTCGGCGATCAGCTCTCGGCAGCGGTCGATGGTCTGATCAACAGCCATGTGGGCCTCCTCTAATTCCCCTTCCCGCTTCCAAGGAACCCGTGAAGGAACAGGCGTCCCACCTCCGCCGTCAGGGCCTGGATGTCCCTCCCCGGCCCCACGAAGGGGCGAGTGGCGATCCCGTTGAGCATGCCGAGGAGAAGATTCGTGGCCGACAACAGTTCCTCGTTGCTCCGCCCGCGGCTGTCCAGCACGCGGAGAATCTCGAGTCCCCGGAGCAGGTACGCCTGACGTTTCTGGGTGGCCGCCACCCGGTGGGAATCTCCCAGCGCCTCCAGATCCCGATTGATGACCTTGAGGGCGGCGCCGTGGTTGAACGCGAACTCCAGATGGGTGCGGATCAGCGCAAGCAGCCTCGACTCCGGCGTCACCGCTTCGGCGAGAGCGGCATCCAGCTTGCCGAGGAGAGAGTCGAGGGCGAGGTCAATGACGAGGAAAAGGAGCTCGTCTTTGGAGCCCACATAGTGGTAAAGGCCGGCGAGGGAGAGATCGGCGGCCCGGGCGATCTCGCGGATGGAGGCCTGGTGGTATCCCTTGCGGGCAATCACCTGCAGCGCCGCCTGCGTGATCGTCGGATACCGATGTGCGATGCTCACCGAACGCTCCACCGATCAGATGATCGTTTGCCTGTTAGCCTAGGTGTTCGGTCGTGGGATGACAATCCGTCACACGCTTCATTTTCATGAGGCATATGCACTAGGTGACCGCTGGGCTGGGCGAGGGTTCCCTGGACCCATTCGACGGGGCGATTGACCCAGAAAAATAAGGCAAACGACGGATTGCGCTTAAATGCACAAACGGTTCATGATTTCGGGAAAACAGGACCGGAAAACTCCACTAATGCAGCTGACGCTCAAAGGAGATTACGCCGTCCGGGTCATCGTGGACCTGGCCTGCCACCCGGCAGGGACCATCCTGAGCACCGAAGAACTCGGTCGTCGCACGGATGTCCCCCAGGCATACTTGAGCAAGATCATCCACGCCCTCGCCCACGCCGGCCTGGTCCGCACACAGCGCGGCCCGCATGGCGGGATCGCGCTCCTGGAGGAGCCGCGGGCGATCACGTTGAGGCAGGTGATCGAGGCCGTCGAGGGACCGATCTACCTCAACCGCTGCCTCGTCCGGCCGGGCCTCTGTCCGCGCGACAGCTTCTGCCCCGTCCATCCGGTCTGGGGCCGCATCCAGGAGGTCATGATCCGCGAGCTGGACTCGGTCCGCGTCGCGGATCTGGCGGATGCGGCCCGGCAATCCCCTCTGTCAAGAACGCGGGAGGCGTCCTCATGCTGAACTGGCTCCCCAAACGCCCGTCCCTCTCGTAGGCTTCGGGGATGCTTCGGGCCCAACGGTCAGTGCTGCGGGAGGGCGTGATCGCCGGCGTCGTCGGCGCGGCGACAGTCGCTCTCTGGTTTCTGATCTACGACGCCTGGCGGGGCAAACCTCTGTTCACGCCTGCGCTGCTCGGGAGCGCCGTCTTCTACGGCGTGAGCAGTCCCCTCAACGTCGAGATCGCGGCTGGTCCCGTGATCGGCTACACGATCGTTCACGTGCTCGCCTTCATCGGGTTTGGCATCATCGCCGCTTGCATGCTGATGGTGGGCGAGCGCGAACCTGCGATCTTTATCGCCTTCGTGACCCTTTTCGCGGCCTTTGAGGTCTTTTTCTTCGTTGTTCTGAGAACGCTGAGCGAGCCAGTGCTCGGCGCCCTCGGTTGGTGGGCCATCTTCACTGGAAATCTTCTTGCCTCCATTGGGATCCTCTGGTTCCTCGTCCGCGGGCATCCGGAGCTCCCGCCGATCCTTGTCGGATCGTCGGGACACATTCTCCGCGAGGGTGTCGTCGCTGGCCTCATCGGTGCCGCCGTGGTGGCCTTCTGGTTTCTCATCCTCGACGCGGTCCGCGGCGACCCGCTACGCACGCCACGGTTCCTCGGCACCGCGATGCTCCAACAGACCGACCCCGTGGGCGCGATACTCTCGTACACCGTCGTCCATGGGATCGCTTTCATCCTCTTCGGGGTCGCCGGTGCCTTCCTCCTTTCAACAGCCGAACAGCGGCCAGTGTTCCTCTTGTCCTTTGTCATCCTCTATGTGGCATTCGAGTTCTTCTTCTTTGCCGTCGCGCTCATTCTGGCGAGATGGGTACTCGACGAACTTCCCGGCTGGGCAGTCGCGGTGGCCAATCTTCTGGCAGGCGCGGCGATGCTCACGTACTACTTCAAGAAACACCGCCGGCTTGCCGCTCGCATCGTGCAGGCCTTGGCGGAGGAGGCCTGAGCGAAAGCTCGCACGTGTGGAGAATTCGATGCTCACCCTGCAGATGCTACGGGAGTTCGGGTCATGCTGAACTGGCTCCGCTGGCTGCCTGAAAACGTCTCGACCTACGGCGGCGACATCGACTCCATAATCGCTCTCATCTGGTACAGCACGGCCGTCTGGTTCGTCCTGACGTTCGGGACGATCGGGCTCTTCCTCATCCTCTACCGCCGACGCGCCGGGCGGCCGGCCGCCTATGTGAAAGGCGAACGCCTCGCTGAGGCGCTGTGGGTGCTCGTGCCCGTCGTGATGGTCCTGGCCATTGACCTCTGGCTCGACTTCCGGGGCGCACCGGTGTGGGCCAAGGTGATGCTCGAGCGCCCCCCGGCCGCGCTGAGCATCCAGGTGACCGGCAAGCAGTTCAACTGGGAGGTGGTCTACCCGGGGCCGGACAGCAAGTTCGGCACCGCCGACGACCGGCAGTTCGATAACGAGCTGCACGTCCCAGTCGGGAAGCCCGTGCGCCTTCTCCTGAAGTCAAAGGACGTGATCCACAGCTTTTTCTCCCCGCACCTGCGCCTGAAACAGGACATCGTGCCGGGACGGGCCATCGAGGCGTGGTTCGAGGCCACGAAACCTGGCAAGTACGAGCTCCCCTGCGCCGAGCTCTGCGGCTTTGGCCACTCCGGGATGAAGGGGTGGCTCTACGTGCATCCGGAGGAGGATTACAACCGGTGGGTCAAGGAGCAGTGGTCATGACCACGGCGACCGCGCAGCACGGCGAGCACGGCTTCTGGACAACGCACGTCTTCTCGACCGACCACAAGACCATCGGCAAGCAGTACCTGACCCTGGGCCTGTTCTGGGCGGTCGTGGGCGGCCTTCTGACCTACGTCATGCGCTGGCAGCTCGCCTGGCCGGAGACGGTCGTGCCCGGCTGGGGCGAGATCGGGCCCGAGACGTACAACGCCCTGGTCACGATGCACGGCACCATCATGGTCTTCTTCGTGGCCATGCCGATCCTGCTCGGGGCATTCGGGAACTTCCTGATCCCGCTCATGGTCGGCGCCCGCGACATGGCCTTCCCTCGGCTCAACATGCTCTCGCTCTGGGTCTTCGCCCTGGCCTCCCTGCTCCTCTTCATTTCATTCTTTGTCCCGGGTGGGGCGGCCGCGGCGGGGTGGACCGGCTATCCGCCCCTGTCCGCCAAGGCTGAGTACACGGGCGTAAACTGGGGAATGGACCTCTGGATCCTCGCTCACGCGCTGGAGTTCGCCGCGTTCCTGATGGGCGGGGTCAACTATCTGACGACGGCCATTGCCTTCCGGGTGCCCGGGATGACCTTCTCTCGCCTCCCGCTGGTCATCTGGCAGCAGCTCACGGCGACCACGCTCTTCCTACTTTCCGTCGGGCCCCTCATTGCTGGCGCCGTGATGCTCCTATTGGACCGGCAGATCGGGACCCACTTCTTCACCCCGGGCGGCGGGGGCGACCCGCTCCTCTGGCAGCACCTCTTCTGGTTCTTCGGCCATCCGGAAGTCTACGTCATCCTGCTGCCGGCGGTAGGCCTCGTCCTGGACGTCCTGCCCGTGTTCTCCCGCAAGCCGATCTTCGGCTACCGCTGGATCATCGCCTCGACGATCGTCGCCGGTGGCCTCTCCTTCATCGTCTGGGCTCACCACATGTTCGTGAGCGGCATTGACCCCCGGCTCGCGATGCCCTTCAGCATCACGACGATCCTGATCTCGGTCCCTTTCGCCTATCTCATGTTCGCGATGATCGCGACGCTGTGGCGAGGGTCCATCCGCTTCGACACGCCCATGCTCTTTGCCCTCGGCTTCATCGCCATGTTCATCGTCGGCGGGCTCACCGGCATCTTCAACGGGTCGGCGCCGGCGGACATCTATATCAGCGACACCTACTTCGTCGTCGCCCACTTCCACTACACGCTGTTCAGTTCCGTCTTCTTCGGCGGCTTGGCGGGCTTCTACTTCTGGTTCCCGAAGATGTTCGGGCGACTCATGAACGAGACCCTGGGAAAGCTTCACTTCTGGCTGACGATTGTCTTCTTCAACGCGACTTTCTTCCCCATGCACAACATCGGTTTGGCGGGGATGATGCGACGGATCGCGAACCCGCTCCAGTACGACTTCCTCGTCCCGCATCAGTGGATCAACGTGGTCGCGACGATTGGGACGATGCTCCTCCTGGCCTCGCAGATCCCCTTCGTGATGAACGTGGTCTGGAGCCTTGTGGCCGTTAGGCCGGCGCCGAAGAATCCCTGGCAGGCGAACACGCTGGAGTGGACGGCGCCCTCCCCGCCCCCCCACCTCAACTGGGGCGAAGCGCTGCCCGTCGTCTATCGGGGGCCCTACGAGTACAGCGTCCCCGAGGCACCGGAGGACTGGCTGCCCCAGGACCGGGTGCTGGCGGCTCGAGCTCGATAGGAGGACATGACCATGGCAAGCCCCGCCGAGGCCCCGGCGATCCCCGGCATTGCGACCGGAAAGATCGGGGTCTGGTGGTTCCTGGCCTCCGAGATCATGCTGTTCGGCGGGCTCATCGCCAGCTACAGCGTGTTCCGCCTGGGCGGGCCGGGCTGGGCGGAGGCCGCGCACCACCTGAGCGTGCCGCTCGCCTCCATCAATACACTCGTGCTGCTCACCTCGAGCTACACCGTCGTCCGGGCCTTCGTGGCGGCGGAGCGCGGCGACGTCCGCGCGCTGCGCGTGTACCTCGGCCTCACGATCCTGGGCGGGCTCATCTTCCTCGGCATCAAGGCCGTCGAGTACACGACCGAGATCCGAGCGGGGTTCCCACCAGCCGCCGGGATCTTCTGGTCGTTCTACTACACGATGACGGGCCTGCACGCGCTGCACGTGCTGGCCGGGGTCGTCGTCAACAGCATTGTCCTCGCTACCGAGGGCGTGGGCGCCAAGAACCCGCACCGGGTCGAGCTGGCTGGACTCTACTGGCACTTCGTGGACGTGGTCTGGATCTTCCTCTTCCCGCTGCTGTACCTGCTCTGAGGAGACTGCAATGACCTCCGGCAAGGTCCATCCGAACTACACCGCGGTCTGGCTCTGGCTGCTGGCGCTGCTGGGCCTGGGCGTGGCAGCGAGCTTCCTGCCCGGAGGGCGGACGCTCGCCGTGCTGGTGATCCTCGCCACAGCCTCGGCCAAGGCGCTCCTTGTGGCGCTGAACTTCATGCACCTCCGCTTCGAGCCGGCGCTGCTCTACGCCCTCGTGCTGATCCCCCTCCTGTTCCTGGTCGTGCTGGCGGCGGTGCTGTTCCCTGACTTCGTCTGGCATTCGCGACCCCGTTGAGGGACGCGATCGCATCCGTCTCCCTCGGTCTGCCCCCGGGCCGCCGTCCCGGACAAAGCCGAGACTTCCTCGCCCTCACGAAGCCACGAGTGGTCCTGATGGTCCTCGTCACGACCTCGGTCGGCTTCTATCTCGGCGCTCAGGGCCCGCCGGACTGGCTCCGGCTGCTCCAGACCCTCCTCGGAACCGCGCTCGCGTCGGGCGGCACGATCGCCCTGAACCAGTTCCTCGAGCGTGAGGTGGACGCGCGCATGGAGCGCACGCGTCGGCGCCCGCTCCCGGAGGGGCGGCTCCGGCCGGCCGAGGCGCTCTCCTTCGGCTCCGCCATTACCGGGGCGGGGCTCCTCGTGCTGCTCGGCGCGGGCCTGCTCCCGTGCCTCGTCACCGCCGCGACGGTCGGCCTCTACCTCTTCGCGTATACGCCGCTCAAGCGCCGCAGCGCGCTTTGCCTAATCGTGGGGGCGGTTCCCGGCGCCCTCCCACCGGTGATCGGATGGGTCGCGGCCGGCGGGGAGTTGGGGAGCGGCGTCGGGGTCCTCTTCGGGATCCTGTTCCTGTGGCAGCTTCCCCACACGCTGGCCATTGCCACGCTCTACCGGGAGGATTACGCGCGGGGAGGAATCCGGCTCCTGCCGGCGACGAATCCCGCGGGCGCGGAGCGCCAGACGGTCGTCGGCAGCCTGGCGCTCCTCCTGGTGGGCCTCCTGCCGACCTGGATCGGCCTCACCGGGCAGCTCTATCTTGCCGGAGCCCTGGCGCTGGGGATGGGGCTCCTCGGCTGCGGGATCGTCCAGGCGTTCGCGCCGTCGCACGAGGCCGCCCGGCGCGTGCTGGGCGCCTCGCTCCTCTATCTGCCGACGCTCCTGATCCTCATGACCCTGGACAAGGCCTGAGGCCCCCTGTGTCAACCGTCCCAGCGCACCCTATGGTCGACGCTCCCCGGCTCGGGATGCTGATCTTCCTGGGATCGGAGACGATGCTCTTCGCCGGGTTCATTGCCGCGTTCCTGGTCTTTCGGCTGGGGGCTCCCGTCTGGCCGCCGCCGTTCCAGCCCCGCCTGCCGGTGGAGCTCACGGGCGCGAATACGGGGGTCTTGCTCCTGAGCGGCTACACGATGTGGCGCGCTCTCAGGGCTGCCCGCGACGAGAAGCATGCCGGACTGACGAGGAGCCTCGCTCAGACGGCGCTCCTCGGGGCGACGTTCCTCGGCGTGCAAGGATACGAGTGGGGACGGCTCCTCGCCTTCGGCCTCACGGCGTCCTCAGGTGTCTACGGAGGGACGTTCTACACGCTGATCGGGGCCCACGCCGTGCATGTGGTCGCCGCGCTGGCGTGGCTCGCGCTCCTCCTGATCGGGACGAGGCGGGGAGGCGACGCCGCGCCGGCGCACGTGGGCGTTTCACTTCTCGGGATGTACTGGTACTTCGTCGTGGCGCTCTGGCCGCTCCTCTACACGCTCGTCTATCTCGCGTGACCCCATGGTCGATCGAACTTCATCCCTCCGCGCGGCTCTTCGATGGGGGGCAGGGTCCATCCTCATCTCAGGCTTGGCGCTTCTCCCCGTAGAGGCCCGGGCCTGCTCGGTCTGCATCGGGTGGCCCGGGGGAGAGGGGCTGAACGGGGGGTTTTACTGGAGCGCGTTGCTGCTGACGGTGCTGCCGTTCGCGGTGGTAGCGATCATCGGAGCGTGGCTGGGCTACGCCGGGGTCAGGAGAGCCAGCGCTTCCGCCGCCGATAGTGCTTCACATCGCGATAGCTCTTGCGCTGGCCCACCCCCGTCAGGCCGAGGTAAAACTCCTTGACGTCCTCGTTGTCGCGTAACTTCGAAGCCTCCCCATCGAGGACGACTCGCCCGCTCTCCATCACGTAGCCGTACTGGACCAGCCGGAGCGCCCCGGCCGCGTTCTGCTCGGCCAGGAGGATCGCGACCTTCTCCTCCCGGTTCAACCGGGCCACGATGTCGAAGATTTCCCGGACCAGCATGGGGGCCAGGCCCATGGAAGGCTCGTCCAGGAGCATGAGCCGTGGGCGGGCCATGAAGCCCCGCCCGATGGCCAGCATCTGCTGCTCACCGCCCGAGACATAGCCCGCCTTGATACTCCGGCGGGCCGCCAGCTTGGGGAAGTAGCTGTACACCCGGTCCAGATCCTGCTTGACCGACCTGCCATCCCGCCGGGAGTAGGCGCCGGTCAGGAGGTTCTCCTCCACGGTCAGGTGCTCGAAGACGCGGCGTCCCTCCATGACCTGGACGACGCCCCGTTGAACGACCGCCGCGGCGTCCTTCCGCTCGATGCGCTCTCCGGCGAACTCGATCGTTCCCTTGGTCACCTCCCCGCGCTCGACCCTCAGCAGGTTGGAGATCGCTTTCAGGGTCGTGCTTTTCCCCGCGCCGTTGGCCCCAAGGAGGGCAACGATGCCCCCCTCCGGGACCTCCAGCGAAACCCCCTTCAAGACCAGGATCACGTGGTCATAGATGACCTCGATGTTGTTGACCTTGAGCAGAGGGGTGGGGCTGCTGCCTTTCACTTCTTCTCCGCCCGATACTTCGCGGCGGACTCCTTGACGGCCTCCCAGACGATCTCTTTGTAGGGAGCGATCCACTCCGAAACGCCTACCCACTTGGTCCCATCCCACTGCTTGAATTTCGCGGCTCCCCCGCCCTCATGATCTTCCCGCGATGTCTTCAAGGACGGGACCAACCCCAACAACCCCAGTTCCTTGAGCCTCGCCTCGGTGATGTTGAGGTTCTCCATGGCCCACTGCATGTGCTCGCCCTTCACCGGGTAACCGAACTTCTTCATCGCCCCGCGCAGGGCCTCCACCGTGATGGCCGCCTCCACCACACCGCGGTTGTAGTAGGCGGTGCCGATCCGCTCCTTCTCGATGTTGCCCTTCCCCGCCCCGTGTACCTTCTCGATGATCTCCTGGATCACGGGGAAATCGCGGCCGGATCCGCTGAACTCCGCGCTGAGGTAGCCCTTGGCGGCCTCCCCCGCCGGCACGACGTCCTCCTCCGAACCGCACCACCACACCCCCAGGATCTTTTCCCGGGTGAAGCCCAGGCGCGCCGCCTCGCGAAGCGGCACTGTGCAGGAAACCCCCCAGTTCCGGTTGATCACCCAGTCGGCCCGGAAGCGCCGGGCGATGTCGGTCCACTGCGCCCCTTGCTCCAGGCCGGGGGGAGGAACCGGGAAGCCCCGGAACTCAAAGCCGAACCGGCGCGCGAGCCGTTCCATGATCGGGATGGTCTCCCGCCCGTACGGGATGTCAATGTACAGGAGGGCGATCTTCTTTCCCTTGAGCTTGTCCTCCCCCCCTTCCCGCTGGGCGATGAACCGGACCTTCGCCGACGCGAGGGACCAGTAGGTCGAGATGAACGGAAACGCGTAGGGGAAGGTGGTCCCGTCGGCCGCGTCGGCCCGGCCATACCCGATGTGGGAGAGCGGGATCTTGTCCCGGGTTGCCCGCTCGAGCAGGGCGTACATGATCCCGGTGCTGTGGGGGTAGATCACGAGGGCTCCCTCCTTGTTTCGCTCGTAGCACTCGATCCCGCGCGCGGTATCGTAGGCCGTCTCGCACTCCTGAAAGCGGATCTTCACCCCTTCCACGCCCCCCTTCGCGTTGACCAGGGCGAAATAGTCCTCCTTTCCGCCGCAGAACCCGCTCCCGCCGGGCGCGTACGGACCAGTCCGGTAGCAGAGCATGGGGATCCACACCGTCTTGTCCTGCGCCGCGGCCGCCGACGGGATGAGCGCGAGCGCGCCGCCGACAAGCAGCAAGGCCAGCGTCACCAATCCTAATCGCTTCGCCATTCGTCGTTCCTCCCTCTGGTCCGCCAGGTGACCTTCTTCTCATGCCACTCGCGTGGCCTCGCCTTCACCTCACCTCCTTGCCCGGCCCCCCGCAGGGCCCTGCAAACCATCCGCGCAGGATCTCAGTACGGGAACGGCCACAGTCGCAGGTAATCTTTCAGGGTTCGCCACAGCCGCGCCAAGCCCAGGGGCTCCACAATCAGAAAGAAGATGATGAGTCCTCCGAACACCATCAGCTCCACGTTGGCCAGGAGGTCGGTCGTGACGAGCCGCCCGACCACCTTGCCGACGCCGCCCAGGAACTGGCTGATGAAGATCGGCAACAACACGATGAACCCCGCCCCGAGGTACGAGCCCAGGATGCTCCCCATCCCCCCGATGATGATCATCCCGAGGAGCCGGAAGGAAAGGAAGAGGTTGAACTCCTCGACGTTGGCCGCCGCGTAGTAGGTGAAGGAGATGAGCCCCCCCGCCACGCCCGCGTAAAAGGAGCTGACTGCGAAGGCCAGGAGCTTGTAGCGGAAGAGCGAGATCCCCATGATCTCCGCCGCGACGTCCCGGTCCCGGATCGCCATCCACGCCCGGCCGACCCGGCTCCGGACCAGGTTCCTCCCGAAGACGGTGAGCGCCACCACCACGGCCAGCGTCAGGTAGTACTTCTCGACCGGGGTATCGATGAGCCACCAGTTCATGATCCGAAGGGGCGGCGTGTCGATGGTGGCGTAGACGCCCCCGCCGATCCACTTCACGTGCGTGATCACCCACTCGATGATGAATTGCGCCGCGAGCGTGGAGACCGCCAGGTAGAAGCCTTTGATTCTGAGGGACGGTGTGCCAAAGAGGACGCCCACCCCGGCGGCCACGAGCCCCGCGCCCAGGAGGCTCAGGAGGAGGGGAGCGCTGTAGCGGGCGTAGAGGATCAGGGCCGCATAGGCTCCCACCCCCATGAACGCGGCGTGTCCGAGGGAAAGCTGCCCCGCGTAGCCGGTGAGGAAGTTGAGCCCGAGGGCCGCCAGCGCGAAGCAGAGGAACGGGACGATGAGACCGCCGATCCAGTAGTCGCTGGCGAGGAGCGGCACGGCGAGGAAGGCAGCGGCCGCAATGGCGTACGTCGCCCACCGATCCAGCGGGATCGGGAAGAGCGCCATGTCCTTGGCGTACGAGGTGCGATAGATCCCGCACTCCCGGTAGATCATGGCTACACGCGCTCGATGATCTCGCGGCCGAACAGCCCATACGGCCGGAAGATGAGAAAGATCATGGCCAGCAGGTACGGGGAGAAGTCCTTCACCCCGCCGCCGACCAGAGGATCGATGAACCCCCCCGCCAGCCGCTCGGCGGCCCCGACGATCAGCCCGGCCAGGATAGCGCCCGGGATGCTCTCGATGCCGCCGATAATGAGAACCGGCAGGGCTTTGAGCGCCACCAGGGAGAGGCTGAACTGGACCCCGAGCCGGCTCCCCCAGAGAACCCCCGCGACCACGGCCACCACCCCGGCGATGGCCCAGGTCACGGCCCACGCCCTCCCCAGCGGAATCCCCACCGAGAGCGCCGCCTCGTGGTCGTCGGACACCGCCCGGAGGCCGAGGCCGAGGGTGGTTTTCTGGAAGAACACGATGAGCCCCAGCACCAGCACCCCCGCAGCGGCCGCTCCCGCCAGGTCGAGCCGGCTGAGAAGGAGGCCTCCCACCACGTAGGGGGTATCCGGGATGCCGATGTCCAGGCCCTTGGGCTGCGTCCCCCAGATCGCCTGCGCCAGCCCCTCGAGGAAGAACCCCAGCCCGATCGTGGCCATGAAGAGCGCGAGCGGGGGCCGGGCCACCAGGGGACGGAGGACGACCCGCTCAACCGCAAACGCGAGCGCCACCATGACGGCGAGGACCGCCAGAATGGAGACCCCCATCCCCAGCCGCGGCAGGAACCCGACAAGGGCGAGCGCGGCGAACAGGGTCATCGCGCCCTGGGCGAAGTTGAAGATGCCGGAGGACTTGAAGATCAGGACGAACCCGAGGGCCACCAGCGAGTACATGACCCCGACCAGCAACCCGCTGACGGCCAGCTCGACCCCGAAGAGCAGATCGCCCGACACGCCCTAGGCCTCCGCGACGTCCAGGAGGTTGAGCGAGCGCTCCGTCTCAGACGTCCGGCCATCCTCGTAGGTGACGACGGCCTTGACCTGGACCTCGCGCGCCCCGTGATCGTAAAGGGCGTCGATGATCGTTCCGTACTTCTCATTGACGAACCGCCGGCGCAGCTTCCGGGTCCGGGTGATCTCGGCGTCGTCGGGGTCCAGCTCCTTGTGAAGGAGGACGAACCGCCGGATGCGGAGGGCAGGCGTCAGGGTCCGGTTCACCCGCTGGACCTCCCGGTGGATAAGCTCGTACACCTGCGGATTCTGCGAGAGATCGGCGTAGCCCGAGTAGGGGATGCCCCGCCGCTCGGCCCAGTTCCCCACGACCTCCGTGTCAATGTTGATCATCGCAGCGACGTACGGTCGCTCGTGTCCCGCCGCCACCGCTTCTTTGACGTACGGGCTGAACTTCAGCTTGTTCTCGATGTACTGGGGAGCAAACACGGACCCATCGAGCAGGTGGGAGACGTCCTTGGCCCGGTCGATGATCACGAGATGGCCGTCGGGGTCCAGGAAGCCCGCGTCGCCCGTCGCCAGCCAGCCCTCTCGCAGCGTTCGCGCCGTCGCCTCGGGGTCCTTGTAGTAGCCCGTGAAGAGGCCCGGGGCCCGCAGCAGGACCTCTCCCCCGGGGCTGATCGACACCTCGACTCCGGGGATCGGCGGACCGGCACTGTCCGCCTTGACCGCCCCGTCGCGCTGGAGCGTGGCCGGCGCAGAGGACTCGGTAAGCCCGTAGATCTGCTTCAGGTTGACCCCGATCCCGCGGAAGAACTGGAGCACCTCGGGCCCCATGGGCGCGCCGCCGGTCGTCGCCCACCTGAGCCGCCGGAGCCCGAGCTGGTCGCGGAGAGGGGCGAAGACCAGCCACTTGCCCAGCCCCATGAGCAGACGGAGCGACCAGGGGACCGGCTTGCCCTCCATCCCGAGGGTCGCCACCCGCATCGCAACGGGAAGGAGCCCGTGGGCGAGCCGGCGCTTCAGCCAGTCGGCATCCTCGATCTTCACCTGCGCTTGCGAGAGCAGGTTCTCCCAGATCCGTGGCGGGGCGAAGGTCACCGTGGGGCCGATCTCCCGGAAATCGTGCCGGACGGTGGTGGTATCCTCCGGACAGTTCACGCACGCGCCGGTCACGAACGACACGACCACGGAGAAGAACGTGTCCCCGATCCAGGCCATCGGCAGGTACGCCATGAGCTGGTCCGCCTTACCCACCCGGTCCACCTTGAGGAGATTCTCGGCCGTGGCGATGAGGTTCCGGTGGGTCAGGATCACGCCTTTGGGGAACCCCGTCGTCCCGGAGGTGTAGTTGATGATGGCCACATCCTCGCCCGCGCCCTTCGCCACCTCTTCAGAAAAATAGGCCGGGCGCGCGTTGTCCATCTCCCGGCCCAGCTCCTGGACCTGGGCGAAGCTCCGGAGGAAGGGGAAGGCGTAGTGGCGCATCCCCTTCGGGTCATCAAAGATGACGTGCTCCACGCCCGGGAGCTTGTCCTTCAACTCGAGGATTTTGTCCACCTGCTCCTGGTCCTCTGCCACCACCACTTTGGAGTCGGAGTGATCGATGACGTACTGGATCTCCGGGGCGATGGCGTCCTGGTAGACGGGGACGGGAATCCCCCCCACGGCCTCGGCCGCCACGAGCGCCCAGTAGAGCTGGGGACGGTTGTCGCCGATGATCGCCAGCTTGTCGCCCCGCTGGACGCCCAGGCGCGCCAGACCGAGGGCGAACGCCCGCACGTTGGCCAGGTACTCGGCCCAGCTGTAGCTCTGCCAGATCCCAAACTCCTTTTCCCGGATGGCTGGGTCCCGCCCGCCGCGGTGCTGGGCCCGCTGGAGCAAGAGCTTAGGCAGGGTGTCTCTCGCCTGGGTCACGTCCGACGTTTCCTCCTCAGGCGGCGGCTTCCTCACCGAGGTACGCGCTGATCACGAGGGGATCTCCGCGCACGTGACCGGGAGACCCCTCGGCGATCTTTTCCCCGTGGTCGAGCACGACGACCCGATTCGAGATGTCCATGACCACGCCCATGTCGTGCTCGATCAGGATCGTGGGGAACCCCCACTCGTCGTTGACGTCGAGGATGAAGCGGGCCATGTCCTCCTTTTCTTCCATGTTCATGCCCGCCATCGGCTCGTCCAGCAGGAGGACCCGTGGCTCCATGGCCAGGGCTCGGCCCAGCTCCACCCGCTTCTGAAGACCGTAGGGGAGGGTCCCCGCCAGCGCGTTGCGGATGTGGGTGATCTCCAGGAAATCGATCAGGCGCTCCACCACCGCGCGGTGCCGGATCTCCTCCCGCTGGGCCAGTTGCCAGTAGAGCCCGGAGGCAAGGGCCCCGGACCGCATGTGAAGGTGCCGACCGACCAGCAGGTTCTCCAGCACCGTCATGCCCTTGAAGAGCGCGACGTTCTGAAAGGTCCGGGCCACGCCGAGCGCGGCGATGCGCGCGGGAGAATGATAGGTGATGTTCTCGCCGTCCAGCACGATCCGGCCGGGCGAGGGGTGATAGACGCCGCTGACCGAATTGATCAGGGTGGTCTTTCCGGCCCCGTTGGGCCCGATGATCGCCAGGATCTCCCTGTCCAGAAGGTCCAGGCTCACCCCCTGGAGAGCCTTGACCCCCCCGAAGTTGATGTGGACGCCCTGGACCTGGAGCTTCGGGCGCCCACCCACGCCTCCGGCGTGGGCACCCGTCTCCGTCGCCGATGATTGCACCACGGCCGCTGGGGGAGGATCCGGCACGCTCAGCTGACCTGGATTACCCCTGCTCCCCGTTCTCGGACACTCCGGTGTGCAGGTCAGGGCGGTCCGATGAAGCCGAGAGGGTGAAACGACGTGGGGATATTGGGATTCCATGCGATTTTCGGTGACTGGCCCGAATGATGTTCATAATTCGGGCTAGAGGAGGCCCCGAGTGGTCGCGTAGGCCACAGCCTCGAGCCGGCTGTGAACACCAAGCTTGCCAAAGACATTCTGGACGTGGTTTCGGACCGTGGCCGGGCTCACGTTGAGCTTGGCCGCCATCGTCTTGGTGTTCGCCCCGGTCATCATCAGCCGAAGGATTTCGAGCTCCCGGCGGGTGAGCGGGGTGGACTGGTCCCCCGGCGGGGGGGCGACCGGCTTGGCTTGGGTCATCCGCTCGCGGAGCAGTGCCTCCATCTCGTGGGAGGCGGTCGAGTCGCGGAAGAGGTGGACGGTGGTCTGCAGATCGTTCCGGGAGCCCGGGACTGCCAAGATGCTGACATCGAGCCAGACGGGCTTGCCGGCCTTGGTGCGGGTCGCCATGTCGAAGTGCTGGACCGGCTCCCCCATCTTCACGAGGGTTTGGACGTGGCAACCCCGGTAGCAGAGCCGGTTCCCGGCCGCGTCCTGCCCGACGAAGACGTCGCAGCACGGCCGGCCGAGCACCTCCCGGGCCGAGTGGCCGAGGATCTTCTCGGCCGAGCGATTCCAGAGAACAATCTTCCCCTCGGGGGTGACAGCGCAGACCCCATCAGCCGTATTGGCCAGGAGCTCGTCCAGGTCCATCGCTCCCTCTTCGTCCACCATTTTTACCATAAGTGAGTTTCTAACGCCATGGGGGACCCTGGCCCGAATGGGGCCCGGTCGGACCGGCAGGGCGAGGGGGACCCAGGAGGGCAGCATAGCAGAATCCGTGCCGGACCAACGGGGAAGACCGACGGCGAGCCGAGGCAGGCGAGAGATTGAAGGAACTACCTGACGGTAAGCCCGGCTTCCTCTGAAAATCGACCAGGAGCACCCGGCGCGGATGAATCTCGACTTCCTCTCGGAGCCGCCACCGGCGGCCGGCCCCATTGTCTCCTGCCCTCCCGACGGCGTCGGTGAGCGTGGCCTCCAGGAGGTGACGCCCCGCCGGCACGGCGAGCTCCTCGTAGGCGAAGGTCGGCCCGTCATGACGAAACCCGCTCGGGCGATAGGTCTTTTCCAGGAGCGGCCGGCCGTTCAGCTCCAGCCTGACGACGGTGGCCACGCGCGTTCCCGTCCGGGCTCGTTCCTGGCTCTGAGGCCGCATGTGGTACGGGAGCTTCTCGAGCTCCTCCCGGGATCGCTCGCGCGCGACCTGCTCGAACGCCGCCACGTGCTTGAAGGCGATTTTCAACACGGCTGCGTCGGGGGTCGACAGCGCCAGCGGATAAGCGGCCAGGGCTCCCAGCCCCCAGGAAACGGCGGCGAGGAGCACCAGGAAGCCCACCAGACGCCCCGCCAGGTGCGAAAGACCGCTGCCATGGCGTCCCCTCCTTACTCGACGAGGATCTTGCCGACCATCTGATGGTGGCCGATCCCGCAGAATTCGTTACAGACGACGTAGAATTCCCCGGCCGTGGTCGGGGTCACCGTGAGCACGTAGTCGTAACCGGGGAGCACCATGAAGTTCAGGTTCAGGGGGAAGATGGAAAAGCCGTGGACCAGATCCATCGAGGAGAGGTGGAGGCGGTAGGTCTGGCCCTTCTTGAGCTTGAGCACCGGGGACCATTGCCAGAGCCGTCCCAGCATGTAGACGTCTTCCTTCGGATCGGGGGCGACGACCGGGATCCCCTTTTCCTCGCCGACCTTCGCCTTTCCGACCAGCGCATCCACCTTCGCCTGATAGCTGGCGGCGGTGGTCCGGTAGGTCTCGAAGGAGGGGTTCTGCCCGCCCTTGAGGTGCCAGAGGGGCATCATGGCGAAGAGGATCAGGCACCAGACGAGGGCGATCCCCAGCCAGAGCTTCTCGCTCGCGTCGACCTTCTTCCACCAGACGCCCTTGAGAGTCTGGATGCTCATGGCGCCCTCCTATTTGGCGAGTGGGATGCTGGCAATCTCGAGGAGCCCCCAGATCGTGTAGAAGACCACGGGGACCACGATCCCCAAGATGAGCAGGAAAAAGATGTTGTCGAAGATCACCTGGGCCAGCGGGACCTTTTCCTTCTGCTCCTCTTTCTCCGCCATCGCGCGCCCTCCCGTTGAAGTGAATAAGGCTGTCTCTGCGATGCTTCTACCCTAGGACGGGGCAGGCGTGCGGGCCTATGACCCAGGTCATACGAGGGCGGGTCCATGACAGGCCCCGACCCGGTTGACAAAACGCGCGGCCGGGTCGAGAGTGGGGCTGCTCGAAACCGGGGGGGACGCTATGCGAGCGTTAGTCGGTGGTCTGGCGGGGGTGCTGATCCTGGTCGCGCAGGCATGGGCCGCCGACGAAGGCGAGCAGCTCTACATCCAGAAGGGATGCATCGGCTGCCACGGGGTGGGCGCCCACGGCGGGGCCGGACCGGACCTGGCCAATACGCCTTTGTCGTTTGATCAGTTGAGACAGCAGGTGCGGGCCCCGCGCGGCCAGATGCCCCCCTTCCCGGCCGCCAACGTGACCGACGAGCAGCTCCAGAAGATCCACGCCTATCTCAAGACGCTGACCGTCAAGCGCGACAAGCTCACGGATCCTCCGAAGGGGGAACAGACCGCCGCCTCCTGCATGGAGTGCCACAGGAAGTGGAACCCGATCCTCGCCGCTCAGTACGACTCCTCGGCCATGTTCAAGCCGGGGCGCCAGAACCCCCGGATCCCCAGGACCACCCCCGAGGCCAACTCCTGCGCGGTCTGCCACGGCACCAACCACACCGTGATCACCCAGGTCCGCGGGCGGGTGTCGGAGAAGGTCTGCGCGGCCTGCCACGCCGAGATCTACAAAGAGCACGTGACCGACCTTGGCCACTCCTACGGGCCGGGGCCGGCCGGCATCGGCGGGAACTGGGAGCGCAACATCAAGGTCCCCCACTACGCCCAGATGCCGCGGAAGGTCATGGAGATGGGGTGCGATCCCTGCCATGCCCAGGCCGGCGCCACCGACGAGCCCTACTGGGACGACAAGCAGAAGCAGTACACGGATCTCTCGAGCCTTACCTACCGCAACGGCTGCATCGCCTGCCATACCCGCCACCGCTTCGACCCGGCGGAGGCGCGACGGGCCGAGGCGTGCATGACCTGCCACATGGGCCCCGACCATCCGAACTGGGAGGCCTACTCCACCTCCAAGCACGGCGCGATCTACCTGACCGACGGCCAGAAGTGGGACTGGTCGAAGCCGATGACGGAGGCGTTCTACAACGCCCCCACCTGCGCCTACTGCCACATGCTCTACATCGGCCCGGACGGCAAGCGCTCGGTCAGCCACAACATGACGCGGAAGATCGTCTGGGGGATGGGGGTGCAGCCGGCCCTGGGCCAGCTGGAGGACATCACGAAGACCCCCGAGAACCGCGCCAAGCGCAGCGAGATGGTCAAGGTCTGCCTCACGTGCCACGCGGAGGTGAAGGCGCGGGACTACCTGGAGGGGGCCGACGCCCACAAGCTCATGGGTGACGCCCTCGTCTTCGAGGCGCGCGAGACGCTGCGCGGGCTGTACAAGGACAAGATCATCGAGCCCCACCGACGGGCGCTCTCGGCGGGGCTCCTTCCCGGGCCGCGCTACACCGCGGTGGAGGATGTCCCGGGCGGGACCTTCTGGCCCGCCGGGCTCTATTACGACGTCCGGCCGGTCGAGCGCGAGTACTTCGACATGTTCTTCTTCGCCAACCTCAAGTCTTACAAGGGCGCTTTCCACATGAGCCCGGACTACGCCTGGTGGTACGGCTACGCCGAGGTGACGGGGCACTCGAGCCGCATCCGGGACGAGGCCGAGCGGCTCAGGACGGAGCATCGGACGACGGCCCGCACCAACTTCATGCTGTATACCGGCCCGCTGATGGTGTTGGCCGTCGTGGGCGTGGTCTGGGCGGGCCGGGCGGTCTACCTGCGGAAGAAGAACGGCGGGAAATAGCGCGAGACCCCCTCAAGGGTGAGGGGGGTTAGCGCCAGCCCAACTTCTGCCTGGCTTCGGCGCTCATCTTCTCGGGGGTCCACGGCGGCTCCCAGACGAGTTCCACGGAGACCGTCTCCACGCCGGGGAGCTTCATGATCGCCCGCTCCACCTCCCTGGCGAGGAACTCCCCGACGGGGCAGCCGGGAGAAGTCATCGTCATCCTGACGCGCCCCTCGCCCGCCTGGACCGCGACGTCGTAGACGAGCCCCAGGTTGACGATGTCCACGGGGATCTCGGGATCAGAGACCTGTCTCAACGCCTCCAGGATCTGCTCCTTCGTCGCATCCATTCCTCACTCCTTCTGACCGAGCCTCGCCGCCCGGACGCTGTTTGCCAGAAAGAGAAGAATCGCCAGCACGTTCCCGAGACCACTCCATTTGGCTGCCGGCATCCCCCCTGTGAGGTCGCCCCCGATCCGGATCAACGAGGAGAGGTGGAGCAACGCCAGATGGCCGTAAAAGGCGTTCCGAAATGGCAGGGCGATCCCGAGAACCGACGGGAGGATGATGGGGGCATGGCCGAAGATCATGGAAAAGACGAACCCCACGAAGATCGAATGAAGCATGGCGTCGTAGCGAGGACCGGCGGTGAACAGATCGGCGAAGCCGAGCCAGAGAAGGCCGCCGACGCCAAGCCAGACGTAGCCGGAGAGCATGCACGCCGCCATGTAGCGCGGGAGACCCGGCTGGCGAAGGGTGCGCCAGGCGATGTCGTGCCCGAGCAGCCAGAGGGCCAGCGCGACCATTCCGATCCCGCTCAGTCGAACGCCGAGGTCGGGGGCGAAGAGCCCGGCAAGGAGCCCCAGCACGAACACGCCGACGGCCACGACGAACCCGGCGCGGCGGGAGGCCGAGAGGCTCAGCAGGCGGGACAGCTCCAACCGCTCTCCGGCGATCGTGAGAACCAGGAAGCCGATCCACCACGGGGCCACCCGATAGAGGGGAGAGCCACCGTGCCAGAGCAGTGTTCCCACGAGCCAGACCACGGCTCCCAGCCCCATGGTCGCCAGATACAGCGCGGGCTGCCGGCGGTAGAGAACCGCGAAGACGGCGATCAGGAAGACGCCGCCCGCCGCCGTGAGGCCGTGCCCCACGTGGACGGGCAAACCGACGAGCAGGGCCAAGCCCCCCAGTCCGGCAAGGAGGGGCGCCCCGTAGGGCCAGCGGCGCCGGAGGGCGACGGCCCGCTCCAGGCCGATGACCGTGCCCAGAAAGCCCGCCACCATGAGAGGGCCGTGGTGAGGGGGGACGGTCGAAGCGACCACGGGCAGCGGCCAGCCCAGGCGGATCAGCCCGGCCCAGAGGGCCGCCAGGAGCGAGAGCCCCCCCAGGGCCATGAACGGCATCCGCCGATGGGCAACCGCCATCAGACCCTCCCGATCTCGACCCGCCAGACCTCGGCGCCCTCCGGCCTACTTCCCTTCGAGCTCGGCCAGCTTGGCCAGGAGCCGCTCGTGGATGCCCGGGCCCACCACCACCTGCTCGACCGCTTCGAAGGCCTGGGCGAGCACGCGCTGCTCCTCCTCGGCCAGGACCTGCTCCGCGATCGGAAAGAGGATCTCATTCTCCTTGTCGATGTGGGCGCGAAGGAGGGCGACGTAGCCCCGAACGGCCTCCGCCCTGGCCCGGTCGTCCCCCTGCGTCGTCGCGCGAAGGAACGCCCGGCCATCCTCGTGCTCCTGGAGCATGACGCCCAGCGGACCCCCTTCCCGGGGAACGCCATGACGCTCCAGGGCCGGAAAGAGATGCTGTTCTTCCTTGCCGTGGTGGCAGCGGTCGGCGAAGGTGCGAAAGAAGTCAATGAGCCAGGTCAGGGCAGCCCGATCCACGGGCGGTCCCGCCTCGAGGCCCTGGCCGACTCGCTCCAGGAGCGTCAGCGCCCTCAGGATGACCTCGTGCTCATGGCGGAGCATTGCCGTCGCGGCCGCGTGTGAAAGATCCCTCATCATGATCCCCTCCGTGGTTGGTGAATGGTCCCTCCCAGTTTCCGCCAGAGGAGATCCATGCCATATGACGCCGATCAGGGTTCGTGAAAGCTCACCACAATCGAGCGCGTGGGCTCGTCCCGGCGGGCCTCGTCTACTCAGCGTCTCGTCCCTTCGCGCGCCGGCTGCGTCCCCAGGGACCTGGGGTAGTTGGTCAGCACGAGAGGTCCCTCGCTGCCGACGACCACCGTATCTTCGACCCGCACGCCCCAGGGGCCCGCGTAGAGCCCGCAGTTGCCGACGGCCAGGACGACGTTGGCTGGGAGCGGCGGGGGCGCCTTTTCCCCGTGGAAGAAGGCGTGGCCCGGGGGCAGCGGCGCCTCCTCGAACTCGATGCCCACGCCGTGGATGGGCGGCCCGAAGATGTGCTCCCCGTGTCCCGCCGTCTTGAGCGGCGCGTGCATGGTCTCTTCCAGCTCGACCATGCCGACGCCCGCCCTGACCCTGGCGATCGTCGCCTGCTGTGCCCGGAGGTAGAGATCGAAAGCGGCCTGCTGCCCGGCTGTCGGCCTGCCGATGCAGACGGTCCGGCACATATCGGCGCTGTAGCCATTGACGATGGGATGGAGGTCGATCATCACCAGATCACCGGGAATCAGCCGGCGATGCGAGGGGAGCCCGTGGGCAATGTTGGTGCGCGGGCCCGAGGAGACATACGTGCGCCAGAACCCCTCGGCGCCCGCCTGGCGCATCGCGTACTCGGCCTCCGCCGCGATCTGACTCTCCGTCAGGCCCGGCTTCACGGCCTCCACGGCCGCCTTCATCCCTGCCTCGCCGACCTTGGCCGCCGCCCCGATTCGCTCGAGCTCCCCTGCTTCCTTCACCATGCGCAGCTCGGAGAGGATATGGGTGCAGTCGGCGACCCTCACCTTCTCCGGCTTGCCGTGGGGGTGCGTGAGCATTCCCAGCATGGACTGGGTGAGGAAGGTGTACTCGAGGCCGACGACGCCCTCCCGGATGCCGAACTGCTCGAAGGAGTGGGCGATGGAGTGGATCATGCCCACCTCGTCCTCGAACCCCACGATCCGGTCGAAACGGGCGAGCCGCCTCACGTCCTCCACGTCCGTCGTGGGCACGCCCAGGGCGACCTTCCCGTCCTGGCTGACCATGGCGTAGGCGCAGAGCCGCCCGTCCCCGGTGAGGTAGAACATATTGGCCGGCTTGGCGAGCAGGAGGACGTCAATCCCGGCGGCCTTCATCAGACCACCGCAGCGTTCCAAACGTTCCTGAGAGCGACGCTCGGTCATTTCCCTGGTCTCCCTTCGCTCCTCTCTTCCCCCGCCGAAAGGAGGAATGGGCCAGATCAAGAAAGCAGCAATGGTCGTGCCACAGAGGTTCTCCAAGAATCAATGACTTACGCGGGATGGGCCGTCTGCGGCGCGGGCATTGCCGCCCCACAGGGACGAGAGTTCCCCAGGGATCTATGGCAGGTGCGTGAGCGGAGGAGCGGTCACTCCACGATCAGCTTGCCCCGGAACATCCCCTACCACCAAGTCCTGGAAAGGAAGATCGGCCTGATTCAAGGGTCGTTCGCGCCAAGAGACCAAAGAGGCGGGTGTGTCCTACGAGGACGTTGCGACAGTGATGGTCACTTCCAGCGCGGTGGGAGCCTTGAGCTCGAAGACGGCATCCCCTGACCAGGCCGATCCGGGAAGAACAGTGGAGGGTTGACGATGAAGCTCACCGCGAGCGCGCTTCGGGTCCGGCGGCTCATCCGCCGCCGCGTTCGGCGTCTTGTGATCTGTAACGTTTTGGGTTACACTGATTGGGGTGATTCGCGGGTTCAAGCACAAGGGGTTGGCCAGGTTTTTCGAGACCGGCTCAAAGGCCGGCATCCAGGCACAACATGCCGAACGGCTGCGCCTGATCTTGGGCCGCTTGAGCGCCGCCACTGCCCCACGAGATATGGCACTTCCGGGACTGGACCTTCATCCGCTCAAGGGTGACCGCAAGGGCACGTGGGCGGTATCGGTAAATGGCAACTGGCGGGTGACGTTCAAGTTCGTTGGTAAGGATGCAGATTCCGTCGATTACGAGGATTATCACTGAGAGGAGTAGC